>NZ_MNBL01000084.1 GCF_001879695.1 Nioella sediminis
CGGGTGCGCGCGGGCCATGTGATCACCGCAACGGGGGCCATCGAACGCGGCCTCGTCTTCGGCAATAACGACCGGCCCGGCGTCATGCTGGCCTCTGCCGTGCAGGCCTACGTCAACCGATACGGCGTCGCCCCCGGCAAGCGGGCTGTGCTCTTTACCAACAACAATTCCGCTTACGCGGTGGCCGCCGATCTGGCGGCGGCGGGGGTCGAGGTGAGGGCCATCGTCGACAGCCGTGATGCGGTGCCCGACGAGGCGCGGGCGATCGTGCCCGGCATCGAGATCATGGCCGGAAAATGCGTGACCGAGGCACAGGGCGCACGGCAGATCCGTAGCGTGGCCGTCGCCGCGAAAACCGGCGGCTCGGCGCGGATCATTTCCTGCGATCTGCTGGCCATGTCGGGCGGCTGGAACCCCACGGTGCACCTCTGGTCCCAGTCCCGCAGCACGCTGCGTTATGACGACCAGCTTGCAACCTTCCTGCCCGACACGCCCGCGCAGGCTGTCAGCGCCGCAGGCGCGGCCACTGGCGCGCTCACCCTGCACGATGCGCTGCGCTCCGGCGCCGAGGCCGCCGCGAAGATAACGGGCACGCAAAACCCGGACATCCCCGACGCCCCCGACCTGCTCTATTCCATCGAGCCGCTCTGGCGGGTGGAGACCGCGAAGGGCAAGGCCTTCCTCGACCTGCAAAACGACGTGACCGTGGACGACATCCACCTCGCCCTGCGCGAAGGCTATTCCAATGTCGAGCACGTCAAGCGCTACACCACCGGCGGCATGGGCTTCGATCAGGGAAAGACCGGCAATATCAACATCATCGGCACCGTGGCGCTGGCGCAGGGGCTGGCGATGGAGCAGGTCGGAACCACCACCTTCCGCGCGCCCTATACGCCCGTCTCCTTCGGGGCCATCGGCGGCCTGCGCGAGGGAACCGTCGCGCTACCCTACCGGCACACGCCGATCACCGAATGGAACCTCGCCCAGGGCGCCTTCATGTACGAGGCCGGCGCCCGCTGGCGCAGGCCGGGCTATTTCCCGCGCGCGGGCGAAGGCTTGCAGGAGGCCACCAATCGCGAATGCCGGGCGGTGCGCTTTGGCGTGGGCGTCTATGACGGCTCCCCCCTCGGCACGTTCGAGCTGAAGGGCCGCGACGTGGGCCGCTTCCTTGACTACCTCTACAGCAATGTCATGTCCTCGCTGAAACCAGGCAACGGGCGCTATGGGCTGATGCTGTCCGATGACGGGCTGATCATGGATGACGGCGTGTGCTTCCGCCTGGATGAGCATCGCTGGATCATCTCGACCTCCACCGGCCATGCCGACGCGATCAACGGCCATATGGAGGAGATGCTGCAAACCCGTTTCCCCGGCTGGAACGTCTTCATCACCACCGTCACCAGCCAGTGGAACAACGCCACGATCTGCGGCCCGAAGGCGCGGGAGGTGATGGCGGCGCTCGGCACCGATATCGACCTCTCGCCGGAGGCCTTCCCCTTCATGACCGTCCGAGACGGCACCGTGGCAGGCCTGCCCGCCCGCGTGGTGCGCGTCAGTTTCACCGGGGAACTGTCTTTCGAAGTGAACGTGGCCCCCCGCCATATGCGCGCGCTATGGGCGAAGGTGATGGAGGCAGGCGCCCCCTTTGGCATCCTGCCCGTGGGGTCGGAGGCGAGCCATGTTCTGCGCGTCGAAAAGGGCTTCCTGTCGCTCGGGCACGAGGTTGACGGAACCGTTGACGCCTATGATCTGGGCATGGGGTGGGCGATGTCGAAGAAGAAGCCCGATTACCTAGGCAAACGCGCAGTCCATATCCGGCGCGATGGGGGCGGGCCAAGGCGCGAGTTGGTCGGCGTGATCCCCGAGCCCGACCGCCAGATCCCCGAAGGCGCACCGCTGACACCGGGCGGACGAAAGGAAAAGACCGAAGGGTTTGTCACCGCCTGCGTCTGGAGCGTGGTGCATGAACGATGGGTCGGGCTTGCGCTGTTGGACAACGGCCATGCCCGCCACGGCGAAACCGCGCATGTGCGGCTGAAGGGCGGCGAAGTGATCCCGGTTCGGGTCACGGCGCCCTGCCACTACGACCCCGATGGCGACAAGCTGAGGTCCTGAGCGATGCCCTATGACGTGACATTCAAACGGCTGGAGACGCAGGCGCTTCTTGACCTGAAAGGCCCGCAAGAGGCACTTGGGGCTTGGGCAGGCAACGCGCTGCCGCCCTTCCCCGACCGGCCCAACTCGAAAACCGAGGCCGGGGGCGTGACGCTGATGTTCATCGGCCCCGACCACTGGTTGCTGCGCGCCGATCTGGACCATGAAGCCCCTTTGGAAACAGCCCTTCGTCCCGCCGAGGCCCCGCCGGAAATCTCCCTCGTCCGGGTCTCTGACACGCTCGCGTGGTTCCGCATCACCGGGCCGGACGCGTCGGAAGTCATGGCTGTGGCCTGCCCGATGGACCTGCACGACAGCCGCTTCGGCCCCGAGGCCGCGAGCTTTACCGAGGCCTTCGCTCTCAGGGCGCTTGTCACCCGTTGTAAAGGCGGGTTCGATGTGGCGGTTGAACAGAGTTTCGGGCCGATGGTGACGGATTGCCTCGCGCGGATCACCGCCTGAGCCAGCCAATGAAAGCGCGCGCAGAGCGCACCGATCCAGCGCCTCGGGGCAGGGGGCGGATCTGCGGTCCGCGATCCTGCCGGGCGGCCCGTTGCGGGCCACCTTTCGAGGCAGCTGTCAGATTCTCACCTGCACTATTCCATCCAGAACCCGCGCCTCCAGCACCCGCATCGGCCGCGTCGCAGGCGCCGCCACGGGCCGCCCGTCGCGCACGTCGAACGCGCCCTGATGCAGCGGGCATTCGATGACATGGCCGTCGAAATACCCGTCGCACAGATCCGCCCCGCCGTGATTGCAGAGCGCCAGCGAAGCATAAACCCCGCTCGGTGTGTCATAGACTGCGATCAAGCGTCGCCCGACCTCCACCCGCGTGACCCAGTTCTTCTCCAGATCCGCCACCGCGATCACATCGCGCCAGTCCTTGCCACTCATCCCCGTGCCTCGCGGATCTGGCGCAGGATGTCGAGATGCGCGCCGAGATAGCCGCGCGGCTCCACATGGATGTGGTCGCGCAGTTTCTCGTGCAGGCGCGGCAGGGCGTGATAGGGCACCGAGGCCACGTAGTGATGTTCGGCGTGGTAGTTCATGTTCCAGCACAGGAACCGCCAGGGGGCGGAGACGAGGTTGGTGCGGGTGTTGTCGCTCATCTGCGCCACCGTCGGGCGGCCCACATGCTCGGTCATTCGGATGAAGCGCATCACCGGTTCGCCAAGGAACAGCGGGATGATCCAGTACCAGATCAGCCCCCACCAACCGGTCAGCGCCATACCCGCGAAGATCACCGCATAGACGCCCAGCATCATCCGCGCGTCCCAATAGACGGCGGCATATTCCTCCTTCGGGATGAAACGCTTTTCGACGTCGGAAAGCCGCCCGCTGGCGTGGCGGAGCACCTCGGTGAACTTGGACCGCCAGTAGGGAATGGCAGAGAGATACCACAGGTATTCGCCATAGGTTTTCGGCATCGGGATCTGTTCCGGGTCCTGCCCGGTCAGCTGTGTATAGGTGTGGTGGTCGCAATGCTCGTACCGGAAGAAGCGGTGCGGAAGCAGGATGATCAGCCCGCAGATCTGGCCCACGATATCGTTCAGTTTCCGTGTCCGGAACACGGTGTAATGCACGCATTCATGTTGCAGCGAGAAGTGGTGCACCAGAACGATGCCTTGCAGGAACATCGCGGGCCAGATCAGCCAGCTGTCCCAGGCCAGCGCGATCAGCGTGGTGGTGCCCGCCAGCACCAGCACCCAAAGCGCCAGCCGGCGCAGGGCGGGGCCGTCGGATCGTTGCATGAAGGATTTGAGCTCGTCCCGGGTCAGCTTGCCCTCTGCAAGCGCCTGGGTCAGGGGCGTGACAATGCCTTGTGTCATTGTTGGTGGTCCATGAGTTCTGCCGGTGCCGGGGGCCGCAAGGGGCGCCATCTCGGGCATGACCGGCACCGGAGACGGGAGTGCTCCGCACCATGGGGCCGCCTCACACCGGCCCCATTACCTATTGATTATGGGGCCGCCCGCGATTCTGGCAAGCCCCCTGCCGCTACCCGGTGGCGCGCAGGCCGATATCCCGGTCTGGCGCGGCGAAGAGCGCCGCGGCGCAGGGATAGCGGGCGAGTATCGCGGGCCCCTCGGGCAGACGCTCGGCGCGGAAGACGCCCTCTTCCCACAGGGTCACGCCATCGACCTCGATCGTGGGGTCGAAGATGTTCCAGCTGATCTCGCCCGGCGCATAGGTGCCGCAGGTGTGGAAATGCAGGATGCGCGGATTGCCGAAGGCCGCGCCGCCCCACCGTTCGTAGTTCTGGCGCATGTCCCAGGGATAGCCGCAGCCGGGATGAATGCCCGCATGCCAGGAATGGACGAAATCGCGGTCAATCCCGAACATCGACGACACCCGGTCATATTGCGCATTGGCGCGGGCGACATCCGCCGGTTCGCCCTCGAACCCGGTCAGGCGACCGTTCTCCATCAGGGCAAAAACCGGTGCGCCGAATTCGGGCGAATAGTCGTCGTAATACTTCGAACCGGTGCCGGTCAGAAAGCTCATCGCCGCGCGGCCCGAGAAACTATGGGCGGGCACCGGGGTAAAGACCGACATGGGAAAACGCAGGATCGTTGTGTCGCCCTCTGGCGTCAGGTTCATTTCGGGCCGCCCGGTGATCTCGGTCCCCAATGGGCAGGTGATCCGCACATGTTCCGCCCGGTCCAGCGTCTCGTTCACGGCGGCTTTTAATTCTAGAAACGCCGCGTGATGGCCATTTGCGAAGCCCGACCCGAACAGATCGCGCGAGAGCGCGAAGCTGACGATGATTGTCTTGCCCTGCGGCATGTCGGAAAACCGCAGTTGATCGCCAAGCCGTGCGAGGAAGACGATGATGTCGGCCGCTTCGAACCGGGCCAGCAAGTCCGGCGGCAGGTGCGGGTTGTCGGGGTTGAACCCCACGTCGACCGCATCGACCCGAAGCCCGAGGCGTTCGGCGGCTCGGGAAACGATGCTGACGGCATCGGCATCGAAATAGCCATATTCAGGCGGCTCATAGGCAACGAGCAGCCTGTCACCCGCCGCCGCATGGGCGCAATTGCGCAGCAGGTTGAGCGCACCTTTTTCCGGGGACGGGGTCGGCATCTGGTGGGCTCCTTTCCTGATCTACACCAAAAATGTTGACGGATCGTAAAGTCACTCTAACTTCCGTGAGTTGCACTCAGCTATTTGATTCCCGTAATGGGTGCCATTAGACTGACTTATATGATCATCAACCTTCCCTTCTCTGCCCTGCGTGCTTTCGAGGCGGTGGTGCGCCTGTCGGGCTTCTCTGCCGCCGCGCAGGAACTGGGCGTCAGCCAGAGCGCCGTCAGCCAGCATGTGAAGACCCTGGAGGAATGGCTGGGGCATGAGCTGTTGATCCGTGGCGCCCGCAAATCGGAACCGACACGCGAAGGCGATCAGCTGGCCCGTGCAATCTCGGACGGGCTGGGGCGAATCTCGGACGTCTGCGCACAGCTACGAGACCGGACGCGATCGGAAAACACCATTGTCATCAGTTGTTTGCCGGGCTTTGCCTTTACATGGCTGTTCCCCCGCCTGCTCAATTTCGACACCACGCATCCGCATCTGGCCGTGTCCATTGCGACGGATACCGGCCAGCACCCGTTTTCCGCCGCTGATGCCGATATCGGCATTCGATATGGTCTTGGTGACTACCCCGGTTTCCACGTGGATCACCTGATGCATGAATGCCTGACACCCGTCTGCGCCCCCGCATTGGTTGATGGCCCGCCCGGCCTGCACCGATTGCAGGATCTGGCCCATCACACCCTGCTGCATGACGAAAACGAAAGCTTCGGCAATGCTGCCCCAACGTGGGACTTCTGGGCGCGGAACTGCGGCCTGACCCTGCCGAAACCGGCCAAGTCACGACGCTTCGGGCAATCGAACCTCGTGGTTCAGGCGGCGATTCAGGGGATCGGTGTGGCGCTCGGGCGCAAGCCGCTGGTGATCGACGCGCTGCGCGACGGGCGGCTGGTGCGGCCATTCCCCGAGATTGCGCAGTCGCCGCTCTCCTATTGGCTGGTCCTGCGCCATGACCGGATGGACAGCGCCAAGGTGCAAAGCTTCCTGTCATGGATCAGGTCCGAGGTCGCCTCGGAACCGGACCTGCCGGACGCTGTTTTGCCAATGAATTAGCCTGCCTAATGGGGGCATTACCTCTGCCCCATGGCGCAACCCTGCGCCTTGCGGCAGGATGGGCCATCGCCACCCGAAGAAAGGACGCCACCCATGTATCTGAGAAACTGCTGGTATGTTGCCGCCTGGAGCAAGGATGTAGGCCGCGAGCTGAAGGCGGAGACCTTTCTGGGCGAGCGTATCGTGTTCTACCGCAAGGAAGACGGCAGCCCTGTGGCGCTGGAAAACGCCTGCCCGCATCGTAAACTGCCGCTGTCCAAGGGCAACCTGATCGGCGATACGGTGGAATGCGGCTATCATGGGCTGACCTTCGATTGCACCGGCAAATGCACCGACAGCCCGACGCAGCGCGGCATGACCCCACGCCGGGCGGTGGTGAAATCCTACCCGGTGGTGGACCGCTACCGCTTCCTCTGGATCTGGATGGGCGACCCAGGCCTGGCCGATCCCGATACCATTTTCCCGATCCCCAATTTCGACGATCCCAACTGGGGCAAGACCGATGGCGGGGTCATGGATATCGACTGCCATTACCTGTGGGTCTGCGACAACCTGCTCGATCCCAGCCACGTCGCCTGGGTGCATGTCAGCTCCTTTGCGGGGGCGGGTACGGATGACGAGCCGCTCAATATCGACCGCCACGACAACGGCGTCGTCGTATCCCGCTGGATCGAGAACAAGCCGCCGTCGCCCTATTATGCAAAGCTGGTCCGCTTCGAGGGCGATTGCGACCGGCTCCAGCATTACGAAATGTGCATGCCCGCCATCGGGGTGAATAAATCGATCTACACGCCCGTCGGCACAGGGGGCTACGGCAAGCCGCAGGTGGAGCAAACCTTCGTCAACATCTCCTACAACTTCATGACCCCGATTGATGAGGACCGGACCCGCTATTTCTGGTTCCAGCACCGCAATGATCATGCGGAGGATCAGGCGATCTCGGACTACATGAATGACGGTGCGCGGATGGCCTTCCTGGAGGACAAGGAGGTTCTGGAAGAGGTTCACAAGGGCATGAAGAATCCGGTGACTCCCCATATCGACCTTGGGCTCGATGCCGGGGCCAAGGCGTTTCGGCTGATGCTGGACCGGGCGATCAAGGCGGAAACCTGATGGCCGGTCATTCCAGATCGTAGATCACGCTGGTGCCGTTGGCATTTGTCCAGCGCAGGCGTGTGGCGCTGATCACCGTCAGACTGTTGCCATTGCCGGTTTGGAACCGGTCCAGCGCAATCCGGTGGTAAGGCACCGGGGGCGAGGAATAACCCTGCCTTTGCAGCGTGATCATGTCCGGGCCGATCACACGCAGGATCTGACGCAGTTCCTGTCCGTCGGCCCATTGACCCAGATAGGTTCCCCCGGTGATGCTGACCTGTGCCGCGATGGTTCGCGTTGCGGGATGGTTTGGGAAGAGGTCGGCCTTTGCGGGAAACACCCCCAACAGGAAAGGCGCGAGCAGCAACTGGCGGCGGGTGGGACTGGGCATTTGCAGGGCCTTTCTCGGTTTGGGGTATGTGACAAGCCTAGGGGGCGGATGCCCGGCTGCGGATAGGGTCGATCCCCCAAACGGGGCTGTGGACCGCTAGGAAAACCCCGCCAGCGCAGGGCTGACGGGGCTGCATGACGCGGCTGCGCGCGGGGGGGTGGTCAGTCGTGATCGTCCTCCTCTTCGAGAATGCTGTAAGAGCTGCCGACGCTCGTACCCTCTTCCACAAGAACGCCACGGTTGTCGCCCACGATGCCTTGTCCGACGCTGATCTCGATCGGGGCGCCGATGGCCACGTTGCTGATGTCGGGCCAGGAGGGGCATCGAATGCGGAACGGGTGTTCGGTATGCGCCAGTTCCGGGCAATAGCGCGGCCCGGTATCGGCATTCGGGATGCCGGGATTGGCGACGTAGTCGTTCGGTCCGGTTGCGGATTGGGCAAGGGCAGGGGCGGCAGAAAGCGCCAGCAGGGCGGCAAGAATGTATTTGGTCATGGTGGGCCTTTCGGGTTGGGGCGGTGTCTGGGCAGAAGATAGCCGGGGCATCGGTCACCCTGGATGAGGGCGATCCCCCAATTGTCCCCTGGCCTATCCGGACCGCGCGCCGATGTTCCCGAAGGTCAGTGCAGAGGCGGGCATGCTGATGGCCAGCGTCACCGCGGCGGCAACGGGCAGCAGCACGGCAATGGCAAGGGTGGCGGTGAGCGTGGTCAGAGAGGATGCGCGGTTCATGAGGTTCTGCCCCTGTTTCATGATGAAGCCGGGATCAGGGATACGGTGCCCATACCTGCCGGGGCACGGGTCCAATACCTCAGTCAGACGGGGCTAGCCGTTTTCGCGGAAATCGTCGTCGGCGCTGCGCAATTCGGCGGGGCTGGCGAACCCGTCCTCGTTTGCGTCCACACGCCGAAAGGCGATGCGATAGGCGGCGAAATTGCGGATCAGCCGGGCCGTGGGTTGGCCGGTGCGAGCCATCTGGCGCACGAATTCGCGGAACTCGGGAAAGCTGAGCATCCCGTCGCGGTTTGCGTCCGCCACGACAAAGGCATCGACCTCGCCTTCGGTCACGGGGCCGACGCCATCCACCTCGGTCTGGGCCATGGCCGCGAGGGGAAAGGAAAGTACCAAGAACAGAACCGGCAAGCGCATCATGAGGCTCCTTTTACCACGCGGTCTGCAGGAATTCGCAGCGAAAAAACGGTGCCCTTGCCGGGGGTGGAGGTGACGGCAAGTGTCAGCCCGTGCTGCGCGGCCAGTTCGTGGCAGATCGACAGGCCAAGCCCGTGGCCGCTGCTGTCCTTGCCCGATGACCAGGCCTGCCGAAAGCTTTCCAGTTCGTCTGCCGTCATGCCAACACCGGTATCGAGAATCTCGATGCTGGCCCCGTCCGGCTTGCGGCGCACCCCGGCCAGAACGGTTCCCTCGGTGGTGTATTTCACCGCGTTCGACACGAGGTTCGACACGATCCGCATCAGGATGAGCGGCGGGACAGTGACGGGGATCGACGACGGCACGATCCGCAGGCGCAGACCCTTCGACACGGCCTCCTCGCGGAACATTTGGGCGACCGTGTTCAGGATCAGCGACAGGGCATAGGGATCGGTGCTGTCCTCCGGTTCCTCTGGCGTTGGCTCGCCGGGCAGATCCTCCTCGGGGCGGGTGTCTTCCAGATGACCAAGCGCCAGATCCTGCATGTAGTCGAACGCCTCGGACAGCCGTTTCCGGATTTCGGGCGACTGGTCGCGGGTCATGGTTTCCATCGTCATGCGCAGCGAGGCGAGCGGTTGGCGGATATCGTGGGACATGGTGGCCAGCTGCTGCCGCCGCCGGTCGGCCAGGTCACGGGCGTGGCTGTAGTTGCGCTCGGCCTCCAGCAATTCGCGGGTGGTCTCCGCCTCTTTCTGAAGCGCCACCATCTCTCGTTCCAGCGCCGCCGCATGTTCCCGCCGCATGTCGATCAAGCCGACCGACAGGCCCGACATGGTGCCGAACGCGATGATTGCGTAAATCGCCTTGATCGCCCAGTTCATCGGGATCTCGACCGAACCAAGCCGAGCCAGTGCCAGCAGGATCAGCAGGCCAAGCCCGACAAAGGCCACCAGCACAACCATCCGAAAGACCGGCCTGCGAGCACCGGTCACCATGTCCCACTGGAACCCTGCCAACAGGTGGCTCCCAAGCATCAGCACCAGCAGGATGTAAGAGGCGGGGGCCATGATCTCGGGCGGGAGGAGGAAGACAAGGCCAATGCCGATGATCGAGACCGCCGCGAGGCCCCGCATGGCCTGTTTCAGCTTCGGCCGCCGGGCGAAGCGCGCCAAGGATAGGGCGGCGGTGGCAAATCCGGCGGCACATAGCGCATAGAGCAGCGATAGGCCAACCGGCAGGTGCCAGGTGGGATGGGCGGGATAGAGAAAGCGGAACAGCAGAATGTCGATATAGGCGATGAAGATCAGCCCCAGGGCCAGAAGCCCCGCGTATGCGCCACCCACATCGCTGCGCATGGTGGCGCTGAAGACCGCGAAGAACAGGATGCAGGAGCCCAGGAAGGCATAGAACCCGGCCAGCGTCAGGCCGTCAGTGAAGGTGCGGGCCTGATGGTCGGCGGGGGTTTCAAGGCTCAGATCCACCAGATCGGTCGCGCCATAGGTCATGCGCACCATCAAAAGCGCCCGTTCCCCGGCAGTCAGTTCCACCGGAGCGCTGCTCAGCCTTGTGGCGCTGAAATCGGAAGGGTCGAAGGGCTCGCGGATGTCGTGGGCCAGTAACTGCTCGGTCAGGCCGCCATCGCGCACAAGGAACACATCAAGCGCCACAAGACCATGGGTATCCGACGCCAGAATCCAGGCATCGGGCGGGCGGCCCTCATCGGGGGCGACGTTCAGCAGTTCGGTCAGCGCCCAGATCGGCTGATAGGGGGCGGCAGGTGCGATCACCGCGTCGAAATCACCGCTCAGGGCGCCGTCCATATAGGCGGTGACGATGTCGGCAATCGGTTGGCCCACATCACGGGCAAAGCGCATGGCGGGCGCGATATCGGGCGAGGAATAGGCCGGGTCGACCTCCATCACCGGCGGGCTCTGCGCGGCTGCCGGAAGGCTGGCGAAAAGCAGGGTCGCGCAAACAGAAAGGAATGATAGGATCGCCCGCAACAGATTGCCTTTTCAAAAGATAATGGGGGGAGCTTAGTTTGCCCGAGCCAAGATTTCACGCGGTTATTGCCGATGATCATGCCATCGTCCGGGCGGGGTTGCGCACGGCGCTGGAAACCCCCGGCATGGTGGAAACCGACGGCATCGCCGTGGTGGACGAGGCGGGGGATGGGCTGCAGGCCATATCCGCCGTGCGTCAGCACCGGCCGCATTTGCTGCTGCTGGACGTGCAGATGCCCCATGCAGGCGGGCTGGAGGTGCTGCTGGAGGCGCGCCGCTGGTCGCCCGATACCAAGATCGTGATCCTGACCGGCGTCATGTCCGTGGGCAAGATCAGCGAACTGGTTTCAAGTGGCGTCGATGGTCTGTTTTCCAAGGGCGAGGACAATACCGAGCTCTATCGCCAGTTGCCCAACATCCTGCGCGGGCGGCGTCACATCGCGGCGAGTCTTGTGGCCATGCTGGAGGACGCGCCGGACGCGCCCGACCTGACCGCGCGCGAGAGGCAAACGCTGAACCTGATCGTTGCGGGCCAGTCGAACAAGGAGATTGCCGAAACGCTCGGGATCAGCGCTAAGACCGTGGACCGCCACCGCACCAGCCTGATGCAGAAGCTCGACGTGCATTCCGTCGCGCAGCTGATTGCCTATGCGCTGCGCGAAGGGTTGATCGACCCGGCGGGCGGGCTGTAGCGCCGCCGGGCCTGTGCGGCCTCAGGGCCGGTTGATCGCGGGGGCCGGGCGGCCAGAGGCTTCGGCGAGGTCCATGATGCTGTCATGGATTGCCTGTAGCGTGTAGTTCGGGTTGTGGGCATAGCCCCCCGGATCGCGCGTCACGAACTGGAAGTTATAGGCCGCCGCCAACAGGCGCGGCGTCCAGCTGGAATATTGGTTGGGGAAGATCGCTTCGCCTTCGTCCACCTCTCCATTCCCGTTCGTGTCGTTGAAGAAATACGGGTAGCTGTGCAGCTCATAGAGGATCGGCGCACCAGCGACCGTTTCCGCATAGGCGGCGATTTCTGCGGCCAGGATCAGGCGCAGCCCCTCGACTTCGGCGGCGATGCCTTCGGTGATGTCGCCGTCGCCGTCATAGTCGATGCGCGAGATGCGGATCGTCTCGGGATCGGCGTTTTCATGGCAGGTCAGGCAGCCATCGGTGACCACCTCCAGCGAATGCGGATCGTGGCAGGAGGAACAGGTGGTGATCGGCCCGGTATGGCTGAAAGCCCCGTCATAGGTCCTGCCCATGTATTCATAAAGCCCCGCGACTTCTGACCCGAAAGTTGTCGCGCCCGCTGCTGCATAATGCGGGTTCACGAAGCGCAGCTCGCCATTCGGCGCGTCGGGGTCCATCCCCTCCAACTGCCCTTGCAGCGTCGGGCCGGACGACCGGCCCTGGTGGCAGGTCAGGCAAGTGCCCGCATTGGGTAGCGCGGTCATGGTGACGCCGGACGGGAAGGTGATCTCGGAAATCGCCGATACGCCGTCGGTGTGGCAGGTGTCGCAATCCACGACGCCCCCCGGCGCGATGGTCTGGTCGATCATGCCGACGGCCGTGCCATCCAGCCCATGAAAATCGCGGAAGCCCGCCCCGGAATGACAGACCGCGCAGGCGGCGGGCACCTCGTCTTCGCCGTTCCAATGGGCGAAGGCCTCGGCGGCGGCATCGCCATGGGCCGATTGCACCCAGGCCTGCACGGCGGCAGCGGTGCTGTTTTCCTGCGCGAGAATGGCAGAGGGTGCAATGGCAGTCAGCAGGGCCAACAGGGTGGCGCGGGCGGTCTTCATGACAGTCTCCTTCAGGGCGGGAACAGCTTGGGTCCAGATATGCCCGATTGCTTCGGTCCTGGCTTTGACCTCTATCAATCCGGGGCAGGGCGTTAGGCGCTATGGTGGGCGGACAAGAACCCGCGTCATTTCACCGGAGAATCCCGAATTGCCCCGTATCAAAGGTGTCAGACTGCCCGATCAGGGTGCGCCCCGGCAGGAGATCGGGTCGGTCACTCTGCCCGATTGTGTGGGGCTGATCGGGGCGGATTATCCGGGGATGAAGCTGCGTGCGGTGGTCGCGCAAGGGGATCGGGTGTCTGCCGGTCAACCCGTGCTGCACGATCATGCCATGCCCGAGAGGGTGGTGACCAGCCCGGTCAGCGGCACGGTGGAGGACATCGTGATCGGTGCACGCAGGCAGGTGGCGCGGATGGTGATCCGGCGCGGCACGGGAGAGGCGAGGCGATTCGACCCCGCCACGGCGGACGACCCGGATGGGCTGCGTCGTCTGATGCTGAGCAGTGGTTTGTGGGCCGCAATACTGCGTCGGCCTTTCGGGCGGGTGCCACCGCCCGATGAAACACCCGCAGCCATTGTCGTGACCGCGATGGCCACCGATCCCGGTGCTGCCGATCCCGCACCTTTGATCCGGGCCGAGGCGGGGAACTTCAACACCGGCATTCAGGCGCTGAGCCGCCTTGGCGGGGGGGCGGTCTTCGTCTGTCAGGCTCCGGGCGCGGAACTGGCCCGCATTGGTGAGCGTGTGCGCATCGCGGTCTTTTCCGGTGCGCATCCCGCCGGAATGCCCGGTGTGCATGTGGAACGGCTTTGCCCGGTGTCTGCGGAGCGCCCTGTCTGGCAGATCGGCTATGCGGATGTCTTGGCGCTTGGCCAACTGCTGCGCGATGGTGCCTTGCCTGCCGACCGGGTCGTGTCCCTGTGCGGGCCTTCGGCGGCGGACCCCCGGTTGCTGCGCCTTCCCATCGGGACGGATATCGAGGCGCTGGCAGGCGGCGAGACGCGCGGCACCGCTTATCGCTTTCTGTCCGGTCCGCTGTTGTCGGGGCAGGAGGGGCGGTTCCTGCGTCGCAGACATGTGCAGATCAGCCTGACCCCGCGCGAAGCCCCTGCTCCGCATGGCCGCAAGGGCTCTACCCTTCAACGTGCGGCGCTGATTCCGAATGCGGCTGTCTCCCGCTCTCTCGGCCCGGATTTCCCGGCGGTTGCCCTGTTGCGGGCGATCAGCGTCGGAGAGGTCGAACAGGCCGAGCGGATGGGGGTTCTGGGATTGCTGGAAGATGACATGGCGCTTGCCAGCTATCTGACCGGAGGGGGCGAGGATTTTGGCATTCGGCTGCGGGCCGTTCTTGACCGGTTGGAGGCAGCATGACCGCGCGCGGGCTCTGGTCACGGGACATGATCGGGTGGGCGGTTGTCGCCGCCCTTCTGCCGCCCGCCGCCATCGTGGTGGTCGAGCAAGGGGTGGAGGGCGTGCTGCGCATGGGCGCGGTGCTGGCCGTCGCATCGCTGTGGCAGCTTTTGTTCCGAAGGCTGCGCGGGGTGCCCTGGTCGCCTACCGGCGCGGTTCTGGCGGTGTCGATGGCGGTGCTGGCCCCGGCGGGCCTCTCGCCCATGCAATTGGCGCTTGGGGCGAGCTTTGGCATCGTGCTGGCAGACCTGATCTTCGGTGGCTGGGGTCGCAACGTGGTGGGGGCCGCCCCGGTGGCGCTGGCGATGGTGTTCCTGACATGGCCGGGCGGTGCCGCGCCGGGGACAGAGACCACGATGTTGCTGGCTGTCGCCGCCTCTGGGGCTGTGCTTCTGGCGCTTGGCATCCTGCCATTGCCAGCGCTGCTCGGCGGGGTCGCAGGCGTGCTTGGGGCGATGGCCCTGATCGGCGCGCCGTTGGAGTCCGCTCTGCTGGCCGGGGGCGCGGGCTTCGGCTTGCTGCTGCTGGCCGATCCGGTCACGGCGCCGACAACGCCAGTCTCGCGGCTGGTCTACGGCCTGCTTGGCGGCACGTTGATCGCGCTTCTGGCCGGTTCGGACGGGCTGGTGGGGGCGGAACGGGCCACGGTCTTCGCGGTGCTTCTGGCGCAGGTTTTTGCGCCGACAATCGACTATGCGGCGCTTGCGGCAAAGCGCCATGCAAGGGGGCGGCGACATGCCTGATCTGAATCCGATTTCCCTGTGGCAACGACTGCTGGCGGCCCCAAATGACAGCCGGGGCAAGACGCTGACCATGGCGTTTCTGGTGTCCTTCGCGGCGGCGCTTGCGGTGTCCAGTGCGGCGGTGCTTCTTGGCCCAAGGCTCGACGCAAACCGGGAAGCCGAACGCCGCGCCCGGCTGGAGGCGCTGATTGCCGAGACGCCGGGATTGGCCGAAGTGCTGCCGGGCAGCGGCATTGACAGCCTTGAGGTGCTGACCGTTGATCTGCGCGACCTGTCGCTGGCGGACGCGGTCGACCCCACACAGGTGACGGAGCTGACCCCGGACGACGACATTGCGGGCATCGGGACACGGCCCGATCTGCAACAGATTTTCATGGCCCGCGACGGGCGTGATCTGGCTCTGGTCATTCTGCCGGTCTACGGGCAGGGTTATCAATCGACGATCCGGGGATATCTGGCGCTTGGGCCGGACCTGAATACCGTGATTGGCCTGACCATCACCGAACAGGGCGAAACGCCCGGGCTTGGCGCGACGATCCAGACGCCGGGCTGGCTGGCACAATGGCCGGGCACGCAGTTGATGGATGAGGCCGGTGAAATCCGCGTCGCCGTGGTGCGTGGCGGCGGTTCTACGGCATATGAGGTCGACGCGATCACCGGCGCAACCCGCAGTTCCAACGGTGTCCAGAACATGATCCGCTTCTGGGTCGGTCCGCTCGGGTTCGGCCCCGTGCTGGACGCGCTGCGCAGCGGGGACCTGTGATGAGAGCCGCGCTGAAACCCCTCTTTGACCCGCTATTGCGCGACAACCCGGTCACGGTGCAGATCCTTGGCATCTGCTCGGCCCTCGCGGTCACGACCTCGATGACCACCGCCCTGACCATGAGCCTGGCCCTGACCGCAGTTCTGGTCGCCTCCAGCGCGGTGATCTCGCTGATCCGCCGCCATATCCCGGCGCAGATCCGGCTGATCCTGCAGATCACCATCATCGCGGCCATGGTCATCGTCGCGGACCTGATCCTGCAGGCCTATGCCTATGCGATCAGCCAGCGGCTCTCGATTTTCGTGTCGCTCATTGTCACCAATTGCATCGTGCTTGGCCGGGCCGAGGCCTTTGCCATGTCGCACCCGGTCGGTCCCAGCATCCTTGACGCGCTTGGCAACGGAGCGGGCTATTCCGCGATCCTGATGGTCATCGCCTTCCTGCGGGAGCTTTTGGGCTTCGGCACGCTGTTCGGCGCGACGATCTTCCCGACCGTTGCGGATGGCGGCTGGTATCAGCCCTTCGGTTTCATGTTGCTGGCCCCGTCTGCCTTCATGCTGCTTGGCCTGCTGGTCTGGGCGCTGCGTAGCTGGCGGAGCGAGCAGGTGGAGCCCGCATCAACCCGCGTGGACCGGGAGGAGGCGCTGTCATGACCGACCTTTTCCTGCGCGCCGTCTTTGCCGACAACCTGATCCTCAGCTTCTTTCTTGGGGTCTGCACCTTTCTGGCTGTGTCGAAACGGGTGGAAACGGCGCTTGGCCTTGGCGCCGCGATCATCGTGATCCTGACCATCACGGTGCCCGTGAACCAGTTGATCCTGACATGGCTGCTGGCCCCCGGCGCATGGGGCTGGATCGGGGCGGGGGAGGTCGACCTGACCTTCCTGAGGCTCATCGCCTTTATCGGTGTCATCGCCGCCATGGTGCAGGTGCTGGAAATGGTGCTCGACCGCTTCGCCCCGGCTCTTTACGCGGCGCTTGGCATCTACCTACCGCTCATTACCGTGAACTGCGCCATTCTGGGCGGCAGCCTGTTCATGGCAGAGCGGTCATACGGGTTTGGGGAGTCGATCGTCTTCGGGTTCGGCAGCGGGCTGGGATGGGCGCTGGCCATTGTCGCTTTGGCCGCGATCCGGGAAAGGCTGGCCTATGCCGACATGCCCGCCGGTCTGCGCGGGCTTGGCATGACCTTCATCGTCACCGGCCTCATGTCCATGGCGTTCACCGCCTTTGCCACGATGGCCGCGCCATGACCCAGATCCTGCTTGCCACCCTGCTGATGGTTGCGCTGATCATGGCGCTGGCGCTCGGTGTCATGGCCGCGCGGGCGGTTCTGGTGCCGTCGCGACCCGTTCGCCTGACCGTGAACGGACGGCGAGAGGTTGAGGCGCGAACTGGGGAGAAGCTGCTGGATGCGCTGAAGGCTGGCGGCATCCCGATGCCCTCTGGCTGTGCCGGGGCGGGCACCTGCGGGCTCTGCCGGGTGACCGTCACAGATGCTGGACCACCGCTTGCCACGGAAACCGGGACGCTCGGCAAACCCGCGACGGACAGGGGCGAAAGGCTCGCCTGCCAGACCGTCCTGCGCGGTGCGCTGTCGGTGCAGGTGCCCGAGGATATCCTGTCGGCGGAACGGTACGAGTGCGAGGTCATTTCCAACCAATCGCTTGCCCCGCTGATCAAGGAACTGGTGGTCGCCCTGCCCGAAGGGGCGGAATTCGACTTCACCGCCGGGGAATACGGGCAATTGACTGCCCCCGCCTATGCGCTCGATTTCACCGACATCGACGCAGGTGCGTTTGCCGGGGTCTGGGACAGTCGCGGGCTGCGTAGCCTGTCAGCCCACAGCCCCGAACCGGTGTCTCGCGCCTATTCCATCGCCAACCGGCCCGAGGATACGGGCAAGGTGGTGTTCAACATCCGCCTCGCGCTGCCGCCTGCGGGCAAACCCGGTGTTCTGCCCGGTATCGTGTCCTCCTATCTCTTCGGCCTGAAACCCGGCGACCGGCTGGCCGTGGCCGGGCCCTATGGTACGTTCCGCGTTCGTCCGTCCGACCGGGAGATCGTGCTGATCGGCGGCGGGGTCGGCATGGCCCCCTTGCGCGCCATCGCCCATGAGCAACTGGCAGGCCCCGGCGCATCACGGCGCATCTCCTATTTCTACGGCGCACGCAGCCGGTCGGACCTGTTCTATGACGACGAGTTCAAGGCCCTTGCCGCCGCGCATCCGAATTTCAGCTGGACTGTTGCGCTCTCTGACCCTCAGCCAGAGGACCAATGGACCGGCGAAAGCGGCTTCATCCACGACGTCGCCCTGCGCGCCTATCTGGGCAATCATCCCGCGCCCGATGCCTGCGACTACTACCTCTGCGGGCCGCCCCTGATGATGCGGGCCGTGATCACCATGCTGGACGACCTCGGGGTCGAGCCGGATTCCATCTTCTTCGACGATTTCGCGAGCTGACCCATGACCCTGACCCGCCGCCATTTCCTCGCCCTTTCCGCCGCCACCCTGACGGCGCGACCCGCGTTTGCCTCTGATCCGCAGGTGATCGGGGGGCAGGCCTTCGGGTCCTACTGGCGCGGGGTGTTTGGCAGCGATTTGCCCGCAGGCGATGTCTCGGCTCTGATCAACAGGGTCGTGGCCGATGTGGATGCGCAGATGTCGCCCTATCAGCCTGGATCGGAGCTGTCGGTCTTCAACCGCGCGGGCCATGCGGCGCTGTCCGGGGACGTGGCCGAGACCACCCGCGCCGCTTTGCAGATCGTGTTGGACACGGGCGGGGCGTTTGACCCCACCGTCGGACCATTGGTGGCGCGCTATGGGTTCGGCCCGATCGAAGGGGCCGAGCAGGCGGGCTGGCAGGCGCTGAGCCTGTCCGGCGACCGGCTGACCCGCGCGGCGGAGGGCATAACGCTGGACCTGTGTGGCATCGCAAAGGGGCACGCGCTGGACCGGATGGCGGACGCGTTGGTGGCGGCGGGGGCAGGCGGCTTCGTTCTGGAACTGGGCGGCGAGGTCATTGCCCGTGGCCAGCACCCGGAGGGCCGCGCGTGGCAGGTGGGTATCGAGGACGGTGCGGGCGGTCTTGCCGGTGTCGCGCGGCTGCAGGGGATGGCCGTCGCAACCTCGGGGCTGTGGGATCAGAGCTACGCCGTCGGGCAGGGGCGCTATGGCCACCTCATCGACCCGATCACCGGTGCACCTGCGGGTGATACGCTGGCCTCTGTCTCGGTCTTCCATGACCGGGCGTTGATGGCGGACGGGCTGGCCACAGCGCTCTTTGTGATGGGGGCCACGCAGGCAGCGCACCATGCGCAGGCCAACGGTCTGGCCACGGTCCTCGTGGCACGCAGCGGCGATGTCACTGTGACCGGTGAAGCGCAAGGGTTCGTCGAGATCGGAGGGTTGGGCTGATGGGTGTCTTTCTGGCGGTTCTGGCCGTCTTCCTTCTGGCAGCCCTGGGCCTTGGCCTTGGGCTTCTGTTCGGGGGCAAACCCGTGCAGGGCAGTTGCAGCGGCCTGTCTTGCGGGGCCTGTGAGACCTGTCCGAACCGGAAGGCAAGCGAATGACTCAAGGCGCCACGATAGACCGCTACATGAGCCGCAACCTCGTGACCCTGTCGCCGGATACGGAGGTGACCCGCGCCGTGGCCACCCTGATCGAATATGACATTTCCGCCGCCCCGGTGGTGGATGATCTGGGTCGGCTTGTGGGCATCCTGACCGCCAGGGACTGTTTCCGCGCGGTGCTGCATGCCCACTACCATCAGGAGCTTGGCGACACTGTCGCGGGTTACATGACCGCTGATGTGACAACACTCGACACCGGTATGGGCGTTGTCGCCGCCGCGCAGGCGTTCATGGACAGCAATCACCGCCGCTATCCGGTGATGCAGGACGGGCGGCTTGTGGGCATCATCACCCGAATGGACCTGCTGCGCGCGTTTCAGGCGGAAGGCTAGGGCAGGCTCAGGGCCTCTCGCCCGACCGGTCCCATCTGTCGGGTGATCTGATCCGTCAGGCTTTGTGCGGCCATGTGGGCCACCTGTTCCGGCAGGTTCCCCAGTTCCCCGGCCCGGGCGACAACGGTGATCGAGCGTGAGAAGCTGGCGGCAGGCAGCGGGCGCAGTGACAGAGGCATCTGTTCCACAAACCCGTCGATCAGCAGGCTTGGGGTCAGGATGGTAAAGCCCAAGCCCTGCGCCACGCAGGCGGTGACCATACTGGACCGGTCCGCCTGAATGACCCTGGGAACCGCCAGTTTCAGCCGCCGCAGATGCTGTTCCGTGCGCCGCCCGACACTGGTTGTGGCGGCAAAGCGTACCAGTGGCAGGTGTTCGAGGATGTCGGACAGCGACCCGCTAGGGCCACGGTAGCGTTCGGGCAGGACCAGCAGAAAGGTCTCGGTCAGCACGTCATGCCGTTCCAGCCCGTCCATGTCGTAAAACGGGTTCGAGGTGACCACCAGATCGGCGCGTTTGCTGCGCAACAGCGCTTCGTGATCGCCGCTCTGGCCCGCATGCAGGGTCAGATCCTCGACCCCGAAATCGGCCTTGGTCAGATTGACCAGCGGCGGGGTCAGGGTGGTGGCGATGGAGGCCAGCATTCCCACCCGCAGCACGCTGATCGGGCGGGGCCCCTCGTGGCGCATGGAGGTTGCGAGGTCTTCGATGCTGTTCAGGATGCGCTGTGCGTGACGCAGGCAGAGCTCGCCCGCCTGCGTCAGTCTGAGCGGCCTGACGGAGCGGTCCACCAGCCGCGCGTCGCAGGCCTCTTCCAGCGAGGCCAGTTGTTGCGAGGCCGCCGATTGGGTGATGCCAAGCAGTTTCGCTGCGCGGGTCACCTGGCGGGTTTCGGCAATGGCCACGAAGACCTCCAGTGCGGTGACAAGGTTCTTGTCGGACAGCAGCCGCGAGGACAGTTTTTCCTGCATCATAAGAATACCTAATGCTGTGTGGTTTCATTTGCCGTGGTGCGGGCCGTTGGGTCAAGCTCTGGTGAGGCGAAACAGGGGTTTGGCATGGCGAGGCGCGGCAAGAGACGGGAGGTGGATCAAAGCACCATTCGCGCGCCTTATGTTGATCGCAAGATCGGTCCGCTGCCGGTTCTGTCGCAGGAAGGGCTGGAGCTGATCGAGGCCAATGCCGACCGCATCCTTGCTGAAACGGGCATGGAGTTTCACGATGATCCAGAGATTCTACAGATCTTCGCCGAGGCCGGGTGTGATGTGGAGGGCACGCGGGTGCGGTTCGTGCCCGGTTTCTGCCGCCGGACCATCACCGCGACAGCCCCCGCAAGCTACACGCAACACGCCCGCAATCCCGCGAAATCGGTTCGTGTGGGCGGCAGCACCAGCGTGCTCTGCCCCTCCTGGGGGCCGCCCTTCGTGCACGACCTCGACCGAGGCCGGCGCTATGCGTCCTACGAGGATTTCACCGATCTGGTGAAACTGCACCACATGATCCCCTGGCTGCATCATTCCGGCGGTGTGGTCTGCGAACCGGTGGACCTGCCCGCCAACAAGCGCCATCTCGACATGCTCTACGCCCATATCCGCTGGTCCGACCGGCCCTTCATGGGGGCCTTTATCGGGGCGGAACGGGCGGGGCACGCGATTGATATGGCGCGGATTCTGTTCGGCGCGGATTACGTGGCGCAGAACCCGGTTCTTTACTGCGTGTCGAACACCAACGCGCCATTGGTCATGGATGCGCATATGTCCGGGGCGCTGAAAACCTATGCCCGTGCGGGCCAGCCGGTGGCCTGCACGCCCTGGACCCTGACCGGCGCGATGAGCCCCACGACCGTCGCTGGAACGCTGGCGCAGGTGCTGGCAGAGGCGATGGCCTGCCTTGCGCTGGTGCAACTGATCAATCCGGGCGCGCCCTGCCTGATGGGCTCCTTCGCGTCGACCATGTCGATGCAGACCGGCGCGCCTACCTTCGGCACGCCAGAAGCGGGGCAAATGGTGCTGGCGGCGGGCCAACTGGCGCGGCGGCTCGGGGTGCCGTTTCATACCGTTGGCACGCTGTCCGCGTCCAAACTGCCGGACGGGCAAAGCCAGCAGGAGGGCACCTGGGGCCTGCTCATGTCGATGTTCGCGGGCGCCAACATGATCAACCACGCCACCGGCTGGCTGGAGGGCGGGCTGGTCACGGGATATGAGAAAACCATGATGGACGCGGATCTGTGCGGCAAGGTTGCGAGGTTCTTTGACGGTATCGACCTGTCCGAGAACGCGCAGGCGATGGAGGCGATTGCCGAAACCGGGCCGGGCAAGCATTTCCTGGGGGCCGAGCATACGCAGGCAAATTTCCTCGGGGCGCTGTTCCGGCCCGACCTACCCGACAACAATTCCTATGAACACTGGTCCGGGGCGGGCGGGCTCGACATGGCACAACGGGCGAATGCACTGTGGAAACAGCGCTTGGCAGAGTATGAAGATCCGGGGTTGGACCCCGCGATTGACGAGGCGTTGCAAGACTATATCTCGCGTCGCAAATCCGAGACCGAAGACAGGGCCTATTTCTGATGCGCGTCCTCGTCCGCCGCCTGGCAGAGCAGATCGTAGAACGGCCGGTGATGCGCGTCGAAATCAGTATAAGGCGCGCCGAGCGCCTCCAGTTCGGTCCTGTAATCCCGGTCCTCCGCCGGTTTGATCCCCGTGGAGGACAGAACCTCGGCATGCCACGCCTCAACCGATTTCCAACCCTCGGGCACGTCGCTGTCCCAGCTCAGCGCCTCGGGGCAATCGGGCAACCCCACGGCCTGCCAATAGCGCGCCATCTGCCCCGCAGGGTCTGCCCTCAGCGCCGCCGAGCGGATGACGACCGGCTTCAACCCCGCCGCGCGCAACTGCTGATAAAGCCGCCACAGCCCCTCGATCCCCACCTCTTCGCAGGCGAAGCCGGGGTCTTTGCGGTGATAGGACAGGATGCTTTCCGCCGGATCGCGGACAAGGAAGGCATGGCTCATGGCGCGCATGAAATCGGGGTCGGCGGGCAGGCTGTCCTGCACGTAATAGGCCATGTCCTTGAAGAACACGGGGGCATCCGTGCCAAGCCTCAGGATCATGTCACGGATGCCCGCGTAGTCGGTCGGATGGTCCGGTTCCGGCTCGAAATTCTCGAAGGGTTTGTTCCCCGCGCCGATGTAATAGTCATACATGAAGGGTTCATGCAGAACGGTCAGATCGCCCCTTTGCCGCATGATGCGTTCAAAGGCGGTCGAGACGGAGCGGGGGTGGCACCAGAGCGCGTGAATGGTCATGCCTGCGAAGCTGCGCCGGTTCGAATGCCCTGTCAATTCCCCGCGATAGGAGGCCCCGCATGAGCCGCACCATCATCATCGGCGGCGGGGCGATTGGCCTGTCACTGGCCTATCACCTGGCGCAGCGTGGGGCGCGCGATGTGGTGCTCTTGGAAAGAAACCAGTTGACCTCCGGCACCAGCTGGCACGCGGCAGGGATCGTTGGCCCGCTGCGCGCAACGCCCAACATGACGCGCCTGGCGATGTATGCCGGTGAGTTGTTTCCACGGCTGGAGGCCGAAACGGGGCTGTCGACCGGCTATCGCAAGACCGGCGGCTATTGGCTGGCGCGGGTGCCGGAACGGATGGACGAGTTGCACCGGATTGCAGCCCTCGGGCGGCATCTCGGGTTGTCACCCCGGATGGTCGGTCCCGATGATCTGGCCCGCGATCTGCCTTGCGTCGATCCAGCTGGTCTGGTCGGAGTGATGGACGTGGCCGAGGATGCCAGCGTCAATCCGGTCGACCTGTGCATGGCCTATGCGCGGGCGGCGAAGGCCTCCGGGGTCACCATCCGTGAAAACACGGGCGTGGAGCGTCTGCTGACCGACGGGGGCCGGGTAACTGGCGTGAAGCTGGCGGATGGCACCGAGATGCAGGGCGACAACGTGGCCCTGTGTGCAGGCGCATGGTCCAAGCACTTGGCCGCCACGGCGGGACTGGCGCTGCCCCTGCAACCGGTTGAGCATATGTATGTGGTCACCGAACCCCGCCCCGACTTCGCGGGCTTCCCGGTGTTGCGCGATCTCGACCGGGGAATCTATATCAAGGGCGATACCGGCAAGCTAGTGATCGGTGGGTTTGAACCGAATGCCAAATGCTGGGACCCGCATGGGCCGGAAGGAAACCGACCTTTCCTTGAGATGGCCGAGGATTGGGACCAGTTCACCCCCTTCATGGAGGCGGCGCTGGATCTGATCCCGGCCCTTGAGACCACCGGTATTCAGCATTTCATGAACGGGCCGGAGAGTTTCACCGCAGATACCAAACCACTCATTGGGCAGGCCCCCGGCATGGACGGGCTCTTCGTGGCGGCGGGGATGAATTCTGTCGGGGTGATGTCGTCGGCAGGTGTCGGCCGGGTGCTGGCCGATTGGATCGTGGACGGAACCCCGCCCATGGATCTGTGGGAAGTCGATATCGCCCGCTGCGATCCGCTTGCCGCCAGCGACACCCACATGGCCGCGCGGATGGAGGAGGCGGTGGCCGACCTCTTCGCCCTGCACTGGCCATTCAAACAGCCCAAGGCCGGGCGGGGACTGCGGGTGTCACCCTTGCACGATCGTTGGCAGGCGCAAGGCGCCGTCTTTGGCCTGACCGCCGGGTGGGAGCGCGGGTTGTGGTATGCCGAGCGTGAGGCCGAGCGCAGCTTGCCCTATTCCATCGGCGCGCAACCATGGGAGCCCATCGTCGTACGTGAAGCCGCGCGGATGCAGACCGGGACCGTCCTGCTCGATCTCTCGCCGTTCAGCAAATTCCACATCCACGGGCCACAGGCCCTGGCCTTCATGGAGCGGATCGCCTGTTCGCGAATGGACGTGACCGAGGGAAAGGTCGTCTACACCCAGCTTCTGAACGCCAAAGGCGGGATCGAGGCGGATGTGACCGTGACGCGGCTGGCCGCCGACCGCTTCCGCCTGACCTCCGGCGCCGTGACCCGCTGGCGCGACGGGGCGTACTTGCGCCGGGCGTCCCAAAGCTTCGACGTGACCATCACCGACGTGACCGAGGAAACTTGCGTAATCGGCGCCATGGGCGCGGGCGCGCGGGATCTGCTGACGGCGGTGGCGGGCGATCACTGGCAGGATTTCCCCTTCGCCTCCGCCCGCACGATCCCTTTCGCACGCAGGGACGTCCGCGCCACGCGGATCAGCTTCGTGGGCGAGCTCGGATGGGAACTGACCGCAACACCTGAAGTTGCCGGGCCACTCTTTGATCAGCTCATCGCGGCAGGTGCGCGACCCATGGGGCATTACGCGGTGGATGCCTGCCGGTTGGAAAAGGGCTTCGTCCACTGGGGCCATGACGTCGGGCCGGAGATCACACCGCTGGAGGCTGGCTTGGGTTTCTGCGTCGATTGGTCGAAGGACTTCACCGGCAAACCTGCGCTGGAGGCACAGCGCGGGAACCTCGCCCGCAAGCTGGTGCTCTTGCAGGTCGAGGGTAACCCGCTGGTATTGCATGACGAACCGGTTTGGGAGGGGGGGCGTGTCGTGGGGCTGACGACGTCCGGCGGCAAAGGCGCGCGGACCGGGCTGACACTGGCCTTCGCGCTGATCGACCTCACCGATACGCCGCTTGCAGACCGGCAGTTCGAGATCGACATCGCAGGGGAACGCTACCCGGCCAAAGTGCTGCGAAAGCCCCCCTATGATCCCAAAGGTGAAAGGATGCGCGCATGACCGAGGCGCAGGTTTTGATTATCGGGGGCGGCGCAATGGGCGTGTCGCTGGCCTATCACCTTTCCAAGGCGGGCTGGTCAGACGTGGTTCTGACGGAAAAGAACGACCTCACCCACGGCTCGACCTGGCACGCGGCGGGGCTGTGCACCCATTTCGCCCATAGCGCCACGATCCAGGCTCTGCGTGCGCATTCGGTGAAGCTTTATCGTGACGTGCTGCCGGAAGAGACCGGGCAAAGCTGTGGGTTCCATCGGTCCGGCGCGATGCGGGTAACGAAGAACCCCGACCGGATGGACGAATTCCGCCATGTGGCGGGGCTCTCGGCTTTCACCGGCTATCCGCTGGAGGTGCTGACGCCGGACCGGATCGCGGAACTGCACCCGCTGGCGCGGCTCGACGGCCTGTTGGGCGGGATATATGAGCCCGATGACGGCCATGTGGACCCGTCGCTGGCCACCAACGCCATGGCGCAGGTCGCGCAACGGAACGGGGTCACGATCATACGCCAGAACCCGGTTTTGTCGATCGCGCGCGAGGGCGAGGGGTGGATCGTGGTAACGCCCAAAGGAACAATCCGCGCCCGCCAGATCGTGAATGCCGCCGGAACATGGGGCTTCGAGGTTGGGCAGATGATGGGGGTGAACGTGCCTTCGGTTCCGGTGCTGCACCAGTACCTTGTCACCGACACCGTGCCCGAAGTGGCCGAGCGTATCGCCGCCGGTCTGCCGGAACTGCCCATGATCCGCGACCCGGAGGAAAGCTGGTATTTGCGGCAGGAACGCGACGGGCTGATCCTTGGCCCGTATGAGAAAGAGGCACAGGTCTGGTCCGTCGATGGCGTACCGCCCGAGTTCGGAGCCGAGTTGATGCCGCCCGATCTGGATAGGGTCGAACACATCATCGAGGCCGCGATGGCGCGGGTTCCAGCGCTTGGCAATGGCGGGGTCAAGACGGTAGTGAATGGCCCGATTACCTTCACTCCAGATGCCAATCCGCTGATCGGTCCAGCCCATGGTGTGCCGGGGGCGTGGTTGCTGACCGGGTCTTCCATGGGCGTTATGGAAGGGGGTGGCGCGGGCTGGTTCCTGGCCCATTGGATGACGCATGGGGCACCGCCGATGGACGCGCTGGCGGTCGATAGCCGCCGGTTCGGGGCTTGGGCGGATCGCGGTTTTCGCGTGGCCAAGGCGGTGGAATGCTTCGGCCTGCAATTCGGCGTGCACTACCCGTATGAGGAACGCCCCGCAGGGCGCGGGTTGCGCCTGTCGCCCCTGCATGACCGGATGGTTGCGCGCGGTGCCGTGATGGGCGCGGCGCATGGGTGGGAACGGCCCAACTGGTTCTCCGACAGGCCCGGCGATCATGCTGTGGAGAGCTTCCAGCGTCCCAACTGGTTCGAGCCCGTCGCGCGGGAAGTTGCTTGCGTGACGAACAGAGTGGCGCTGGCCGATCTGTCGGTTTTCTCGAAATTCGAGGTCACCGGGCCAGGTACGTCCGACTTCCTCGAAACGCTCGGGGCCAATACCCCACCACGCATCGGTCGGATCGGTCTGATCCATGCGCTGACCCCGGCGGGGGGCGTTTTGTCGGAATTTACCGTGGCCCGGCTGGCCAAGGATCAAGCTTACCTAACCAGCGCCGCAGCGGCGGAGGAGATCGACCTCGACCTGCTACGCGCCCACGCGGCGGCGCATGAGGCAACTGTCACCAACGTGACAGAGCGGCTCGGGGTCATCGGCCTGATGGGGCCAAAATCGCGCGACGTTCTGGGGGTGCTGACCGATGCAGACCTTGGCGACGGCTTCCCATGGCTTACCGTGCACCAGATCACCGTCGCGGGT
Source organism: Nioella sediminis (assembly GCF_001879695.1). Lineage (GTDB taxonomy): Bacteria > Pseudomonadota > Alphaproteobacteria > Rhodobacterales > Rhodobacteraceae > Nioella > Nioella sediminis. Next base: position 27,189 of record NZ_MNBL01000084.1, read on the forward strand.
CTGCCGGTGCGGGCGCTTCGCGTCTCCTATCTTGGCGAATTGGGGTGGGAACTGCATGCCGAGGCAGAGCACCTGCCCGCGCTTTTCGATGCGCTGGAAGAGGCGGGCCAGCCCTATGGGATTGGCTTCTACGGCGCTTATGCTGCCAATTCCATGCGGCTCGAAAAAGGCTATCGCGGGTGGGGCGCGGACCTGACCACCGAACGCTCGCCGCTGGAAAGCGGGCTTGCCGCCTTTACCAAACCCGAGGCCCGCGACTTCGCAGGACGGCAGGCCCTGCTGACGCGCCCCAACGGCTGGCAGTCTGTCCTGCTGCACGTCGAGGACGGCCCGACCGATCCGTTCTATGCCCATCCCGTCTACCAGGGTGAACGGATCATCGGCATCGTCACCTCGGGCGGGTTTGGCCATAGGGTTGGTCACGCTCTGGCCCTTGCCTTGCTGCGCGAACCGCTGTCGGGTGAGGCCCTGAGTATCGAAATCCTGGGCCAGCGCCGCACCGCCACTGTGCAGGCCCGCCCGCCCTTCGACCCCGACAACACCCGCCTGCGTGCGTGAAAGGAGCCCAAGATGACCGACCTTCCCATTGACTGGACGACCGAAGGCACCGCTCGCCGCCGCGACACCTATTACGCCGCGACGCAGACGAAATTCGTGCCCTTCAAGGACCCGATCGTGTTCCGTAAAGGGCAGATGCAATACCTGTGGGATGCAGAGGGCAACAAATACACCGACCTTCTGGGCATGAACGTCTGTATCTCGGTTGGTCATTCCCACCCCAAGGTTGTCGCCGCAGCCCAAGCGCAGGCCGCCGACCTGACCCATTGCACGACGATGTTCTATCACCCGGTCCCCGCGCATCTGGCGGAGGAACTGGCCGCCACCATGCCGAAAGGCCATGACTGGATGGTGCATTTCACCAATTCCGGGGCCGAGGCCATCGACCTCGCCATGACCATCGCGCGGACCTACACGGGCAATCTCGACCTGCTGGCGCTGCGCACCGCCTATCACGGCCCGACCGCTGCCGCGCAATCCGTCACCGGCATCTCCACCTGGCGGCACCCCGGAATGCCCGGCAACGTCGCTTTCGTGGCCGACCCCAACCAGTATCGCGGTATCTTCGGCGAGAATGCAGGGGCTGCGCCGTATCTGGATGAGATCGAGCGCACCATTGCCACCGCCACCTCCGGCAGGATCGCCGGGATGCTGGTGGAAAGCGTGCAGGGCTATGGCGGCATCATCGAGATGCCCAAGGGCTACATGTCCGGCGCGGCGGAGCGGGTGCGCGCGGCGGGCGGGCTTTACATCGCGGATGAGGTGCAATCGGGCTTCGGGCGCACGGGCGATCACATGTGGGGGTTCGAGGCCGATGGCGTGGTGCCCGATATCGTCGTCATGGCCAAGGGGATCGGCAATGGCTTCCCGCTTGGGGCCGTAGTGACGCGCAAGCACATTGCCGCGCCGATGGCGGAAAAATTCATGTTCCACACCTATGGGGCCAACCCCACCAGTTGCGCGGCGGGACGCGCGGTGTTGCAGGTGATCCGAGAGGACAAGGTGCAGGAAAACGCCCGAACGGTCGGCGCGGCACTGCTCAAGCGCCTGCATGAGTTGAAGGACAAGCACGAGGCCATTGGCGACGTGCGGGGCAGGGGGCTGATGCTGGCCATCGAGATGGTGAAGGACCGGCGTACCAAGGAACCCGACCGCGACACCACCTCGGCGGTGTTCGAGAACTGCCGCGCCTTGCGCCTGATCATGTCCAAGTCCGGCCCCACGCAATCGGTGCTGCGCATGGTGCCGCCGATGTGCCTGTCTTTGGCAGACGTGGAGAATGTGGCGGAAGGGCTCGACCGGGCCTTCACCGCGCTCGGCTGACGGGGCATTGCCTGTTGCGCCCATCTGCGCTTTGTCTTGGGGACAGTCGTCTAACTGAAAGCAAGTCCCATGACATTCACCACCCGGCCCGAAATTTCCGGCACCTTCGGCATGGTCACCAGCACCCACTGGCTGGCCACGGCGGCAGGCATGAAGATGCTGGAGGCGGGCGGTAGTGCAGCCGATGCGGCGGTGGCCACTGGGTTTGTGCTGAACGTGGTGGAGCCACATCTGAACGGGCCGCTTGGCGACATGCCGCTGCTTTTTCGGGCGGCAGGGGCCGAGGAACCCGTTGTGATCTGCGGGCAGGGGACGGCACCTGCGGGGGCGACGATTGACCACTACCGGGCCGAGGGGCTGACCCGCATCCCCGGTTCCGGCCTGCTGGCCACTGTCGTGCCGGGGGCTTTTGACGCGTGGATGTTGCTGCTCCGCGACCATGGCCGATTGCCACTGGCCGAGGTGCTGGCCCCCGCGATCCATTATGCGCGTCATGGACACCCGATCCTGCCGCGCGTGGCGAATGAGATTGCGGGCATGGCGGATGTGTTCCGAACCGAATGGCCCAGTTCCGCCCCGGTCTGGCTGCCAGGTGGATCAGCACCCCAAGCGGGGGCGCTCTTCGCCAACCCCGCGCTGGCCGATTTCTGGGAGAGGCTGGTCGATGAGGCCAAGGGCGCGGGCGTAGACCGGGTGGCGCAGATCGAAGCGGCGCGGGTTGCTTTCTACGAAGGGTTCGTAGCGGAGGCGATTGACGATTTCCTGCGCGATGCCGAGGTGCTGGACGCCTCGGGCCAACGCCACAAGGGCGTGCTGACCGGGCAGGACATGGCCGATTGGCGGGCGAGCATTGAGGCCCCGATCTCGGTCGATCACGCGGGCTGGACCGTCTGGAAGGGCGGCGGCTGGACCCAGGGGCCCGTGCTGTTGCAGGCGTTGCAGATACTGCGCGGGGACGATCTGGCCGGGATGGACCCAATGGGGGCGGATTTCGTTCACCTCGTCACCGAGGCGCTGAAGCTCGCCTTCGCGGATCGCGATGCCTATCTTGGGGAGCCGAACGGCAAGGATCTGCCGCTGAAAACGCTTCTCTCAGCCGAGTACGGCGCGGCGCGGCGGGCCGAAATTGGGGATAGCGCCAGTCTCGATTTCCGGCCGGGCCTCATCGCGGGATATGAGGGTTGGGCCGATGCCTTTCGCGCCCATGTGGCGGAGCCCGCGCCGGACAATTCCGGTATCGGCATCGGTGAGCCCACCATGGCGCATCTGACGGCGAAGAAAGGCGACACCTGCCATGTCGATGTGGTGGACCAATGGGGCAACATGGTGTCTGCCACGCCCTCTGGCGGATGGCTGAAATCCTCGCCCGTGGTGCCGGGGCTTGGGGTGCCGCTCAACACCCGTGCGCAGATGTTCTGGCTGGAGGAGGGCCTGCCCACCTCGCTCGCCCCCGGTCGCAGACCGCGCACGACGCTGTCACCCTCGATGGCACAAGCCCCGGATGGGACGAGGCTGGCCTTCGGCACACCGGGCGGGGATCAGCAGGATCAATGGCAACTGACCTTCGTGCTGCGGCTGATCCATCACGGCATGAACCTGCAAGAAGCCATCGACGGGCCACTCTTTCACACCGGTCACCTGTTGGAAAGCTTCTACCCGCGCGGCACCAGGCCCGGCTACCTGATGATCGAGCCGAATTTCCCCCAGGCGACGCTGGCCGAACTGGACCGGCGCGGCCACCGGCTGGAGGTCTCGGACCCATGGTCCATCGGGCGGCTGACCGCCGCGCGCATCCGGCCTGACGGGATCATGTCCGCCGCTGCAACGCCGCGCCTGATGCAGGCCTATGCCGCCGGGCGTTGAGGGGCGCAGCCACATAATACGGGCGGCGGTCCGGGGTTTGTCCTGCCATGAGGGCGGAGCTTTGGTACATTCGATATGTTCTCTGAAACATAATGAACCCTTGCCATCGGGCGGTTCATGCGGCTAACTCCTTTTCATGTCCCACCCCGACCAGCTGCCATCACCACCCTCCCGCTTGCGCCTCAGACTTCTCTTCGGGGATGACCTGATGCTTGGCCCCGGCAAGGCGGATCTGCTGGAAGGAATACGCGACACCGGTTCGATTGCCGCTGCCGGACGGGCCATGTCCATGAGCTACAAACGGGCCTGGACCCTTGTAGATCAGATGAATGGCGCGTTTCGAAAGCCGCTTGTCGATAGTGTTCGGGGCGGTGCGAAAGGCGGCGGTGCAAGATTGACCGATGCCGGGGAACAAGTGCTGAAGCATTATCGGAAACTGGAAGACATCGCTGCCGAGGCCGGTGCTGCGCGGATCAATGCCATATCGGATCTGTTGAAGACCGGGGATGCCGACCCGGACAATCAGGGGCCCGGCTGATGTCGGCGATGTGTTTCAGCAGCCATAACGTGGGCGGTATCGCTCATCAACCCGGACCCGCACGCCTTGTCAGTTTTACGGCAGCTTTGATGGCCATGATCGTGGCCTCTGCCCCGGCAGCAGCCGAAACGGTGACGGTCTTCGCCGCCGCCAGCCTGACCACGGCGCTGACGCAGGTTGCGGAGCAGTATGAAGACACAGAAGGCGGGGAGATCGCGCTTTCCTTCGCGGGGTCGTCGGCCCTTGCGCGCCAGATTCAGCTGGGCGCCCCTGCCGATATCTTCATTTCCGCCAACCCCGATTGGATGGACCTGCTGCAGGCGGGGGATCTGCTAGACCCCGACAGCCGAACTGACCTGTTGGGCAACAGCCTTGTGCTGATCGCACATGAGCCAATCGACCATGTCGACCTAAACGCTGACCTGGATCTCTCCGCGCTGCTCCGCCCCGGTCGCCTCGCCATGGCGCTGACGCAAGCCGTGCCCGCAGGGATCTACGGACGCGCGGCGCTGGACACGCTTGGGTTGTGGGATCAGGTGGCCACGCAGGTGGTCGAGACGGATAATGTCCGGGCGGCGCTGGCGTTGGTTGCGCTTGGCGAGGCCCCGCTTGGCGTGGTCTATGCGACCGATGCACGGGCCAATCCAGATGTTCACGTGATCGCGACATTCCCCCCGGACAGCCACCCGCAGATCACCTATCCGGCTGCCCTGTTATACGGTCCGGCCGGAGAGGAGGCCGGAGGGTTCCTGACCTTCCTTCTAGGCCCCGATGCCCGCGCGGTGTTCGAGGCCGAGGGCTTCACAGTGTTGGGGGACTAGGCCGGTGGATTGGCTGGGACCGGAAGAATGGCAAGCGGTGGCCCTGTCGCTGCGCGTGTCGCTTTGGGCGACGCTGGCCAGCCTGCCGCTTGGCATCTTTACCGCCTATGCGCTGGCGCGCTGGAGGTTTCCGGGGCATGGTTTGATCAACGGACTGGTACACCTGCCGCTGATCCTGCCGCCCGTGGTCACCGGTTACCTGTTGCTCCTGACCTTCGGGACGCGCGGGCCTGTCGGGTCGGCTCTGCAAGACATAGGCATTGTCCTTGCCTTCCGCTGGACCGGCGCGGCGCTGGCTGCCGCCGTCATGGCCTTTCCTCTGATGGTGCGCGCCATCCGCCTGTCGATCGAAGCCGTCGATCCCAGGCTGGAACAGGCTGCCGCCACGCTCGGGGCCTCTCGCCTTTGGGTCTTTGCCACCGTGACCTTGCCGATGATCCTACCCGGCATCATCGCGGGCGCGATCCTGGCCTTTGCCAAGGCCATGGGGGAATTCGGCGCGACGATTACTTTCGTGTCCAACATCCCCGGCCAGACCCGCACCGTGCCCTCCGCGATCTATGCCTTCCTGCAAGTGCCGGGCGGTGAAGACGCGGCAATGCGGCTTGTGCTGGTATCGGTCGCCGTGGCCATGACCGCGCTGCTTCTTTCGGAAGTCATCGCGCGGAAGATTGCCGCATGGGTGTCCGGGACATGACCCTGTCGGTCTCCCTTCGCCACGCTTTGCCGGGGTTTCTGCTGGATGCGGCGTTCGACGCCCCGCCCGGCATAACGGTGCTGTTCGGGCGGTCAGGGTCCGGCAAGACCACGATCGCCAATGCGGTGGCAGGGCTGCTTCGGCCAGACCGGGGGCGGATTGTGGCCGCGGATAAGGTGCTGATGGATAGCGACCGGGGCCTGTGGGTGGCGCCGAACAGGCGCCGGATCGGCTATGTCTTTCAGGAGGGCCGGCTGTTTCCGCATCTCACCGTGCGCCAGAACCTCGCCTATGGCCGTTGGTTCGCCCCCAAGGGCGCACGGATCGAAGACATGGCGCATGTGGTGGATCTTCTTGGGATCGGGCACCTGCTGACCCGTCGCCCCGGAGCGCTGTCAGGCGGGGAAAAACAACGGGTGGCAATCGGTCGGGCCTTGTTGTCCGCGCCACGGCTGATCGTGGCGGATGAACCGCTGGCCGCGCTTGACGAGGCGCGCAAGGCCGAGATCCTGCCGTATCTGGAACGGCTGCGCGATGAGGTCGAAATTCCGATTCTCTATGTCAGTCATTCGGCTGCCGAGGTGGCGCGGCTTGCGACAACGGTGGTGGCGCTTGAAAACGGGCGGGTGATCCGGCAGGGGGCCGCGGCCGAGGTGCTGTCCGATCCTGCCGTTACCCCGCTTGGGGCGCGATCCGCCGGGGCGCTGCTGATGGCTAGGGTGGTTGCCCATCATGACGACGGGTTGACAGAACTTGATGCCGGGGGATGCCCGCTGTTTCTGCCGCGCATTCCGCAACCGCCGGGCCATTCGGTCCGCATTCGCATCGCGGCGCATGACGTGATTTTGTCGCGCGTAAGGCTAGAGGGGCTGTCGGCATTGAACATCCTGCCGGGGACCGTGCGGGATATCCGGGCAGGCGACGGACCCGGCGCCATCCTGTCGCTTGACACTGCCGCAGGCGTGGTGCTGGCAAGGGTCACCCGCAGGTCTGTTGCATCGCTTTCGCTGGCGCCGGGAACGTCCTGCCATGCGGTGATCAAGACGGTGGCCATAGCGCCTGAAGATGTCGGGGCGCTTTAGCCAGCAAGATTTTTCCGGAAAAATCTTGCGGCGAAGGTAGGAAGACTTTTCTGGAAAAGTCTTCCTGGTCTGCGAGAAAAATCTTCCGGAAGATTTTTCCGAGACCGCTCAGCCAAGCAGCGATTGTGTCAGGGGATGGTCTGCCTGTTTCAACCCGTCGATGACATCGAAATGGTGACGACCGGGATCGTAGACCGCAGGAGAGAAGTTCGTCTTTTCGGCCCAGGCTTCTGCCAGGATCTGCGACTGGCGCAGGAACTCCGGACGCTCCAATGCGCCGGTCCAGCAGGTCACGGATTTGCCGGGCAGAGGGTCGAGCAGCACAGGGCTTTCGGTCTCGGCCTCATGCCCATCAATCTGCAGTGTTTCGTTCATCGAATGCAGGCGCACGGGGCGCAGATCGTGAACGCCGCTGATCGAGACAACGCGTTCGATACGGTCGCTGATCGACGTGGGCAATGGTCCGCCTTCGCAGATCATCCGTGTCACCAGATGCCCGCCAGCGGAATGCCCGGTCAGCCGGATCGGTCCGTCGACCATCGTGGCAGCCTTGCAGATGGCCGCGCCGATCTGGCGTGTGATGCCCGCGATCCTGGCTTCGGGAGCCAGCGTATAACTCGGCATCGCCACGGCCCATCCATGGGCCAGCGGACCGGCGGCCAGGTCGGAATACAGTCCCTTGTGCATCCGCATCCAGTAGCCGCCATGGACAAAGACGACGAGGCCTCTGATCAGCCCATCCGGCCGGAACAGATCGAACCGTTCACGCGGGGCGTCCCCATAGGCGATATCGGTTTCCGCATGGGGCCAGCTGTCGCGGAAGGCATGGGCGCGCTGTTCCCAGATCGCCGGAAAGCCGTCGCCGCCGGGAATGTGATCGGCATTGGTGAAGGCATCTTCCCAGTCGATTCCGCTCTCTGGTGCTGCGCTGTTCATATCTGCTGTCCTATGGTCGCAAAAAACCCGAGGCGCAGAGTAGACCCGCCCCGGGGGAATGATCAAACGGGAAAACTGCCGCTCAGATGATCTCTTCGAACAGCGCCTTCACGTTGTCCGCCGTCAGCGTGACCGGATTGCCACCGCAGGACGGATCTTCCAGCGCCATGGCGGTCAGTTCGTCGATGCGGTCGCGGCCGACGCCCATCTCGGACAGACTGCGCGGTATGCCGAGGCTGTCGTTGAACGCCTGCACGAAGGACTGGAACCCGGCAAAGCCGCCTTCGATGCCCAGATAGGCGGCGGCGCGGTCGAAGCGCTGCTCGATTGCAGGCGCATTGAGGCGCAGCACGGCGGGCATGCAGACGGCGTTGGTGGTGCCGTGATGGGTGCCGTAGACCGCGCCAATGGGGTGGCTCAGCGCATGGATCGCGCCAAGACCCTTTTGGAAGGCGGTCGCGCCCATTGCGGCGGCGCTCATCATCTGTGCACGGGCCTCGATATCGGTGCCGATGGCGTAGGCACGCGGCAGGTACTCTTTCACCAATCTCATGCCTTCCAGCGCAATCCCCTGGCTCATCGGGTGGTAATGCGGGCTGCTGAACGCCTCCACGCAATGGGCGAAGGCATCAAGCCCCGTGCCCGCCGTGATCGCCTGCGGCATGCCCACGGTCAGCTCTGGGTCGGCGATCACGACCGAGGGCAGCACCTTGGGATGGAAGATGATCTTCTTCACATGGGTTTCGGAATTGGTGATGACGCTGGCGCGCCCCACCTCGGACCCTGTGCCGGCGGTGGTGGGCACGGCGATGATCGGGGCGATGCCATCGGGGTCGGCGCGCGTCCACCAGTCGCCGATATCCTCGTAGTCCCAAACGGGCCGGGTCTGGCCGGACATGAAGGCGACCATCTTGCCCAGATCGAGGCCAGAGCCGCCGCCAAAGGCGATGACCCCGTCATGACCGCCCGCCTTGTAGACCTCCAGCCCGGCGGCGAGGTTCATCTCATTCGGGTTCGGGTCCACATCGGCGAAGATCGCGCGGCCAAGTCCGGCGGCTTCCATGACATCCAGTGCCGCCGTGGTGATCGGCAGGTCGCGCAGCCCCCGGTCGGTGACCAGCAGCGGGCGTTTCATGCCGGTTTGGGCGCAGGCCTCGGGCAGCTCGGCAATGCGGCCAGCGCCGAATTTGATCGCGGTCGGGTAGGACCAGTTACCGGTAAGGCTCATTTCGTCACCTTCTTGAGATGGTAGGATTTGGGACGGGTCAGGTTGTGATAGCCGATGACCGACAGGCCGCCGCCGCGCCCGGTGTTCTTGCAGCCGGTCCAGCAGAGGCCCGGGTCGAGATAGTCGGCGCGGTTGAGGAAAACGGTGCCGGTTTCCACCCGGTCGCCCACGGCCATGGCCCGGTCGATATCGGCGGTCCAGAGACTGGCGGTCAGGCCGAACTCGCTGTCATTCATCAGCGCGATGGCCTCGTCATCGTCCTTCACCGGCATGATGCCGACGACGGGGCCGAAGCTCTCATCGCGCATCACGCGCATGTCGTGGGTGACATTGGTCAGGATCTGTGGGGTCAGGTAGGCACCGCCGTCATCTTCCGCGAAGGTGGGGATGTGGGCGGTTGCGCCTGCCGCGACGGCCTCCGATGTCTGCGCGCGGACCTCATCGGCAAAGCGGGTGTTTGCCATAGGACCAAGCGTGGTGTCCGGGTCCAGCGGATTGCCGAGCTTGTAGGTTTTGACCAGCTCCACCGACTTCTCGACAAACGCATCAAACAGGCTTTCCTGGACATAAATCCGCTCGATCCCGCAGCAGCACTGGCCGGAATTGAACATTGCCCCGTCAATCAGCGTGGCAACCGCCGCATCCAGATCGGCATCCTCCATCACATAGCCGGGGTCCTTGCCGCCAAGTTCCAGCCCAAGGCCGGTGAACGTCCCCGCCGCCGCGCGTTCCATGGCCTTGCCGCCCCCGACCGAGCCGGTGAAGTTGACGAAATCGAACGCCCCCTCCGCGATCAGGGCCGATGTCGTGCCGTGGTCGAGGAAGACATTGAGGAACACATCCTCCGGCACGCCCGCCGAATGGAAGGCGCGGGCCATGCGTTCGCCCACCAGCAGCGTCTGCGTGGCGTGTTTCAGCACCACCGTATTGCCCGCGATCAGCGCGGGCGCCACGGTGTTGATCGCGGTCATGTAGGGGTAGTTCCACGGCGCCACGACGAAGACGACGCCATGCGGCACCCGCCTGATATAGCGCTTGAACGTGGCGTCCTCGCCCACGGCGATATCGGCCAGAGCCTCCCCGGCAATCGCAGCCATATGGCTGGCGCGTTCGTTGAAGCCGCCGAATTCGCCCCCGTAGCGCACCGGACGGCCCATCATATGCGCCAGCTCCGGCACGATCTCGTCATTCATCGCGCCCACGGCGGCGACACCGGCCATGACCAGTTCAGCACGCTCGGACAGAGGCCGGGCAGCCCAATCGGCCTGCGCCGCACGGGCGCGATCCACGAGGGCGCGGGCGGCTGACGCTTCCAGCGTTGTGCGCTCGGCGAAAACCGATCCGTCGATCGGTGAGATGCATTTGAGAAGGCTCATGCGAGGGCACTTTCTGTCTGTTCCTCAAGTTCGTTGAGGCTTGTGTGGCGGATTTTCCAGCTGCCGTCGGCCTGCCGCAGGAAGGTGTTGAGACCGGTGCCGACGATCCGAAGGACCTGGCCGTCCGGGGCGGAGACATTCGCCGCGTAGAGCAGGCTGCAGAAGCCGATCCCGCCCTCTGCACGGGCGTCGAGGATGGTCATGGACTTGTTGAACTCGCCTTCTTTAAACCAGCTTTCGTGTGCCGCCATCAGCGCCGCCGTGCCTGTGGCGGGCGGACCGTAGGGCGAGAAGATCTGCCCGTCCGGGGTGAATTCTGCTGCACAGCCCGCGCTGTCATGGGCGGTGTATGCCTGCAGATACCTGTCGAGCACCGGCTGGAACAGGTCGCGCGCGGACATGGCTCAGGCCCTTTCGAACCCGCGGGCGACCTCGTAATCGGTCACCACCCGGTCAAAGTCCTCGATCTCCACTTCGGCGGCGCGGGTGTAGTGGTCGACCACCCAATCGCCCATAGCCTCGCGCAGCATGGCCGAATTGCGCAGGGTCTCTGCCGCGTCGCGCAGGGTGCCGGGGATGTGGCCGACGTCGCCCTCATAGGCGTCACCCTTGAAGGGCGGCTCCAGCTCCAGCCCTTCCTCGATGCCCTTGATCCCGGCGGCCAGCATCGCGGCCATGGCCAGATAGGGGTTCATGTCGGACCCGCCGATGCGGCATTCCACGCGCACGGCCTTGCTGCCCTCGCCACACAGGCGGAAGCCCGCAGTGCGGTTGTCCACCGACCAGACGGTGCGGGTCGGTGCGAAGCTGCCCTTCTGGAAGCGCTTGTAGCTGTTGATATAGGGGGCCAGGAAACAGGTGTAGTCGCTGGCATATTTGATCAGCCCGGCCATGTAGCTTTTCATCAGATCCGACATGCCAAGCGGGTCGTTTTCGTCATAGAAGACCGGTGCGCCGTCTTTCCACAGCGACTGGTGCACATGGCTGGAACTGCCGACCTTATCGTGATGCCACTTGGGCAGGAAGGTCACGGCATGGCCGTTCTGCCAGGCGATTTCCTTCACCGCGTTCTTTGCGATGGTGTGATTGTCGGCGGTGTCGAGCGCGGCGGAATAGCGGATGTTCAACTCTTCCTGACCGGTTTCGGCCTCGCCCTTCGAATTCTCCACCGGGATGCCCGCCGCATAGAGATGATTGCGGATCGGCCGCATCACATGCTCTTCCTTGGTGGTCTGGAAGATGTGGTAATCCTCGTTGTAGCCGCTGATCGGCTGCATGTCGCGGAAGCCCGATTTGCGGATCTCGTCAAAGCTCTTCTCGAACAGGAAGAACTCGATTTCCGTGGCCATCATGGCGTCATAGCCCATGGCCTCCAGCCGCTTGACCTGTTTCTTCAGGATCGCGCGGGGGGAATGGGGCACGTCTTCATGGGTGTGGTGATCCAGCAGATCGCACAGGACCATGACGGTTCCCTCAAGCCACGGCACCGGGCGCAGCGTGGTCAGGTCGGGCTTCATCACATAGTCGCCATAGCCCGCGCGCCAACTGGTCGAGGCGTAGCCGTCGGGCGTCGCCATCTCCAGATCGGTGGCCAGCAGGTAGTTGCAGCAATGGGTTTCCTTCCACGCGCTTTCGACGAAGTTCACGGCATGGAAGCGCTTGCCCATCAGGCGGCCCTGCATATCGACCGCGCAGACCAGCACGGTATCTACCATGCCGTTTGCAACTTGGTCTTTCAGGGTGTCGAAACTCAGGATGGCGGACATGGTGTGTTCCTGTAAGGCATTGGGAATGCCCCGGCCCGGACGTGGCGGGCCGAGGCGGGATCGTGATCAGGTATAGCGATAGGGCCGGCCAGCGGCCTGCATATCCGCGTTATACTGCCGGAAGATTTCCACCACACGCCGTTTCGTTTCCGACTCGGCTGCGATTTCTTCCCAGAAGTCCTGTGCAGCAGCTTCGACCTGGGCCCATTCCTCATCGGGGATAGAGGTCAGTTCCATCTCGGTCCCGTGGACGCGCAGCGCGGCCTCACCGCCCCAATACCACCACTGGCGGTAATAGTGCGACTGGTCGCAGCAGACGCGGAACAGGGTTTGCAGGTCTTCGGGCAGTTCGTTCCAGCGATCCATGTTGGCAAAGAACGACCCGGCCCATGCGCCAGAGATGTTGTTGGTCAGGAAGTAGTTGGTCACGTTGGCCCACCCGACGGTGTAATCCTCGGTGATGCCCGACCAGGCGATGCCATCCAGTTCGCCCGTCTGTACGGCCACTTCGATATCTTCCCAGGGCAGGGTCACCGGCACTACGCCGAACTGGCTGAGGAAGCGGCCCGCGGTCGGGAAGGTGAAGACCCGCTTGCCCTGAAGATCGGCCAGGCTGCGGATCGGGTCGACCGTGGCGAAGTGGCAGGGGTCCCAGGCACCGGCGGAGATGTGTTTCACACCGACCGCCGAATAGGCTTCGTCCCAGATCTCGTTTAGCCCGTACTGGTTGAACAGCACCGGCACGTCGAGCGAGTAGCGCGAGGCGAAGGGGAAATAGCCGCCAAAGACTGTCACTTCAGTGGGCGAGGCCATGGAGTCGTCATCAGACTGCACCGCGTCGATCGTGCCGCGCTGCATGGCGCGGAACAGCTCGCCCGTGGGGACCAGCTGATCGGCATAGAACAGCTCGATCTGCATCCGGTCGCCCGCGATCTGGTTGAACATGTTGATCGCCGGGGTGATCACATGCTCGGCCAGGGCCGCACCGGCATAGGTCTGCATCCGCCAGGTGATGGTGTTCTGAGCGATGGCAGGCGTTGCCAGCCCGGCCGCCGCCGCGCCGACCCCTGCGGTTTGCAGGAACTTACGTCTTGTCGTCATGTCACTTCTCCTTGTTGATGGGGTGCCCCGGTTCGCGGGGTCTGTTTGCTATCGGTTGTAGACATAATCGGGCAGCCACAGCGCGATCTGCGGGAAGACCATGACCAGCGTCAGGGCCAGCACCATCACGAGCGCGAAGGGAATGATGGATCGGTAGATGTCACGCAGGCCGATCTCGGGCGGGGCCATGGCGCGCATCAGGAACAGGTTATAGCCGAAGGGCGGCGTCATATAGGCGATCTGCGTGGTGATCGTGTAAAGCACGCCATACCAGATCAGGTTGAAACCGAGCTCATCGACCAGCGGCACGTAAAGCGGCGCAACGATCACGAGCATCGCGGTGTCATCCAGAAACGTGCCCATCACGATGAAGGAAAGCTGCATCAGGATGAGGATCATCCAAGGCGACAGTCCCCATTGTTCGGTAAACAGGCTCTCAATCGCGTTCACCGCACCAAGCCCGTCGAAGATCGCGCCAAAGCCAAGTGCGGCCAGGATGATCCACATGAACATGCAGGAAATGCCGAGCGTATTGCGCACCGAGGTTTCGAACACCTCTTTCGTCATACGGCCCTTCAGCACGGCGGCAACGAAGGCTGTCAGCGCCCCGATGGCAGAGCTTTCCACCAGCGAGGTCCAGCCATTGACGAAGGGCACCATCATCGTAGCGAAGATCACCAGCGGCAGCAGCCCGGCGCGCAGCAGGCGCAGTTTCTCGGCCATGGGAACGTTGCGTTCTTCCTCGGGCAGGGCAGGGCCGAGCTCTGGCTGAATGCGGCAGCGGATATAGATGTAAATGATGAACATCGCGGCCATCATCAGGCCGGGCAGCACGCCCGCCAGCCAAAGCTGCCCCACCGGCTGGCGCGCGATCATCGCATAAAGGACCAGCACGACCGAGGGTGGCACCAGGATGCCGAGCGACGACCCCGCCTGAATGACGCCTGTCACCATGATCTTGTCATAGCCCCGGCGCAGCAGTTCCGGCAGCGCGATGGTGGCGCCGATGGCCATGCCTGCAACAGACAGCCCGTTCATGGCCGAGATCAGCACCATCAGCCCGATCGTGCCGATGGCCAAGCCGCCCCGCACCGGCCCCATCCAGACATGGAACATCTTGTAGAGGTCATCGGCGATCTTCGATTCCGACAGGATGTAGCCCATGAAGATGAACATCGGCAGGGTCAGCAACGGATACCAGCGCATCAGCTTCATCGCGTTGGCGAAGGGAATCTCGATGCCGCCCACACCCCACAGCAGCACGCCCGACAAAGCCGCGACAAAGCCGATGGCCCCGAAGACGCGCTGCCCGGTGAACAGCATCAGCATCATCGAGCTGAACATCATGATGGCGATGAGTTCATAGGACATCACAGATCCTCCCCGCGAATGCGGCCGATATCGCGGAAGAATTCAGCCGAGGCCTGAAGGATCATGAGGAAGACACCGATGCAAAGCGTGACCTTGATGGGCCACAGGATGGGACGCCACGCCGTGGGGCTGCGTTCGAGAAAGCCGATTTCCTCTGCCGCGCCGCTGAACCCGCCGGTCAGGAACGCCCAGGCCAGATCGCGGAAGAAGGTGAAGGGCTCCATACCGAAATAGCCAAGCGCATAGGCGGTGGAACTGACCGCGCCGATGAACAGCACGACGAGGTAGTACATCAGGAACAACACGGTGAAGGCATCGACCCAGGCTTTGGTGCGCGGGCTCCAGTTGCCGTAGAACAGGTCCATCCGCACATTCGACCCCAGTTGGATCGAATAGGGACCCCCAAGGATGTAATAGGCCACCATCACGAATTGCGCGGTTTCCAGCGTCCATTGCGCCGGGTTGAAGAAGGTCTTGGAAATCGAGCTCCACAGCAGAATGCCGATCAGCACGAAGATCAGGTACATCGCGATGCGCCCGATGAAACGGTTCATTCGGTCGATGGCGCGGATATAGGCGAGGATGACCCTAGGCATGCCCGGCCTCCCGGTCGGTCAGGCCCAAAGCCGCCAGCGCGGGGACCAGAAGCAGATGGATTTCACCGGCAAGCGCGGCCTGATCGGCCTCGGTCGTCAGCAGGTCGTTGCGAATCTCGATCATCACATTCGGCAGGTTCCGGTCGATCCCGTGCAGGCGCAGGGAATGGGTGACGCCATCTGCGGGGCCATATGGCTCGTTTCTGTCCACATGGCGGTGCGGCAAAGCGGTGGCACGGTCCAGCATCGCATCGGCAATGCGGCTGTCGGTGTCGTGCAGGATGCCGATCTCAACCGCGCGGGTGCGTCCGTGAAACACCGGGGTGAAACTGTGGACGGTCACCAGCGCAGTGGGAGACTGGCTGACCCGGCGACCGTCCAGAACCGCCCCGACCGCATCGCAGAAAGGGCGGTAGACCGTGGCTTCCCGCTCGGCCCGTTGATCGGCTGAAAGGCCATGATTTCCGGGCACGTCTATGGCTTCGGACCGGGCAGGCATGGCGCTGATAGCCTCGGGCGGGCGGTTGCAATCGTAGACAAGCCGCGACACGCGGCTGGCAACAAGCGGCGCATCCAGCAAGTTGGACAATTCCCGCGCGACGCCAAGCGCACCGGGGTCCCACGCGGCATGGCTTTGCCGGTCCTGCGGGGCCAGCCCAAGGCCGTCATAGCGGGCGGGAATGTGATGCGAGGCATGTTCGCACAGCAAGACGACGGGGCCTTTGCCCCCGCGATTGATCACCTCAACCGCATCGCTTGCTGTCATGTCGAGTGCCGCAGACATGCCGATTCCATCCCTGTTCTGTAAATATTGTTTCCTTATGCAGCATTTCTGTCAATATATTTCCAGAGTGCTTGGACCGGGCTGCGCCAACTGCTAAGAACTGCAGCCAACCTGCCCGGGATTTCGGCAGAACCTGTCTGGTGGAGGGACTTCATGGCCGCAACGACCGTCCGGGAGCTGATCCGCGAACACTATTCCCTGCTGACCCAGTCAGAACGCAAATTCGCCAATGCGCTGTTGGAAAACTATCCTTCCGCCGGTTTGGCCTCGATCACTGCCGTTGCCGCCAACGCGGGCGTATCCACGCCGACAGTGGCGCGGATGGTGCAAAAGCTTGGGTTCAAAGGATATCCGCAGTTTCATCAGGCCCTGCTGAAAGAGTTGGAGGCGCGGGCCTCGGGCCCTACGCAGCGCCGGGCCACATGGGCGGCGGCGGCGCCGGATACCCACATGCTGAACCGGTTCGCCGAGGCGGTGCAGCAGAATATCGGCCAGACCTTCGAGAATATCGACACCTCGAAGTTCGATCAGGCGGTGGAGCGGCTGTCGGATACATCCGGGCGGCTTTACGTGGTCGGCGGGCGCATCACGCGGGCTTTGGCCGACTATTCCTTCACCCATTTCCAGGCGATTCGACCGCGGGTCACCCATATGACATCGTCCTCCGCCACCTGGCCGCATTACGTGCTGGACATGGTCGAAGGCGACACGCTGCTGATGTTCGACGTGCGCCGCTATGAAACCAATCTGGAACGGTTGGCCGATCTGGTGGCCCCGCGCGGCGTCAATATCATCCTGATCACCGATCAATGGGCCTCGCCCGTGGCGAAGGTCGCGGGGCAGGTGTTCAATTGCTGGGTGGAAATCCCGTCGGCCTGGGATTCCAACATCTCCACCATGATGCTGGTCGAGGCGCTGATCGCTGCCACGCAGGAAAAAAGCTGGCCCGATACAAAGGACCGCTATGACCGTCTGGACGAGCTTTTCGACATGACGCGGCTGTTTCGCAAGTTCACCTGATCCGTCTGCCTGCTGCCCTCTTTTTGGGCATTCTTGGCAGGATCGCCCGACCATTCAGCATCCATGTATGGGGGAACGCCCGGATTTTATGCTCGGCCTTCCGACTCTGGCGACATCGGGGGCACCTCTGGTGTCGGACAACCCGACGGAGGCTCCCATCAACAAGCCGCTCTCAGCGCAAGACCTGTCCGGGGTCGCAAGCCAGCCAAGGGCAATCGGCGCGGCGCGGTTGACCGCTGGACCGTCAGGATTGCGCGGATTGCGGCAATCCGGGTCGATGCGCGTGCTGTTCCCGCGACAGACGCCGGGCTGGCCGCAGGCGGTGCTGCTGAACACCTCGGGCGGGGTGACGGGCGGCGACCGCTTTATCGTTGAGGCCGACGCAGAGCCCGCCGCGCGCCTGACCCTGACCACGCAGGCCGCCGAACGCATCTACCGGGCGCAGCCGGGGGAAACCGGATACGTGGACACGCGCCTGACCATCGGCGCGGGCGGGCGCATCGACTGGCTACCGCAGGAAACCATCCTGTTTGATCGAAGCAGCCTGCGCCGACGTCTGTCGGTGACCATGGCCAAAGACGCCAGCCTTCTGGTCGTGGAACCGCTGGTCTTCGGTCGCCGCGCTATGGGTGAGGTGCTGCGCGACATTCGCCTGTCTGACCGGATCGAGATATTCCGCGATGGCGCGCGCCTGTTCACCGATGCCACCCGGTTGACCGGCGATGTGTCCCGGCAGATGCAGGGCCATGCCACCGGTCACGGTGCGACGGCACTGGCAACGGTGATCTTCGCCGCGCCGGGGGCCGAGGCGTTTCTGGGCGATGTCCGCGATCTGCTGCCTGAAACCGGTGGGGCAAGCCTGATCCGTCCCGATCTGCTGTTCATCCGCATTCTGGCCGAAGACAGCTTCGCCCTGCGCGCCAGCCTGATCCCTGTCATCACCGTTTTGCACCGGGCGGATCTGCCCCGAACATGGATGTTGTGACATGAACCTGACCCCCCGCGAAAAGGACAAGCTGCTGATCGCCATGGCCGCCGAGGTCGCCCGCAAGCGGCTGGCGCGCGGCGTCAAGCTGAACCACCCCGAGGCCATCGCCCTGATCACCGACGCCGTCGTGGAAGGCGCCCGCGACGGGCGCAGCGTCGCCGACATGATGGAGGTGGGCGCCCAGGTGATTACCCGCGACCAGTGCATGGAGGGCATCCCCGAGATGATCCACGAAGTGCAGGTCGAGGCCACCTTTCCAGACGGCACCAAGCTCGTCACCGTTCACAACCCCATTCGCTGAAAGGGCATTACCATGAAGTATCTTCTGCCGGGTCTTGCACTGATCCTCGCCACCGCCGCGCAGGCCCACGAGGGCGGCCACCTGCACCCGCACGAGGCCAACAGCTGGTTCGTGGGCGCGCTTTTGCTGGCGGCGGGGCTGGCGGGTGGCTACCTGATCGGCTGGGTCCGCCGATGATCCCCGGAGAGCTGTTTCCAGCCGAGGGCGATCTGGTTCTGAACGAGGGGCGCGAGGCGATCACGCTGATGGTGGCCAATACAGGTGACCGGCCCGTGCAGGTGGGCAGCCACTACCATTTCGCCGAGGCCAACAGCGCGCTCGATTTCGACCGCACCGCCGCGCGCGGGCGCAGGCTCGACATCGCCGCGGGCACCGCCGTACGCTTCGAGCCGGGACAGCGGCGCGAGGTCAATCTCATCCCCATCGGGGGCGCACGCCGCGTCTTCGGCTTCAACCAACAGGTGATGGGAGATCTCTGATGGCCACACTACCCCTTCTGACCGACGATCAGCTGACGCCCGAGGCGGCGGCGGTCTTTGCCGATATCCGCGCCACGCGCGGCACGGATTACGTCAACAACTTCTGGCGCGCGCTGGCCCATAACCCGGCGCAGCTGAAGGCGACGTGGGAAGGGTTAAAGCCCGTCATGGGCCCCGGCGCGCTGGACCCGCTGGTGAAAGAGATGATCTATATCGCCGTCTCGGCCGCCAATGCCTGCGAATACTGCTGTCATTCCCACGCGGCCTCGGCCCGCGCCAAGGGAATGACCCCCGAGATGTACAACGAATTGATGTCGGTCGTGGCCATGGCCAGCAGCACCAACGCGCTGGCCAATATGCTGCAGGTGCCCGTGGACGAGGCGTTCCGGGCATGACGACCGAGCGCCAGCAGCCCTGACAGGAGGCCCCGATGCCCGCCACCCTATCCCGACGCGATCATGCCGCCATGTTCGGCCCTACCGTGGGCGACCGGCTGCGGCTGGCCGACACCGACCTGATCATCGAGGTCGAACGCGACCTGACCGGCCCCTATGGCGAAGAGGTGAAGTTCGGCGGCGGCAAGGTCATCCGCGACGGGATGGGGCAGGGGCAGGCGACGCGGGCCGAGGGGGCGGTCGATACCGTGATCACCAACGCGCTGATCGTGGACTGGACGGGGATCTACAAGGCCGATGTGGGCCTGAAGGACGGGCGCATCCACGGGATCGGCAACGCGGGCAACCCTGACACGCAGCCGGGGGTGACGATCGTCGTCGGCCCGGGGACCGAGGTCATCGCGGGCGAGGGGCGTATCCTGACGGCGGGCGGCATCGACAGCCACATCCACTTCATCTGCCCGCAGCAGATCGAGGATGCGCTGCATTCGGGCCTGACCACCATGATCGGCGGCGGCACAGGGCCTGCGCATGGCACGCTCGCCACCACCTGCACGCCGGGGCCGTGGCATATCGGGCGGATGCTGCAGGCCGCCGATGCCTTCCCGATGAACCTCGCCTTCGCGGGGAAGGGCAACGCCTCGCTACCCACCGCGCTGGAGGAACAGGTGCTTGCGGGCGCCTCTTGCCTGAAGCTGCACGAGGATTGGGGCACAACGCCCGGTGCCATCGACTGCTGCCTGTCTGTGGCCGATGCCATGGATGTGCAGGTGATGATCCACACCGACACGCTGAACGAGTCGGGTTTCGTGGAAAACACCGTGAAGGCCATGAAGGGCCGCACGATCCACGCCTTCCACACCGAGGGCGCGGGCGGGGGCCATGCGCCCGACATCATCAAGATCTGCGGCGAGGAGCATGTGCTGCCCTCCTCGACCAACCCCACGCGCCCCTTCACGGTGAACACGCTGGAAGAGCATCTCGATATGCTCATGGTCTGTCACCACCTCGACAAGTCGATCCCCGAGGATGTGGCCTTCGCCGAAAGCCGCATCCGGCGCGAAACCATCGCGGCAGAGGATATCCTGCACGACATGGGGGCGTTTTCGATCATCGCCTCGGACAGTCAGGCCATGGGCCGCGTGGGCGAGGTCTTGATCCGCACCTGGCAGACCGCCGACAAGATGAGGAAGCAGCGCGGGCGGCTGGCCGATGAGACCGGCCAGAACGACAATTTCCGCGTCCGCCGCTACGTGGCGAAATACACGATTAACCCGGCGGTCGCCCACGGGATCAGCGCCCATGTGGGCAGCATTGAGGAAGGCAAGCGCGCGGACCTCGTGCTGTGGTCGCCCGCGTTCTTCGGCGTGAAGCCCGAGATGGTTCTTCTGGGGGGCACCATCGCCGTGGCGCAGATGGGCGACCCGAACGCCTCGATCCCCACGCCGCAGCCGGTCTATACGCGCCCCATGTTCGGGGCCTATGGCCGGTCGGTGGAACGGTCCGCCGTGACCTTCGTCTCCGCCGCCGCGCAGGAGGACGGGATCGGCAAATCGCTCGGGCTGGCTAAGGATACGCTGCCGGTGGTGAACACCCGCGGCATCGGCAAGAAGGACCTTAGGCTCAACGATGCGCTGCCGGTGGTCGAGGTGAACCCCGAGACCTACGAAGTGCGCGCGGACGGCGAGTTGCTGACCTGCCAGCCCGCCGAGGTGCTGCCCTTGGCGCAGCGCTATTTCCTGTTCTGAGGGGTGCTGATGTCACCAGGGTTCGATCAGTTCGATGTCCTCCTCCTGCGGGACCGGCCCCGGTCGGGGAATGGGCTTGGTGACGACCGTCCGCGTCGTGCTGATTTTCCAATATCTGTCGTCGCGGTGAATGGCGTCGGGCAGGGCGTTCATGTCGATGCTGCGCCGGCTGCTTTCACGGACCGTCACGACGAAATGGCTGCCCGCAACCGGGCCGTTGCAGCGCGCATCGAGCAGGGCGGCGCGCAGCTCCGCCTCGCGCTGCTTCAGTGCCTTGATGTCTTCGCGGACCGCGCCAAGCGCATCGGCGAGGTCGCGCGGTGTCGGGTGGCTTCTGTTCATGCGGGCATCCTGTCACGCGAAGATGAACGCCTGGTTAACCGCCTGCGGGCCTGGCGCCCTGCTTTTTCGGAGTTTCCACCATGACCGACCTCACCGCCACCGCCTATCACGGCCATGCCCATGCAACGCCCGTCGGCACCGTCCGGCTGGATTACGAAGGGCGGTTCCTGCGCCGCAAGGTGCTGAGCCTGACCGATGGCCGGGCCTTGCTGGTGGATCTGCCCAAGACAACCTCGCTCGACCATGGCGGGGTGCTGGTCACGCCCGAGGGCGAGATCGCCATCGAGGCCGCGCCCGAGCCGCTGCTGGAAATCACCGCACCCGACCTCACGCGCGTCGCCTGGCACGTGGGCAACCGCCACACCCCCTGCCAGATCGAGGCTGGGCGGCTGCTGATCCAGCCCGATCACGTGATCGCCGACATGCTGGCCCGGCTCGGGGCCACGACGCGCGAGATTCTCGAACCCTTCACCCCCGAGGGGGGCGCCTACGGCCACGGGCGCACTCACGGCCATGATCACGGCCATGGCCACGCGCACTGATCCGATGACCGACCCCGCCGCGTTTCTGATCCTCACGCAATGGTTTTCGCCTGCCTACCCGGTCGGAGCGTTTGCCTATTCCCACGGGCTGGAACAGGCGGTGGCCGAGGGGCGCGTCAGCGATGCCGCCAGTGCAGAGGGGTGGATCGGGGACGTGCTGACCCTTGGCAGCCCACGCACCGATGTTACCCTGCTGCGGGCAGCCCATGACGCCGACGCACCGGCGCTTCCGGGGATCGACGCGCTTGCCCGCACGCTGGCCCCGTCGAAGGAACGGCTTCTGGAAACCGTCCAGCAGGGCCAGTCCTTCACGCAGACCACCCGCGCAATCTGGGGCGGGGACCTGCCGGATCTGACCTATCCCGTCGCCGTGGGGCGGGCGGCGCGGTTGATGGGCCTCCCGCTGGACGCCGTCGCCACGCTCTACCTGCACGCCTTTGCCGCGAACCTGACCTCCGCCGCGATTCGCTTCGTGCCCCTTGGCCAGACCGAGGGGCAGGCGGCACTGGCGCGCCTGTCGCGGCTTTGCCCCGCGATCGCCGCCGAGGCCCTGCAAGACACGCTCGACGATATCGGCAGCTGTGCTTTCCTGGCCGATATCGCGTCGATGCGCCATGAAACCCTGTATTCGAGGATATTCAGATCATGAGCATGAATGGCCCCCTTCGCGTCGGCATCGGCGGCCCCGTCGGCGCTGGCAAGACCACGCTCACCGCCGCGCTGTGCGAGGCGATGCGCGACCGCTGGTCCATCGCCGCCATCACCAACGACATCTACACGCAGGAGGATGCCGAGGCGCTGATGCGCCTGCAGGTCCTGCCACAGGAACGGATCATGGGCGTCGAAACCGGCGGCTGTCCGCATACCGCGATCCGCGAGGATGCCTCGATCAACCTTGCCGCCATCGCCGAACTGACCGCGCGCATTCCCGATCTCGACGTGGTGCTGATCGAAAGCGGGGGCGACAACCTGTCGGCCACGTTCAGCCCGGAACTGGCGGATATCACGCTCTACGTCATCGACGTGGCGGCAGGAGAGGAGATTCCACGAAAGGGCGGGCCTGCGATCACGAAGTCGGACCTTCTGATCATCAACAAGACCGATCTGGCGCCATATGTGGGGGCGAGCCTTGAGGTGATGGACCGAGACGCCACCCGGATGCGGGCCGGGCGACCCTTCCTCTTCGCGCAGCTCAAACATCGCAAGGGGGTGGATGGGGTCGTCGATCAGATTGCGCGGATCGGCGGGCTGCCCATGCGGAACGCCGCCGGGGCCTGACCGCGGTCAAGGGGCGGATTATCAGCTTCTGCCACGGATACCTTCAGCCAAGACAGGGCGCATTTGACTGTGGTGCGGGGGCCGGGCTTCGGGTTTGATGGGATCTGACTGTCCTGATCGGAGCCTGCCCAGAATGCCCCCCCGCACCTACCATGCCCCCACGGGCGGCTTGCCGCCGCAAACGCAATTGCTGACGGATCGGGCCGTGTTCACCGAGGCCTACGCGGTCATCCCGCGCGGTTGCTTCTCTGACATCGTCACATCGCAATTGCCGTTCTGGGAACAGTCGCGCTTCTGGGTGATCGCGCGCCCCATGTCCGGATTTTCCGAGACCTTCTCGCAATATATTGCCGAGGTCCTGCCGGGCGGTGGCAGCGACCGGCCCGAGACGGACCCCCGCGCAGAGGCCGCCATTTTCGTCATGGAAGGTCATCTGGCGATCACCATTGCCGGAACGGATTACGAGATCGGCGCTGGCGGATTTGCCTTTGTTCCAGCCGGTGCCGAGTGGCGCCTGCGGGCCATGGCGGGGGTGCCGGCCCGGTTCCACTGGATTCGCAAGGCCTACCAGCCGGTGGATGGGCTGGGGCTGCCGGAGCCGTTCGTGGTGGCAAACGAGGCGGCGATAGCGCCCAATGTCATGCCGGACACGGACGGGGCTTGGGCCACGACGCGCTTCATGGATCATGACGATCTGCGCCATGACATGCACGTCACCATCGTGACGCTGCAACCCGGGGCGGTCATTCCCTTCCTGGAAACCCACGTGATGGAGCACGGGCTTTACGTGCTGGAAGGAAAGGGCGCCTACCGGCTGAACCGGGACTGGGTCGAGGTCGAGGCGGGCGATTTCATGTGGCTGCGCGCCTTCTGCCCGCAGGCTTGTTACGCTGGCGGTCCGGGGCCGTTCCGTTACCTTCTCTACAAGGATGTGAACCGTCACGCCAGGCTCTGACGTCCGAGCGTTGCGGTGGAAGGATCTTGCAAGATCCTTCCAATTTTCTTGCAAGAAAATTGGGCCGCGCCTGTTGCCAGGTGCGGCCCTTTCCGTGTGTCGTGGTCTGGTGGTTCAGCGACCGTGGCCGGACATGCCGCCCGAGACCTCTTCCGTTGCCTCCGCGGCCAGTTCCTGCGGAAGAACCAGGTTCAGCACGATGGCGATCAGGGCGGCGGGCAGGATGCCCGAGGTGGCCAGAACCTTCAGCGTGGGCGGCAGGTACTGCAGCGCACCGGGTTCCAGTTGCAGGCCAAGCCCGAGCGACAGGGCGATTGCGAAGATCACCATGTTGCGGCGGTTCCAGTTCACGTCCGACAACATCGAGACCCCGGCCGCGACCACCATGCCGAACATGACGATCACGCCGCCGCCAAGCACTTCGATCGGCACCGTCGATATGGCGGCACCGATCTTGGGCACCAGGCCGCAGGCAATCAGGAAGATCGCCCCGATGGTCACCACGTGGCGGCTCATCACGCCGGTCATGGCGATGAGACCCACATTCTGGCTGAACGAGGTGTTCGGCAGCGCTCCGAACAGACCGGACACCGCCGTGCCGATCCCGTCCGCGAAGGTTGCGCCCTGGATCTCGGTATCGGTCGCCTCGCGTCCCGCACCCCCCTTGGTGATGCCGCTGACGTCACCCACGGTTTCGACCGCCGAGACAAAGCTCATCAGGCAGAAGCCGACGATTGCGGCGACACTGAACTCCAGCCCGAAATGCAGCGGGTTGGGCAGCGCGAAGCTGGCTGCGCGGCCGATGCCACTGAAGTTGACCATTCCCATGGCCATGGCCACGACATAGCCAGCGATCAACCCGAGCAGCACCGCAGACACGGACAGCATTCCGCGGGTGAAGAACTTGAGCCCGAGGGTGACAAGGATCACCACGCCCGCAACCGTCCAGTTCTGAAGCGACCCGTATTCTTCGGTCCCGATGGCGGGCACGCCGCCCGCCGCATACTGGATACCGACCTTGACCAGCGCCAGACCGATCATGGTGACGACAAGACCGGTCACCAGCGGCGGCAGGGCAAAGCGGATCTTGCCGATGAAGAGGCCAAGGCAGGCATGGAAGAGGCCACCCACAAGAATGCCGCCCATCAGCACGGCAATCGCATCGACGCCTTGGCCCGCGACCAGCGGGATCATGATCGGGATGAAGGCAAAGGACGTGCCCTGCACGATCGGCAGGCGCGCACCCATGGGGCCGATCCCGATGGTCTGGATCAGTGTCGCGACGCCCGCAAAGAACATCGACATCTGGATCATGTAGATCATCTGCGGGAAGTCGGGCGAGTTCGACCCGAAGCCGAAGCCCGCCGCGCCGCAGACGATGATTGCCGGTGTGACGTTCGAGACGAACATTGCCAGCACATGCTGGATGCCGAGTGGCACAGCCTTGGCCAGCGGCGGTGTATAGTTGGGATCGCGCAGTTGTTCTGCGGTCCCGATTGACGTGTCAGCCATCTCTCGTTTCCCTATTGTTGGATGGTGCCGAAAATCCCGCTCTTGCTGGCGGGTTCAGATCATTGGCCCGACCTTCAGCGGTTGATCGAACCAATGCTCCTCCAGGTTGTCGCCGGGGCCGATACGGTCGACCACGGCATAGAGCCCGCGTTCCCCAAGCGGGCAGAGAACTCCGTGCCAGACCCCGCGATGGAGGTTCACGGACTGGCGTTGACTGGTCACGAAAGCCTGGATGTTGACGGGCGTGCCGCCGTCATCCTCGGCCACGATTACGAGGAAAGGGGTTCCCGAGATGGGAATGAATGCCTGGCTTCCCAGAGGGTGACGCTCGACCAGCGCCACCTCGCA
Source organism: Nioella sediminis (assembly GCF_001879695.1). GTDB lineage: Bacteria > Pseudomonadota > Alphaproteobacteria > Rhodobacterales > Rhodobacteraceae > Nioella > Nioella sediminis. The sequence continues at coordinate 53,137 of NZ_MNBL01000084.1, forward strand.
AGGCAGGTACCGCGCTTCGGCATCGAACAGGCTGATCCCTGCGCGGCCATCCGCGAAATCGAGTTGCGCCAGGTCATGGTGCCGCCCGCACATGCCTTGATTTATGATCTTGTCGGGCGCGTCCTTCAGCTCGATCACCTCCCCGAAGGGCGCGAAGGCGGCCTGTGTCAGGGGGCGAGGGGTCAGTAGGGTCACGGCAGAAGGTCCATCAGCCGGAATTCCGCGATGCGTTCGACCTGGCGGCACGCCTCGGCGAATTCGGTCTCGGTGTCATTGCCGATGCGGCGTTCGAAATTCGCGCGAATGCTGGCCTTGTCGTGGTCGCGCACCGCGATGATGAAGGGAAAGCCGTGCTTGTCCACGTAAGACGTGTTGAGCCGTGTGAAGACCTCGCGTTCCTCGTCGGTCAGCATGTTGAGCCCGGCGCCCGCCTGTTCCGAGGTCGATTCCGCCGTCAGCCTTCCTGCCGCCGCCAGTTTCCCGGCCAGATCGGGGTGGGCGCGCAGCACGCCGAGCCGTTCTTCACGGCTGGCGCTGCGGAAGGCACGGGCCAGCGCGTTGTGCACACCGGCGGCGCAGTCATGGGCGGGGCCAAGTTCCAGCCCCCAAGCCCGTTCCGCGATCCAGGGGGAATGTTCGAAGATGCCGCCATAGGCCGCGACGAAGTCTTCGCGGCTCATTTGCGAGGGCAGGGGACGGTCCACCGGCGGGTGCTCCCGCGCCCAATGGTCGGCAATGTCGATGCGGCGGGCGAACCAGACGCCCTCATGCCCGGCGGCATAGTCGAGGAAGCGTTTCAGCGCCATCACCCGGCCCGGTCGGCCAATGAGGCGGCAGTGCAGCCCGATGGACAGCATCTTGGCCTGCCCCGCCTCGCCCTCGGCATAAAGCGCGTCGAAGCTGTCTTTCAGGTAGGCGAAGAACTGGTCGCCCGAGTTGAACCCCTGCGGCGTGGCAAAGCGCATGTCGTTGCAGTCGAGCGTGTAGGGGATGATCAGCTGATCGCGGTCCGCAATCTTGACCCAATAGGGCAGGTCGTCGGCATAGGTGTCGGAGATGTAGTCCATCCCCGCCTCGGCGGCCAAGGCGATGGTGTTGACCGAACAGCGCCCCGTATACCAGCCGCGCGGACGCTCGCCCGTTACTTCCGTATGCAGGCGGATGGCCTCGGCGATCTGGGCGCGCTCCTCCTCCTCGGGCATGTCCTTGTGTTCGACCCATTTGAGCCCGTGACTGGCGATCTCCCACCCGGCCAGTTGCATGGCACGCACCTGTTCGGGGCTGCGGGCAAGGGCCGAGGCGACGCCATAGACGGTCAGCGGGATATTCATCGAGGTGAACAAACGGTGCAGCCGCCAGAACCCGGCGCGCGCGCCGTATTCATAGATCGATTCCATGTTCCAGTGCCGCTGGCCCGGCCATTGGGCGGCACCCACGATTTCCGATAGAAAGGCCTCGGACGCCGCATCGCCATGCAGGATGCAGTTCTCGCCGCCCTCTTCGTAGTTCAGCACGATCTGCACGGCGATCTTCGCGCCGCCCGGCCATTTCGGGTCCGGCGCGTCGGGGCCATGGCCGCGCATGTCTCTGATATAGCGTGTCACGGGGGGCTGTCCTTGTCGCGTTTTTGTTACCATATAATAGGGAATGCCTTTTGACTTTCTGGAGATTTTTGAAACTGCTGTTGTCGGAGCGGCAGTGCGCAGAGCGTCGCAACGCTGCATAAACAGGCGCAAGGACCAAGGAGAGGGCGATGGCCGGATATCTGACGACACATGTACTGGACACGGCGCGGGGCTGCCCCGCCGCGGGGCTGAAGATTGCGCTTTACTCGATCGACGGGGACGCCCCGACGTTGATGGTCGAGATGGTCACCAATGACGATGGCCGCACCGATAGCCCGATCCTGCCCCAAGAGAGCTTTGCGACCGGCATCTATGAGCTGGTGTTCTTTGCGGGCGACTATCTGCGCGCATCGGGGCAGGGCGGAGATGAGCCGCTGTTCCTCGATCAGGTGCCGATCCGCTTCGGCATGTCGGACCCAGAGGCGCATTACCACGTGCCGCTCCTGCTCTCTCCCTTTGGGTTTTCCACCTATCGGGGAAGCTAGGCGGGGGAATGCCCTTGCAAGGGCATTGAAAGGATCTTCGAAGATCCTTCCCCGCGCCCCTTACGGCAGTTCGCGCCTGATGTGATCTGACATGAAGTCGATCAGCAGGCGCGCCTTGGGGTCCTGCCGCTTGCGGTGCATGTAGAGACAGGCCATCTGGATCGGCACCGGCGGCTCATTCTCCAGCACCGGCACTAGCGTTCCGGCAGCCAGGTGCTCGGCCACTTCGAAGACCGGCTTCAGCACGATCCCTTGTCCGGCCAGGGCCCATCCTGTCAGGACATCCCCGTCATCCGATTCGAACGGCCCCTTCACGGCAATCCGCCTGATCCCGTCGGGCGTTTGCAGCGGCCACTGGAACTCCGGCGCACCGGGGTAGCGCAGGTTGAGGCAGTCATGTTTCCCCCCGATCAGATCGGCGCCGCTTCGGGGCATGCCCTTTCGCGCGACATAATCCGGCGAGGCGCACAGCACCCTGGGGCAATCGGCAATCTTGCGGATGCGCAGCGTGCTGTCCTCGGGCACGCCCAGAAAGAAGGCCACGTCGAGCCCTTCCTTGGCCACGTCAAGCCGCCGGTCCGACAGGCGCAGGCGTATGTCGATAAGCGGGTACTTTTCCTTGAAGGCCGGCATCGCAGGCGCGACCAGCCGGCGCCCGACCCCAAGCGGCGCCGCGATATACAGCGTGCCGCGCGGGGTCTGCGTGACCTTGTTGATCTCGGCCTCGGCTTCCTCCACCGCTTCGAGGATCTTGCAAGCCCCGCGATAGAAGATCACCCCTTGTTCCGTCGGGTTCAGTTGCCGCGTCGTTCGCTGGAAAAGACGCACATTCAGGTGCTCTTCAAGCTGCGAGATGCGAGACGAGGCCACCGCCGCCGAGATCCGCTGATCGCGCGCCGCTGCCGACATCGACCCGAGTTCGAACACCCGCACAAAGGTGCGCACATTGTCCAGATAGGCCATGTGAATTCGTAGCCTTTATTTGAAACAGATCGGTAATTTCTTGCAATACCGGCTAAACATGCGCTGCGATAGGTCTAAACTGGAATGAAAGAACCAAAAAGGGTACGGGGATGCAGGATTTCCTGATCATGTGGGACTGGCTGGAGACCGCCGTTCGGTGGCTGCATGTCATCACGGCAATCGCCTGGATCGGATCGAGCTTCTACTTCATCGCGCTCGACCTTGGCCTGCGGCGCGAGGGTGACCTGCGCGGGGCCGATGGCGAGGAATGGCAGGTCCATGGCGGCGGGTTCTACCATATCCGCAAATACCTGGTGGCCCCCGAGGCGATGCCAGACCACCTGACCTGGTTCAAATGGGAAAGCTACTCCACATGGCTCTCCGGCGCGGCGCTTTTGATGCTGGTCTATTGGGCGGGGGCGGAGCTTTACCTGATTGACCCGGCCAAAGCGGATCTGAGCACCTGGCAGGGCATCCTGATCTCTGCCGCGTCGCTGACCATCGGGTGGCTGGTCTATGACTTCCTGTGCAAATCGCCGCTCGGCGAACAGCCCACGGTGCTGATGCTGCTGCTGTTCGTGCTGCTCGTCATCATGGGCTATGGCTACAACCAGATCTTCACTGGCCGCGCTATGATGCTGCATCTGGGGGCCTTCACGGCCACGATCATGACGGCCAACGTCTTCTTCATCATCATGCCCAATCAGCGCATCGTGGTGGCGGATCTGAAGGCGGGTCGTGCGCCCGACCCGAAATACGGCAAGATCGCCAAGCTGCGCTCGACCCACAACAACTATCTGACCCTGCCCGTGGTCTTCCTGATGCTGTCCAACCACTACCCGCTGGCCTTTGCCACCGAGTATAACTGGATCATCGCGGCGCTTGTCTTCCTGATGGGGGTCACGATCCGGCACTTCTTCAACTCCATGCATGCGCGCAAGGGCATGCCCTGGTGGACCTGGGCGGTGACCGTGATCCTGTTCATCTGCATCGCGTGGCTGTCGACGGCGGGCAGTGAGTACGACAGCTACGAGGAGAGCGAGGCGCGCGACCTGACGCATCGCGAGGAAATGCTGATGGCCGCCGATGGCTTCGAGGATGTGAGTTGGACGATCCCGGGCCGCTGCGCCATGTGCCATGCGCGCGAACCCTCCTGGCCCGGTATCCGGCAGGCCCCGCGTGGCATCGTGCTGGAAACGCCTGCCGACATCGCCCGTGCGGCGCGCGAAATCTACCTGCAGGCCGGTGTGACCGATGCGATGCCACCTGCGAATGTGTCCTATATGGAGGAAGAGGAACGCGCCCTCATTCGCCGCTGGTATCGTGCGGCGGGCGAGGATGTGCCCTTTGGGCTGGCGATGAACTGATCACCCGTTAAGGGGTTGGAAAGGCGGCTCTGCCAGTCTGGCAGGGCCATGACCGATATTCCATCTCCTCCCGCCCCGTGGCCGCCCGATCAGGCGGCCCTGATCAGCGAAAGTTTTGCCCTGGCGCTTCCTGTGAAGGCGCGGCTCGCGGTGCGGGTCTACGAGCGCTTCTTCGAACTGGAACCGCAGACGCGTCATTTGTTCAGTGCCGACCTGGCCGGGCAGCGGGCCAAGATCATGCAGGCCCTGTCCTACACGGTGCGGGCCATGGGCTCTGATGCGGACCTGATCCGCCTGGCGGAGGGGCTCGCGCGCTCTCATGCCCGGTTCCATATCTCCGACACGCAGCTGCGCCACATGGCCAAGGCCATCCTGGGCGCGTTCAGCGACTGTCTGGGGGACGCGTTTACATCGGAGATGCAGGGCAGCTGGCAGGCTGCCTTCGACCAGTTCCTGCCGATGATTGCCGCTGCGCAGGCCCGGCTGGAGGCTGCGGGATAACTGTCAGAGAGCTGCTTCCGCAGCAGCCCGGATCGCGCGGATATTCTCGCCATAGACCTGCGGTTGCGCAACCGAGCCGCCCTTGAACACAGCCGATCCAGCAACCAGAACATCGGCCCCCGCCGCCGCCACAAGGGGGGCGGTTTCGGTCGTCACGCCACCGTCGATCTGGATATGGATCGGCCGGTCGCCGATCATCTGCCGCAGTCGGCGGGTCTTCTCGACACCGGAGTGGATGAATTTCTGTCCGCCGAAGCCGGGGTTCACCGTCATGATCAGCACCATGTCGACGAGGTCGAGCACATGTTCGATGCTTTCGAGCGGGGTGCCGGGGTTGAGGCTGACACCGGCCATCTTACCCGTGGCCCTGATCGCCTGAAGGGTGCGATGGATATGCGGGCCCGCCTCCACATGGGCGGTGATCATGTCGGCGCCCGCCTCGGCATAGGCCTCGATATAGGGATCGACCGGCGCGATCATCAGATGCACGTCCATGAAGGTTGTCACATGCGGGCGGAAGGCCTTCACGGCGGGCGGCCCGAAGGTGAGGTTCGGTACGAAATGCCCGTCCATCACATCCACATGGACCCAGTCGGCGCCCTGGTCCTCGATGGCACGGATCTCCTGGCCAAAATTCGCGAAATCGGCGGAAAGGATCGACGGGGCAATCTTGATGGAGCGGTCGAAAGGCATGGCGCAGTCCTCTTGCATGGGTTGGCGCGGGGTTAACGTCCGCTCGCGGTTTGATCAAGGGCGGGGGACGGCTTTTCCAAAAGCCGTTGGAAGCGGTTTCGAAACCGCTTGTCACGGGCTTTGCAAAGCCCGTCCCCGCGCCTAGCCGTGATGGGCCGCGACCGTTTTGAGCACGGAGAAGCCGTAAAGGGCCTCGAACCCCTTTTCGCGCCCATGGCCGGAATGACCCACCCCGCCGAAGGGCAGTTCCACCCCGCCAGCGGCCCCGTAATTGTTGATAAAAACCTGCCCCGCGCGCAGCTTCTTCGCCATCCGCATGCAGCGCCCGCCATCCTTGGACCAGACAGAGGCGACCAGCCCGTAGTCCGTGCCATTGGCAATCTCGACTGCATGATCCTCGTCGCGGAACGGGATGATCACCTGAACAGGCCCGAAGATCTCGTCCTGTGACAGGCTGTGATCCGGTCCCACGCCAGAGATCAGGGTGGGGGCAACGTAGTGACCGCCCGCCGGCGCGTCCTCGACGATGCGGCCCCGGCTGAGGATGTGGTTTTCATCCGTCATGGCGAGGAAGCTTTCCACGATCTCCTTCTGGCGTGCGGAAATCAGGGGCCCCACGTTCAGATCGGCCATCGCGGGCCCCACTTTCAGCCCGTCATAGGCTGCCGCCATATGGGTGCAGAGCTCATCATAGAGGCTCTCGTGCACCAGGATCCGCGAGGAGGCCGAGCAGGTCTGGCCCGCGTTCTGGATGCCTGCATTGACGAGGAAGGGCAGCGCTTTTTCCAGGTCCGCATCCTCGAACACCACCTGCGGGGACTTGCCGCCAAGCTCCAGCGTCACCGGCACGATGTTCTGCGCCGCCGCCGTCTGCACCAGCTTGCCCACACCGACGGAGCCGGTGAAGGACAGGTGCTTGACGCCCTTATGCGCGGTCAGGGCTGCGCCCGCTTCCTCGCCAAGGCCGGGCACCACATTGAGCGCCCCGTCAGGCAGCCCCGCCTGCCGCGCCAGATCCGCGAAGGCCAGCGCCGACAGGCAGGCCTCTTCCGCTGGTTTCAGCACGCAGGCATTGCCCATGGCCAGCGCCGCGCCAACAGACCGGCCGATGATCTGCATCGGGTAATTCCAGGGCACGATATGCCCCGTCACCCCGTGCGGTTCGCGCAGGGTGTAGACGGTAAAGCCGTTTTGGAAGGGGATCGTCTCGCCCATCAGCTTGTCGGCGGCGCCCCCGTAGAATTCCATGTAGCGCGCCAGCGCGATCGCGTCGTTCCGGGCCTGCGCCAAAGGCTTGCCCACGTCGGTGGCCTCGATCTCGGCCAGCTCCTCGACCTTCTGGGTGATGAGCCACGACAGCCGCATCAGGATGCGGCCCCGCTCGGCGGCGGTCAGCGCGCCCCATTCGCCCACCAGTGCGTCCTCCGCGGCGCTGACCGCGTTGTCGATATCTACCGCATTGCCCCGCGCGATACGGCCGATCTCCTCGCCGGTCGACGGGTTTTCCAAGGGCAGGGTCTCGCCGCTGGCGGGCAGGAACCAGCGGCCACCGATGAACACTTCTGCGGGGTCGAACCAGAGCTGCATGGGATCAGTCCTTTCTTGCATAGTCGGGCAGGCGCGGCGCGGCGGCCAGAAGGGCCTGCGTGTAGGGATGCTCCGGGGCGTCGAAGACGGTATCTGTCGGGCCTTGCTCCACAATCTGCCCGGCCTGCATCACCATCACCCGGTCGGTGATCGCGCGCACCACGGTGAGATCGTGGGAGATGAACAGATAGCTCAGCCCCATCCGGTCCTGAAGATCGGCCAGCAGGTCCAGAATCTGGGCACGCACGCGGACATCGAGGGCCGATACCGCCTCATCCAGCACCAGAATTTTCGGGTGCGTAATCAGCGCGCGGGCAATGGCGATGCGTTGGCGCTGGCCGCCTGAAAACTCGTGCGGATACTTGTCCATGTCGGAGGCTTGCAGTCCGACGGCCTCCAGAGCCTCGGCCACCTGGTCGCGGCGTTCCGTCCGAGAGGGTTTCTCGGACAGCAGGTGGTAGGGTTCGGCCACCAGATGCTCCACCGACCAGCGCGGGTTGAAGCTGCCATAGGGGTCCTGAAACACGACCTGAATGCCCGCGCGCATGGCGTGGGGCATCTGCGGAGAAACCGGGTTGCCTAGCGCCCGGATCTCGCCGCCCTGAATGGGGTCGAGGCCGAGGATGGCGCGGGTCAATGTCGATTTCCCGCAGCCGGATTCGCCCACAAGCCCAAGGCTTTCGCCCTCTTGCAAAGCAAGGCTGACGCCGTTCACCGCGCGTAGCGGGGCGCCCCGGCGAAACAGCCCGATGCGCGGGCCAGGGTAGTGGCGGTCGATCTCGGTGCCGGTGAGCAGGGGCGACCCTTCGGGTCGCGATCCTCTTGCGGGAACGTGGCCCGACGCTTCGAAGAGGGCGCGGGTATAGGCGTGGCGTTGCTGGCTCAGCACGTCGCGGGTCGCGCCTTGTTCGACGATCTCGCCTGTTTTCATCACCGCCACCTGGTCGGCCATGTCGGCCACGACGGCAAGGTCGTGGGTGATGAGAAGGAGCGCCATGTCTTCTTCGTCGACCAACCCGCGCAAGAGGTCGAGAATTTGGGCCTGCGTGGTGACATCAAGCGCCGTGGTGGGTTCGTCCGCGATCAGCAGGCGGGGGCGGAGCGCGATGGCGGTGGCGATGCAGACCCGCTGCCGCTGCCCGCCCGACAGCTCATGCGGGTAGCGGTCGAGCGCGATTTGCGGCAGGCCCACGCGGTCGAGCTTTTGCCGGGCGACATCGAGGGCATCGGCGCGGGTGGCGGCCCCGTGGATGCGCAGGGTCTCGGCCACCTGATCGCCGATGGTGCGCACGGGGTTCAGCGCCGTCATCGGTTCCTGGAAGATCATGCCCAGTTCATTACCGCGCAGGGCGCACATTTCGGCCTCGGGCCGGTCCAGCAGGTCGATCCCGTCAAGGCTGGCCCGCCCACTGGTCCGCGATCCGTCCGGCAGCAGCTGCATCAGCGCAAGCGCGGTCATCGACTTGCCCGATCCGCTTTCGCCGACCAGCCCGAAGGTGCGGCCCGGCTGCATGGCAAAGGACACGTCGCGCAGGATGGGCGTGCCGTGAATGTCGAGCGAGAGGCGGTCCACCTCGATCATTGCCGGACCCTCCGCAACCGTGGGTCCAGCATGTCGCGCAGCCCGTCGCCCATCAGGTTGAGGCCAAGCACCATCAGCACGATGGCGAGCCCCGGCAACACCGCCAGCATCGGGTGGGTGTAGATCATCGTTTGCGCATCCGACAGCATCCGCCCCCAACTGGGCGTGGGGGGCTGCACCGACAGGCCCACATAGGACAGCGCCGCTTCCGCGAGGATGCCGAGCGAGAACTGGATCGTCGCCTGCACGATCAGCAGGTTGGCGATATTGGGCAGGATATGTTCCGCACTGATGCGGGCCTTGCCCTTGCCCGCCACGCGGGCGGCGAGGATGTAATCGAGCGTCCAGAGGCTGAGCGCGCCGCCGCGCGCAACACGCGCGAAAACAGGGATGTTGAAGATGCCGATGGCAATGATCGCGTTGAAGGCCGAGGGGCCGAAAACGGCGGTGATCAGGATTGCAATGACAAGGCTGGGGAAGGCGAAGATCAGGTCGTTGCCGCGCATGATCAGCTCGTCCAGCAGGCTTCCCCGCGTCGCGGCAGCGGCAAGGCCGAGCGGCACGCCGATCACGACGCCGATGCCGACGGCGACCAGTGCCACCGCCAGCGATACCCGCGCGCCCACCATCAGCATCGACAGCAGGTCGCGCCCGAACTGGTCGGTGCCCAGAAGGAACTCTCCGCTCGCCGGTTGCAGACGGTTTGCGATCACCAGCTGCTCCACGTCATGGGGTGTCCAGACGAAGGACAGCAGCGCCATGGCAAGGAACACCGACGACAGCACCGCGCCGAGGATCAGGGGGACGGGCAGGCGGCTCATGCGCGGCGCCTCAGGCGCGGGTCGGCAATCGCATAGGCGATGTCGACAAGGAAGGTGACGACGATGACCGCGAAGACCAGCAGCATGGTGACGGATTCCACCACCACCAGATCGCGCTGTGTGATGCCCTGGAAGATCAGCCGCCCGAGGCCAGGCAGGAAAAAGACATTCTCGATGATGATCGCACCCGCCAGCAGGAAGGAGAATTGCAAGCCGATGATGGTCAGGACCGGGATCAGGGCGTTGCGAAGCGCGTGTCGCAGCAGCGCCTGGCGACGGCTCAGCCCCTTGGCCCGCGCGGTGCGCATGTAATCCTGCGCCAGTGTCTCAATGAGGGCAGACCGCATGACACGGGCAAGGATCGCCGCTTGCGGAAGGGCCAGCGCGACCGAGGGCAGCAGCAGCGACTTGAGGGCCTGCAAAGGCTCCTCCCATCCCGGAAAACCACCCGCGCTGAACCAGCGCAGGTTCACGGCGAAGACAAGCACCAGCAGCATGCCGAACCAGAAATTCGGGATAGCGATGCCAAGCTGCGTGCCGCCCATGATGCCGTAATCCGCCGCCCGCCCCCGGTTTGCCGCCGCCAGCAACCCGACCGGGAAAGCAATGGCCGTGGACAGGATCAGCGACAGAATGGCCAGCGGCAAGGACACCCACAGCCGGTCCGCCACAAGCTCCGCCACCGGGACGCGGTAGGTATAGGAGGTGCCGAAATCGCCCTGCACCATGCCCGCGATCCACGTGAGATACCGCTCGGCCTTGGAGCCATCGAGCCCCAGATCGGCCCTCAATGCCTGTACCGTCGCCTCATCCGCGTTGAGCCCAAGCATGAACGCCGCCGGGTCGCCGGGAATGACCTCGATCACCGTGAAGATGACGAGGCTCGCGACGATCAGGCTGAGGCTCAGCGAGAGAAGACGGCCAAGGATAAAGCGCAGCATGGCCGCCACCTTAGACAAACGGCAGCGGTTGGAAAGGGGTTAAGCGCGCCGCCCACGGCGCGATTTCAGCCTCTCATGCGCGGCCTTGGTGCCATCGTGGAAGGTGCCGAACCACTTGTCCCAGGGCATTTCCAGGTTGCCGTAGTTCACCTCGAAATAGCGGTGGTGCATCTGGTGGTGGAAGGTGCCAAGCGCGAGGCGTTTCCTGTCCTCCACCAGCAGGTTTTCGAAGCCGGTGTGGGAGGTCGCCGCCGTCAGTGCCTGATGCTGCATGTGGAACAGAATGTGCAGCGGGTGGGCGGGCACGATGAAATGGATCAGGATCGAGCTGAAGAAGATCAGGTGTTCGACCGGGTGCATCGACAGGCCCGACCATGGCCCCACGTTGACATTGCGGTGATGGAGCGCGTGGGCGATCTGGTAGAGCGGCCCCCAATGCAGCGCCCGGTGCACCCAGTAGAAATGGAAGGAAATCCACACTGGCGTCAGCAGGAACCACAGAATGAAGATGACCGGGTGTTCCGCGGGCGACAGCAGCGGCGCATAGCCATTAGCCATGGCCCAGAACATCAAAACCTCATAGGCGGTCCAGAAGCCGACCCCGCTGCCAAGGCTCCAGAACATGTTGTCGCGTACCTGCCCGCCGAAGGTGAATTGTCTGCCCTTGATCATCAGGTCGCGCGGGTCGAATTTCAGCCGCTCGCCCTGTGCCTTGCGCATGTAGAAGAACCAGTGAAGCGACCCGGCCACGAGGATCATCAGCGCCATATTCCGGATCCACAGGCCGAAGATCCAGCCTGGCGCCAGCGTGGCCGTGACCTCCAGCGGCGGCTGGAACCAGAGCCAGCTGATCGTGGCCAGTGCCAGGACCAGCACGTTTTCGGCGATGCCTAGCCAGCGGGCCGCGATCCAGCGCGCCATGCGGACGGGGTCGGGCGGCCAGCTGAAGAAGGGGGAGACTTGAATGGGCACGTCGGGAACGTGGTTCCAGCCAGGGATCTGGTCTGTGTTGTCCTGCATGGTCGGGCTCCTTGTTCGCGTGTTGTTTGTGCCATGCGGTCAAACATCGGAAAATTAGTATTATCAGGTCATCAAAATCTGATTCGGTGCTGTATGCCCCCATCCCCCCGCCTCTCCCTACGCGCCATGGCGGCCTTTGCCGCAACGGTCGAGGCAGGCTCAATCGCGGGCGCGGCGCGGCAATTGAACATCGCAGCCTCGGCCGTGGCGGCGGCGGTGGACCAGGTCGAGGCAGAGGTTGGCGCGGCGTTGCTTGTGCGGACACGGGCCAAGGGGATTGCGCCGACCGGGGAAGGCCGGGTGCTTGCGGCGCGGTTCCGGGCGTTGCTGGAAGACTGCGACAGCGTCTTGGAGGATGCGCGTGCGGGGGCGGCTACGCTCTCGGGCCAGCTGCGGATCGGATATTACGCACCGGTTGCGCCCGCCTTCCTGCCCGGCCTGCTGATCCCGCTGCAACGGGCGAATCCGGGGCTGGAGGTCACTCTGACCGATTGTTCCGCAGACGAGGCGCAGGCGTCGCTGTTGGCGGGGCGGCTTGACCTGATCCTCTTTGCCGCCGCGCCTGTCCGGGCCGGGATAGCCACCCGAAAGCTGCTGGACCTGCCGCCATACGCTCTGGCCCCGCTCGGTCATCCGATCACGCGCGGGGGCGCAACACTGGCCGATATGGCGGCCTATCCGTTGGTGCTGCTCGACCGGCCGGTGGCAGAACCTTATGTGACGGCCCTGTTCCGCGACCGGGGCCTGTCGCCCAACATAGCCGCGCGCGCCAACACGACCGAGATGGTGCGCAGCCTTGTGGGGGCCGGGGCCGGGCTGGCGGTGCTCAATATGCGGCCCCGGACCGACCGGTCCTATGCAGGTGATGGGGTGACGTCCGTTCCACTGGCCGATGTCTTGCCCCCCATCACCCTTCTTCTGGGCCGGGCAGAGGGGCGACCAAAGCGGGCTGTGGCGGTGGTGCAAGACCTGCTGCTGGCCTGGGCCGAGGGGCCGAAAGCGCGCGAGTTGATCGTGTCGCAAAAGGGCTAGCGGGCATGGGCTGAATCACGCTATAGCGCGGATCAGGCAGGGGCGATGGCGTCGCCCCGGCGGCATGGCCGCTTGCTTGCGGGCCCTCCCCGCGACCGCCCTGTACGCCGGGGCCTTGGTCATATGAAGGAATTTCCCATGGACCGTCCCGAATTCTACCGCCTTCACAATGGCGACAAGCCTGCCCTTCAGTTCACCCAAGCCGAATATGACGCCCGCCTGATGGGCCTGCGCGCGATCATGGACGCACAGGGCGTCGATGCTGCCGTCATGACCTCGATGCATAATATCGCCTATTACTCTGGCTTTCTGTACTGCGCCTTCGGGCGGCCCTATGCGCTGGTCGTGACCGCGTCCGAGGCCGTGACCATAAGTGCCGGGATTGATGCCGGTCAGCCCTGGCGGCGGGGCGCGACCGACAACATCACCTATACCGACTGGAAGCGCGACAACTTCTGGCGGGCGATCCTACATGTGACAGGTGAAGGAAAGGTTATCGGCTACGAGGCCGACCACCTGACGCTGCTGCAACAGGGCAAGATGCGGTCCTTCCTGAACCCGGCCTCCGAGGTCGATATCGCGGGCCACACCATGCAGCAGCGGATGCGCAAATCGCCCGCCGAGATCGAGCTGATCCGGGCTGGCGCAGCCGTGGCGGACGTGGGCGGATACGCCATCAAAGACGCCGTAAAACAAGGCGTTAGAGAGATTGACGTGGCGATTGCTGGTCGTGACGCGATGGAGCTGGAAATCGCCCGCCGCTACCCCGATGCCGAGTACCGCGACACCTGGGTCTGGTTCCAGTCGGGCATCAACACCGACGGCGCGCATAACCCTGTCACGGGCCGGGTGCTGCAGCGGGGCGATATCCTCAGCCTCAACACCTTCCCGATGATATCGGGCTACTATACAGCGCTCGAACGCACCATGTTTGTGGAGGAAGTGGACGACGCCTCTCTGGCCTATTGGGAGGCCAATGTGGGCGCCCATGAATACGGCATGAGCCTGCTGAAGCCGGGCGCGTCCTGCGCGGAAGTTACCCATAAAATCAACGACTTCTTTGCCGAGCGGAACCTGCTTCAATACCGCAGCTTCGGCTACGGCCACAGCTTCGGCGTGCTTAGCCATTACTATGGCCGCGAGGCGGGGCTGGAACTGCGCGAAGACATCGACACGGTGCTGGAACCGGGCATGGTGATTTCCATGGAACCGATGATCACGATCCCAGAAGGCCAGCCCGGCGCGGGCGGCTATCGGGAGCATGATATCCTGATCATCACCGAGGACGGGGCCGAGAATATCACCGGCTACCCCTACGGTCCCGGCTTCAACGTCGTAGGCTGAAAAGAGGGGGTGCCACCCGTACACCGGGCGTACACCCCCTGTACACCCCCCGTACAGACGGATTGGCATTTGCGAAGCCGGGCCTTGTGCCCGGATTTGTTCCGGTGGAAGGCCCTTCAAGGGCCTTGTCTCTCCCCCTTGTCGGGGGGAGAGTGGCCACTGACCGCGGCCCTGAAGACGATCCCACACCATGCGCAGCTTCCTCAGCCTCGACCTGCCCGACACCTGCCGCGATCCGCTGTTGCGGATGGTGGGGGGCCTCAAGGCCGGGCGGGTGGTGCCGTGGGAGAACCTGCATGTGACGCTCTCGTTTCTGGATGACCAATCCGAGGAACGGCTGGAGGAGTTGCATATGGCGCTGGAACCCCTGCGGCTGCCCGCGCCGGAGCTGCGCTTCGCGGGGATCGACTGGTTCGGGCCGGGCAAGGCGCGGATGCTGGCGGCGCTGGTGGAGCCGGTGCCTGCGCTGGTCGCGCTACAGGCTGAGGTTGAACGGATGGCCCGCCGGGTAGGGATGCAGCCCGAACGGCGCGCGTTCAGACCGCATGTGACGCTGGTGCGCTTCGGGCGGCATATGTCGGAGGGCGAGGCGGCGGCGTTGCAAAGCTTCCTGACAGCGCCACCGGTGGTGGAGGTGCCGACCGCGCGCGCCACCAGCTTCTCGCTGCAAGGCTCCACCCTCACCGATCAGGGCGCGCGGTATGAGGCATTGGCGGTTTATCCGCTGGTCTAGCCGGGCTGCACCATCGCCGCTTCCCATTCCTCGATGAACTGCCGCCGTTTCAGCCGGTCGAGATAGACCAGCAGGCCGGGGCCAAGCTGGATGGGGCGCAGGCTGGCATTTTCCGACAGGCGCGCGGGCGTGATGCCGGGAAAAGCGAAGCGACCGCCGCCCTCGGTCCAGGCGGTCTCTATCAGGTGGTCGATGAAGCGCCCGGCCGCCTCTGGCGCTTCGGCATTGGCTGGGATCAGAACGGTGCGCATCATCACGGTGGTGAAATCCTCGGGCGCGATGATGTGGATGCGGTCATGCAGGTCCTCGCGCACCTGCGCGTAGCTGCCGAGCACATTATAGGCCACCGCGATGCGGCCAGAGGCGACGTCTTCGATCATGTCGGAGGAGCCCCGGTAGAGCTGCGTTTGCAGACCCCCCATCACCTGCGCCAGACGCCAGAAGGTTTCCGATGTCCGCCCGTCCTGCGTGGCGAAGAGGTAGCCAAGCCCGCTTTCGCGCACGTCATAGGTGCCGATCCGTTCGCGGAACCGCTCGGGGTGATCGCGCAGCGCGGTGATCAGTTCCTGCCGCGTGCGGGGCAGGTCGATATCCGCGAAATCGGCGCGCGAGAGCACCATGGTCGCGGGTTCCTGGGTGAAGGCGAAGACCCGGTCGCGCCAGATTGCCCATTCCGGCAGGCTGCCCGTGGCGCCAGAGCGGTAGGGCAGGGCCAGCCCGTCATTGGCGAGCTTGATCTGCAGGTCCATGGCCGAGGAAATGGCAAGGTCGAAGCGTTCGCCCTCGTCTTGCAGGGCGACCATGATCTCGGACGAACTGACGACGTAATAGTCCACCGCGATGCCGGGGTTCAGCGCCTGGAAGGCGGTGATGAAGGGGGCGAACAGATCTGCATCGGCGGTGGAGATCACCCGCAGTTCAGCCGTCTGGTTCGCCGCCGGGAACTGCACGTTCTCTTCGATCTCGAAGGCCAGGGCAGGCAGGGCTGACAGGATCAGCGCAAGGGAAGAGATAAACGCACGCATGCGCCGGGGCCTCCTTCGGTATTGGCGATGGTGAGGGTGCCGCCATGGGCGCGGGCGACCTCATCCGCGATGGTCAGGCCAAGGCCCGAGCCGATGACGCCGGTGGCGTTTTCGCCCCGCGCGAAGCGGCCTGTCAGGGCATCGGCCCCGGTCGCGGGAAAGCCGATCCCCTGGTCGCGGATGGTCAGGGTGGCGGTTGCTTCGTCTCGGGTGAGGGCCACGTCGATGGGGGTCTCGGGGGGGGCGTATTTGATGGCGTTGTCCAGAAGGTTGCGCACCGCGTTCTGGATCAGGATCGTGTCGCCCATCACTTCCTGCTCTTCGCTGGCCTCGAACCTCAGGTCCATGTCCTTGAGTTCCGCCACGGGCCGCAGCCGGTCCACGAGGTCGGCCACCAGCGGGCGTAGGGCGACGGGCGACAGTTCCAGCTGGTCGGCGCGCAGCGATACCATGGCGTGGTCCAGAAGCTGCCCCGCCGCGCGGCTGCTCTCATCAATGGCGCGGATCATTTCGCGCAGGGACACGCGGTTTTCTTCCTTGCTGACCCGGCGCAGGGTATTTTCCCCATGGGCGCGGACGGTGGCGAGCGGGGTGCGGACGCGATGCGCGGCCTCGGCGATGAAATCCTCGGTGCGGGTCAGGGCGGCGGAAAGCCGGGCGATGAGGCTGTTGAGCGAGGCCACCAGCGGGCGCATCTCGCTTGGCACCTCGGCCACCACCGGGCGCAGATCCTGCGGTCCGCGACGCGACACCGACTCGGCCAGCCGCGACAGCGAGGCGGCAGTGCTGCGACCGGCCAGAATCGCCAGCAGGGCGGAGGCGGCGAAGAAGCCAAAGCCGAGCAGAACGGTCATCCTGAGGATGCGGGCCAGAACGTCGGCCTGCGCGTCGCGGGTCTGGCCAACCGTCACGTCGATCCTTGTGGGTGTGCCCCCGACCGAGACGCGGCGGGTCAGGGTGGCGATGCGCAATTCTTCTCCGCGATAGGTGACCGTGTCGAAGGCCGGACCGGTGCCCTGATCCTGCCGGGCGCTAGGCAGGTCGTCATAGCCGGTCAGCCCCTCGCCATCCTGGGTGATGCGATAGAACACCCGGTCGTCGACGGAGTTGTCCAGCATGGTGAAGGCGGAATAGGGGATGTCGACGCTGATATTGCCCGACTGAACGGTGGTGGCGTCGAGGATCGAGGTGGCCGAGGCGGACAGGATCCGGTCCTGCGATTCCGCGCCGATCTGGCGGGCGAAACTGTAGACGATCAGGAACAGAACCAGCGCCATCACCGCGGCGCCGGTCAGCAGTTGCAGCGTCAGCCGAAGACGGATCGAGCCGGGGGCGTGAAAGGGCCACATCAGGGCACCGCCAGCCGGTAGCCGAGCCCGCGCACGGTAACGATGGACACGTCGCTGCCCTCCAGCTTCTTGCGCAGGCGGCCCACATAGACCTCGATGGCGTTCTCGGACACGTCCTCGTCATAGGAAAACAGCCGGTCCACCAGCTTGGGCTTGGGGATGATCTGGCCCGGTGCACCGAAGAAGACCTCCAGCAGGCGCAGTTCGCGATTGCGCAGGGGAATGACCCTGTCGCCATTGGTCAGCGTTCCCTCCAGCGCGTTGAAGGCGACGTTGCCGAATCGCTTCACATTGGTCGCGGTGCCGGTGCGGCGACGCAGAACGGCGCGGCAGCGGGCCTCCAGTTCCGCGAAATCGAAGGGTTTGGGGATGTAGTCATCGGCCCCCATGTCGAGCGCGCCGACCCTGTCCGACACCTCGGATCGGGCGGTCAGGACGATCACGGGCGTGTCCTTTCCCCGAGCGCGCTGCGCGTTCAGAAAGTCGCGGCCATCGCCGTCGGGCAGCATGATATCCAACAAAATCAAGTCGTAATCGGTGGCGGAGATGTAGTCCTCGGCCATGCCCAGATCGCCTGCGTGATCCACGACATGGCCATCCAACGCCAGCCGGTCCAGCACGGCGGCGGCGAGCTGCTGGTTATCTTCTACAAGAAGGAACCTCATCGGCGGGGCGGGCCTTTCTGTGCGCGTGACAGGTGAATGTCAGGTTTGGGTGCTTTCCTTCAGTCATGGGCACTCGCCCCTCTTTGTCAAACTGGGAGGAGACAATGATGAAAATGAACCTGACCCGTCGGGCCTTTGCGGCTGCGGCGGTTGCCGCGATGAGCCTCGGCACCCCTGCACTGGCAGATGGCCACCAGCAAATGGATAGCATCCACTTCCTGATCCCCGGCGGCGCCGGCGGTGGCTGGGACGGCACCGCGCGCGGCACCGGCGAGGCGCTGGTGAACTCGGGTCTCGTCGGCACGGCCAGCTTCGAGAACATGTCCGGCGGCGGCGGTGGCGTGGCCATTGCGCACCTGATCGAGAACGCAGAGTCGAGCCAGGGCACGCTGATGGTGAATTCCACCCCCATCGTGATCCGCGCCCTGACCGGTGAAATCGCACAGAGCTTCCGCGACCTGACGCTGGTTGCCGGCACCGTTGGCGACTACGCCGCGCTTGTCGTTTCCGCCGACAGCCCGCTGACCTCGATGGACGAGGCCCTGGCAAGCTACCGTGAAAGCCCGATGGACTTCGCCATTGGCGGCGGTTCGGTGCCGGGCGGCATGGACCACCTGGTGGCGGCCATCGTGATGCAGGCTGCGGGCGAAGACCCGACCGCCTTCAACTATATCGGCTATGACGCCGGTGGCGAGGCCATGGCCGGGCTTCTGTCGGGCGAGATCGACGCGCTGTCCACCGGCTTCTCGGAAGCGGTGGCACTGGCCGAACAGGGCGAAGTGCGCATCCTCGGCGTGACCGCGCCCGAGCGCGTGGCTGCCTATGACGCCGCCCCGACCTTCGCCGAGCAGGGCATCGACGCCCAGTTCGTCAACTGGCGCGGCTTCTTCGCGGCTCCGGGCATGCCCGAAGAGACCGTCTCCGCCTATCAGAACCTGCTGGCCACCATGATGGACACTCCGGAATGGGAAGCCGTGCGCGCGCGCATGGGTCTGGTCAACATCTTCCGTCCCGGTGACGAGTTCGAAGCCTTCCTTGAAGCGCAGGAAACCCAGATCGGCGACCTGATGCGGGATCTCGGCTTCCTCTAAGCCCTGCCCTGAACCACGCCCCCGGTCGGCCAGAGGCTGACCGGGGGAATACGCCCCGGACCGCGATCCGGACCGAGATTCGGGCGGCCGCCCTTCCGCGCACCGCGCCGCTCTGGCCCCACCCCGCCCGCCTCAATCGAAAACGGAGGAATGACACATGGCGCTTGATCGCTGGATCGCGCTGGCATTCGTGGCGATCTGCTGCGTCTATGGCTATGCCGCCTTCTTCACCATGGATCACCTGTTGCCGCCGATCCTTCAGCGCAACCCGATCTGGCCTTCGACCTTCCCCAAGATCCTTGCAATCGCGGGCGTCATCGTCGGCCTGTTCGTCCTTCTTTCCCCCAAACCCGCGCCGAAGGACGGCGAAGAGGCCAAGGACGGGGTGATCGATCTGAGCCGCATCGGGGACTATCACGTCGGGCAGGCAATCGCCCTGCTGGCGCTGATGGTCGCCTATGCGATGACCCTGCGGTCTCTCGGGTTTCTGGGGGCCACAATCGGGTTCCTTGTTCTCGGAGGGACGATCCTCGGGGAACGCAAGTTTCACATCATGATCCCCGTCGCGGCCATTGCCGCGGGGTCGATCTGGTATCTGGTGCAGGAGGTGCTTGGCATCTACCTGAGCCCGCTGCCCAGCTTCCTGTAAGGAGACAGCACGATGCTTGAAGGTCTTCTGCTCGGTCTGAGCGCCGCCGTCACCCCGGTGAACCTGATGATGGTGGTGTTCGGGTGCGTCATCGGCACGCTGATCGGCATGTTGCCCGGTCTCGGGCCGATGTCGATCATCGCGATCATGATCCCCGTGGCCATCGGCCTGGGCGATCCGACGGCGGCCCTGATCCTGCTGTCCGGGGTCTATTACGGGGCCATCTTCGGCGGCTCCACCTCGTCGATCCTGCTGAACGCGCCGGGGGTCGCGGGCACGGTTGCGACCAGTTTCGACGGCTATCCCATGGCCCGGAAGGGCATGGCGGGCAAGGCGCTGACCATCGCCGCCATCGCCAGCTTCGCGGGCGGCACCATCGGCGCGATCCTGTTGATGATCTTCGCGCCGGCCCTGTCCAGCGTGGCCCTGCTGTTCCATTCGGCGGAATATTTCGCGTTGATGGTGGTGGGCCTGTCGGCCATCGCCGCCTTTGCGGGCACCGGCCAGGTGGGCAAGGCGCTGATGATGACGATCCTCGGCCTGATCATGGGCACAGTGGGCGAGGGCGCCCTGTCCAACATGCCGCGCTTCACCTTCGGGGTGATGGAGCTGCAATCAGGCTTTTCCTTCATCACGCTGGCCATGGCGATGTTCGCCCTGCCCGAGGCGCTGTTCCTGGTGATGAACCCGGCCCGTGCGGCACAGGGGGAAAGCGGCAAGATCACCGGCCTGCGGATCAGCCGCTCCGAGGCGAAGGCGATTGCCCCCGTGATCGGGCGGCAGTCGCTGCAGGGCTTCTTCATCGGCGTGCTGCCGGGGGCGGGGGCGACCATCGCCTCGTTCCTAGGCTACGCGGTGGAGCGCAACATCGCCAAGGGCGTGGAACAGGCGGAATTCGGCAAGGGCTCGGTCAAGGGGCTTGCGGCCCCGGAAACCGCGAACAATGCCGCCTGTACCGGGTCGTTCGTGCCGCTTCTGACGCTTGGCATTCCGGGCTCGGGCACCACGGCGATCCTGCTTGGTGCGCTCATCGCCCTGAACGTCACGCCGGGGCCACGGCTGATGACCGACACGCCCGAGGTGTTCTGGGCGGTCATCATCTCGATGTATATCGGCAACCTCGTGCTTCTGGTGCTGAACCTGCCGCTTATTCCCTATATCGCCAAGATCCTCGCGATTCCGCGCAACTACCTGATCCCGTTCATCCTGTTCTTCACCCTGATGGGATCCTATATCGGCCAGAACAACTCGACCGAACTGCTGTTGCTGGTGGGCTTCGGGGTGGTCGCGACGATCCTGCGGTTTGCGGATTACCCGCTGGCGCCGCTGCTGATCGGCTTCATCCTCGGGACGATGCTGGAAGACAATTTCGCACGGGCCATGCAGCTTTATCGCGGGTTCGGCTTCATCCTGGAACGCCCGATGACCCTGGCACTGCTGGTCATCGCCGCGCTGCTGGTCGTTGTGCCGAGTTACCGGGCCCGGCGGGCACGGCTGCGGGCCGAGGGGGTCGCGGACGACTGAGCGGTTTCGCTGCCTTCGGCATCGACCCGGGAGCGGCCCTCGTCAGGCCCCTCCGGGGCCCTCCTCGGGCCGCGTTGCCACGGATGGGTGGTGAGGGAGTAGTGCAGATTGCATGATCCGCCGGGGGCACCGTTGCGTGCCTCCGGCGGGAGTATTT
>NZ_MNBL01000085.1 GCF_001879695.1 Nioella sediminis
GTCAGGCCCCTCCGGGGCCCTCCTCGGGCCGCGTTGCCACGGATGGGTGGTGAGGGAGTAGTGCAGATTGCATGATCCGCCGGGGGCACCGTTGCGTGCCTCCGGCGGGAGTATTTGGCGCCAAGAAGAAACTCAGTAGGGATTCTTCGGGGAACGGTCGGTGGACAGGGTCTGCTGGCGGCGTTCGACCAGAAGCTCGATCGCATCGGCGAGATGTTTTTCCTGAATGTTGTAGTCGCCCGCCGCGACGCGCATCCGGTGCGCCTCAATCATCACATCGGCATGGGTGCAGCCCACGGGCGGCTCGAAGCGGTAGCAGGCCAGCTCGATCATCAGCCCCATCGGATCCTTGAAATAGATCGAATCCATGAAGCCGCGATCCTTGGGGCCGGAATGGCTGATCCCGCGTTCATCGAGCCGGGTCACGCATTGGCTGAAGACGGCCTTGCTGACATTGAAGGCGATGTGATGGACGCAGCCCGGTTCCGTGGGGGTGCGGCGCGGATCGGGTGTGCGGTCTTCGTTGGTGAAGATGGTGATGAGCCGCCCGTCGCCGGGATCGAAATAGAGATGCCCTTCGCGCGGATTGTCCAGATTGGGCTGGTCGAAGATGAAGGGCATGCCGAGCACCCCTTCCCAGAAATCAATTGAGGTCTGCCGGTCGGCGCCGGTCAACGTGATGTGGTGAACGCCCTGAACCTGTAGCTTGCGCATGGTGAAATCTCCCCTTCTGTTTGAGGGATGGTAGCCCAAACGCGGCCAAAGCCAAATGCCGACTGGCGCAGGGGATCTGTGCGTCAGCCCCAGATGTCGCCCACGCGGTAACCCTGCGGAAACGGGTCTGTCGGGTCGAGCATGTATTGGCTGGTGCCATAGATCCACGCCTGCCCTGCGATGCTGGGAATGATGGCGGGGTAGGGGCCGACCTGGGTCAGACCCTCGATCCTGGCGGTGAAGGTTGTGCCGATGGGGCCTTCGTTGATGTAGTCCACCCCCGCTTCCAGCATCCCGCGCGCGTGCAGACAGGCCAGTTTGGCGCTGGTCCCGGTGCCGCAGGGGGACCGGTCGAGCGCGCCGGGAAGCGACATTGGGCTTGGCGGGGCCGAGACGCTGTTCGAGACGGTCACCGCGCTGCGCCCGTGGTTGCCGGGCTGCTGCGCGGGGCCGGTCAGTTGCGAGATCGTGGGGCCGGTGATGGCGGGATTGTCGGGGTGGGTGACGGGCAGTTGCGCGGCGGCGGCGCGCCGCAGGGCCTCGCACAGGCGGACCATTTCTGCGCCGTTTTCCGGGGTGAGGTCCAGACCGAACTGGGCGGCGTCGGCGATGACATAGAACATGCCGCCCCAGGCCACATCGACATGGGCGACCCCGTGGCCTTCAACCTCGATCTTCGCATCCAGATGCAGGGCGAAGGAGGGCACGTTGCGGAAGGTGACGCGGGTGACCTTTCCGTCCCTGCACTCGGCACGGACCCGGATCAGCCCCGCCGGGGCCTCGAGTGTCAGCTCGGTCACCGGTTCGATCATCGGCAGGATGCCGGTTTCCAGCAGGACGGTCACGGTGCAGATGGTGTTGGACCCGGACATGGGCGGGTATTCTGTCTGTTCCATGATGATGAAACCGGCATCCGCCGCCGGGTCGCAGGGTTCCACAATAGCGTTGCAGCACAGCGCCGGGTTGCCGCGCGGCTCGCGCAGCATCAGAAGGCGGATCTCGTCGGCATGGGCCTGCATCCACTGCATCTTTTCAAAGACCGATTGGCCGGGAATCGGTGGCAAGCCCCCGGTGATGACGCGGCCCGGTTCGCCCTCGGCATGGGCCTCAACAGCGGTGATCATGCGAGAGAAGCGCATCGCGGGCCTTTCCTGTGCGGTTTTGCGGAGGCTAGGCTGCGCAGTGACGTCGTGTCCAGCACCTGTTTAGACGGGTCTTCACTGGTATCGGGGGACGGGCTGCGGTATCCCCTGCCCAAGCCAAGGTGCAAAGGGACCACAATGACATTCGAGACCCCCGGGCCCGTCGAGACCGACTACAAGAATGCGATCTCCCCCATCGAGGAGATTATCGAGGAAGCCCGCCAGGGCCGCATGTTCATCCTCGTCGATCACGAGGACCGCGAGAACGAGGGCGATCTGGTGATCCCCGCCAATTTCGCGACCGCCGATGCGATTAACTTCATGGCCACCCATGGGCGCGGGCTGATCTGTCTGACCCTGCCTGCGGAGCGGGTCGAGGAACTGGGTCTGCCGATGATGGCTGTGAACAATTCCTCGCGCCACGAGACGGCCTTTACGGTCTCGATCGAGGCGCGGGAGGGCGTGTCGACCGGGATTTCCGCCGCCGACCGGGCGCTGACCGTGAAGACCGCCATCGACCCGCAATGCACCGCCGCCGATATCGCCACGCCGGGCCATGTCTTCCCGCTGCGCGCGCGGCGTGGGGGGGTGCTGGTGCGCGCGGGTCATACAGAGGCTGGTTGCGACGTGGCGCGGCTGGCGGGGCATTACCCGTCTTCGGTGATCTGCGAGATCATGAAGGAAGACGGCACCATGGCGCGGCTGCCTGATCTGGTGGAATATGCGGGGAAACACGGGCTGAAGATCGGCACGATCTCGGACCTCATCACCTATCGCTCGCGCAGCGACAACCTGGTCGTTGAGACTGCGCGCGATACGGTGACGTCCGAGTTTGGCGGCGAATGGGAAATGCGGATTTTCACCGATCAGACCCATGGCGTTGAACATGTGGTGCTGGTGAAAGGCGATATTACCACCGATGAGCCGGTTCTGATCCGAACCCACGCGCTGCAGGCCGGGGCGGATCTGTTGGGTCTGGGTCCGAAGCCGACCGCAGAGCTGCCGACCGCCATGCGGATCATCGCCGAAGAGGGCCGGGGGGCGATCTGCCTGATCCGGGCGCCTCGCAAGGAAGCTTTTGCGGCAGAAGATGAACACGGCCCCCGCACCATCAAGCGCACCGGTTTGGGCGCACAGATCCTGTCCAAGATGGGCCTGCACGAGCTGATCCTTCTGACCGACTCGCCCTCGACCCGTTATCTGGGTCTCGACGCCTTCGGGCTTTCCATCGTGGGCACGCGCCCGATCATGAAAGGCTGACACTATGGCTGGTTCCGAATCCCACTACACGCTGCCGCTGCCCGCTTTCGACAAGCCGGTGAAGGTGCTGATCGTCGTCGCGCCCTATTACAAGGATATCGCCGACAACATGGTGGCGGGGGCGCTAGCCACGCTGGAAGAGGCGGGCGCTACGCACGAAATCATCGAAGTGCCCGGCGCGCTGGAGGTTCCCACGGCGATCCGCATTGCCTATCGGCAGGCCAATTTCGACGGGTTCGTGGCCATCGGCTGCGTGATCCGGGGCGAGACGACCCATTACGACACGGTCTGCAATGACAGTTCCCGCGCGATCCAGCTTCTGGGGCTGGAAGGGGCCTGTATCGGCAACGGTATCCTCACCGTGGAGAACCGCAAACAGGCGGAAGTGCGCGCCGATCCCACCGATCAGAACAAGGGCGGCGGGGCTGCTGCGGCGGCGCTCCACCTTATCGCGTTGACGCGGAAGTTCGCAGCGCCTAAAGGCGGCATCGGATTCAAACCGGCGGGCAGCGAGATGCTGATTGCCGGCGATGCAAAAGGACCAAACCGCGCATGACCACCCAAAAGGGCCCCACGAAGGACGAAAAGCGCCAGATGAAATCGGCCGCCCGGCTTTATGCGGTGCAGGCGCTGTTTCAGATGGAAGCCGCGGGGCAGACGGTGGAGAAGGTGCGCCGCGAGTTTTTCGATTTTCGCTTTGGTCAGGAAGTGGCGGGCGAGGAGCTGGCCGAGGCCGATCCCGATCTTTTTACCAAGCTGCTGGATGACGCGGTGAACTGGCAGGCCAAGATCGACCAGATGACCGACCGGGCGCTGGTCGCGAAATGGCCGATTGCGCGTATCGACCCGACGATCCGGGCCCTGTTCCGCGCTGCGGGGGCGGAGCTGCTGGACTCGAACACCCCGCCCAAGGTGGTGATTACCGAGTTCGTGGACGTCGCCCGCGCCTTCTTCCCCGAAGGGCGCGAGCCGAAATTCGTGAATGCCGTTCTTGACCACATGGCGCGGGAAGCGAAGCCCGAGGCGTTCTGAGCCGGAAAACTCTTCCAGAAGAGTTTTCCGGTCTTCAAATTTTTCCAGAAAAATTTGGATTTCGGAAGAATTTTCTGGAAAATTCTTCATGCCCCGGATGGGATCACCCAGTCCTCGCCCCGCGCTGTCGTGATGTATTCCGGCCAGCGGAAATGAAGCGGCGGGGCGTAGTCGCAGAGCGGCGGAATATGCTCTTGGGCGGTGCGCTGGCGGAACTCGGCCTGTGCCGTTTCCAACAGGCCCAGGTCGGTGAGGCAGTCGAGCGTGGTCATGGCGATGACCTGCGCCGCGACCTCGGTCATCGGGTCGATCGTTGCCGGGTGGCCACCAAGCGCGTTCATCGCCCAGGCCGGGTAGGCGAAGCCCTCGGGTGCGGCGAGCGCCGGGCGCCCGATATAGAGCCGCACCGTGGGCGCGTGCCAGCAATATTCGGTGTAGTCATCCGAGGTGAAGTGGCGTTGCGAGGGCGGCAGGTTCAGCCTGAGCTGCCGCTCGGCCTCT
The DNA here is from genome assembly GCF_001879695.1 of Nioella sediminis. Taxonomy (GTDB): domain Bacteria; phylum Pseudomonadota; class Alphaproteobacteria; order Rhodobacterales; family Rhodobacteraceae; genus Nioella; species Nioella sediminis. The sequence goes on from NZ_MNBL01000085.1 coordinate 4,650, forward strand.
TCCGGCGGGGTCAGCTTGGAGATCATCGGCAGGAACGGGTCGGCCATGGGGTCCAGCCTCAGCTCGCTTTGGATCGCGCGGGCAAACTCTGCCGCCTCCTCCCCCCAGACCGGCGCGCCGACCGCTTCCAGGTTGGCATAGGTCGCGCGGGCCATGGCGTGGTTGGGCAGGCCGGGGCGCGATTTGGCCACCCAGTGCCGCCGCCACGAACAGTGGCAGAGCCGTGCCGCAGCCTCGGCGAAATGATCGAGTCCGCGGATGATGTGCTCGGCCTCGCTGACCTCGCTGATACGGATGAAGTACATGATCTGCGCGATCTGCGCCGGGATGTTATCGGCGGTAGCCTGCCCGTGGCTCAGGATCGTTTCGTTCATCGACCAGCTTTGCCCCGGCGCCATCACATGTTCGCGCAGGGCTTTGGCCGATTGATACATCTGCACCATGGCATCCGTGGCCCCCGGCGCGCGGGCAGCGGCGTGGCTGGCGGGGATGGGCGAGGCATCCTCGCCCGCCATCCAGGTTTCCGGCGCGTCGCAGGTGAATTCGTAGATGACGCCGTAGCCCACGCCGCAATGCGTGTCCCACCTGACGGTGTTGCAGAGCGGCGCCATGTAGAACGGGTGGAAGCTGATCGCCGCATCGAGGTCGTCGTAATAGCCCGCCGCCGCGTGAATGGGTTTCGACCCCCTGACCTTTTCCGCCGGTTCGCCGAAGAACTTGAGCCGCCCGGGGATGTTATGTGCCTCCATCGCCGCCTTGGCCGCGAGGAAGCCGCCGAGCGATCCCATGCCAAGCGCGGAATGCGGGTCGGTGTGACCGCCCGCATGAGGATTAAGGCCGGGGCGGGGGGCCTTGCGGGGTTCCGCCGCCTGGCAGTTGCCGGGGATGCCGTCATATTCGGCGTAGCCTCCGACCACCGGCCCGTCGCCGTTTGACCATGTGGCGCAGAAGGCCGTGGGCATGCCGGCGCTGCCTTCCTCGACCTCGAAGCCTTCGCGCCGCAGAAGGTCCACGTAATAGGCGCAGGATTTGTATTCGCGCCACGCGGTTTCCCCGAAATCCCAGATGTCGCGCGTCCAGCGGGAAATCTCGCCCATCCGTGCCCTGACCGCTGCCCGCGCCGTGTCTTTCGCCTGTGTCATGCCCTGCCTCCGTTTTCGGCACGACGCTAGGCCGCTGCCCCCATGGCGGGCAAGCGCTTTTCAGGCGGGCGAATTGTGGCCCATGGGCGGCTCTGCCGCAGGCTGTCGGGTTGCAGAGCGGCCGGGCCGTGCTAACATATTTGACAAGGTCAAGGAGGACATCATGCCAGACCATATCAGGATGATCATTCGCCACGGGTTCATCGGCTTCGGGATCTCGGTCGCCTTCACGGTGATGATCCTCGCCTTCAATGTCGGCAACCTGTGGCACCTTGTGACCCACACGGCAGAAGGGCCGGTGGCGGTTCTGATGCTGATCGTGTTCGGCACCATCACCTTCGGGTCGGCGCAGATCGGCTACAAGATCATGTCCATGGGTGACGAGGATGACGACCAAAGCGGCGGCAAGCGCGATGCGCTGCCCGTGGCTGATCCGGTTGCGATCCCGGTTCGCGTCACCGACCACTAGCCCCCCACAAGAAAGAAGGCCCGAAGCATGCGCCTCGGGCCTTGATCTCTCAAAGGTGACGGGACCACCACAACCGTTGGGAATTCAATTCCCGAGGACCTGTATATACAGGTGGGCGCCAGGTAAACGGACCACGGCCCGCACAGAGCCAGCTCCCTCGGATTTGCTTAAGGCCACCGGAATATTACCCGATACGAGAAGGGCAGAACCCGCCAACCCCCCAAATAGGCGCTGTGCCCGGGTCCGGCAAGGCTAATACGAACAATTGCATTTGTTCTTGAATTGTTCCAATCTGGCAGCATGGCAAACGACGCTCTCCTTCCCGATCTTATGCCCGGCCAGTTGCTGGCCCGGGGCGTCTGCCGTCATCTGCGCCAGCATGATTTCGCCAGCCTGGAGGAGTTTGTGCCGGAGCGGGGCAAGCGGGTGGATGTCATGGCGCTCGGCCCTAAAGGGGAAATCTGGGTGATCGAGTGCAAATCGAGCCGCGTCGACTTCACATCCGATTCGAAATGGGATGGCTACCTGGAATGGTGCGACCGGTATTTCTGGGCGGTGGACCAGGAATTTCCGACCGATCTGCTGCCAGAGGGTACCGGACTGATCATCGCCGATGCCTATGACGCGGAAATCCTGCGCTTTGGGCCCGAGACCAAACTGGCCCCCGCCCGGCGCAAGGTGCTGACGCAGAAATTCGCCCGCACCGCCGCGCAGCGTCTGCACGGATACCGCGACCCCAAACCGGGCAGCATTTGACTAAAACTGTCCGCTCCCCTTCTTTTTGGCCAAGATACTCCGGGGAGCGCGAGGGGCAGCGCCCCTCGTATGACAGGCCATCAAGCGGGGATGCCGCGGGGCAAGGGATCAGCCCTTGACGCCCTTGCGGATGGTTTCCGCCGCGACGCGCAGTTCCTCGGCGATCTCCAGCGCTTCCTCGGGGTCGAAGTCCAGCGGCAAGTCGACGCCATCGGCCTCGATATAGATGCGGACCATGCCCAGGGTGGTGGGGCCGATCTGCAGATTGGCGGCGATGTCGCTTTCGCTGTCGATGCCCATGATATCCTCCGAGAAACCGGTTTTCCCCATAAATGGGGGCTGGCGAGCGGCCTAGACCCTTGCCCATGACGATACAAGGCAAAATACTGGAAGCGGACGGCGTCCACAAAGGGGAAATTGCATGTCGGACGAGGTCATCCTGAAAGATCTGGCCATCGGCGATGCCGGCTGGCTGATCCAGCAACATGCGGAGCTCTATGCCCGCGAGGAAGGGTTCGATGCCAGTTTCGAGCCCTTGGTTGCCGAAATTCTTGCTGCCTATATGCGCAATCGCGACCCCGCTTGCGAACGTGCCTGGATCGCCTGGGACGGGGACGAACGGCTCGGCTCGATCTTCTGTGTCAGGGGGCCAGAACCGGGGCAGGCCAAGCTGCGGCTTTTCCTGCTGACCCCGGCGGCACGGGGCAGGGGGCTTGGCAAGCGGCTGCTCAATGCCTGCATCGCCTATGCCCGCGACAAGGGCTACCGCGAGATGGTGCTCTGGACCCATGCCAGCCACAGGGCCGCCTGCGCGCTCTATGAAAGGGCCGGGTTCACCTGCACCGACAGTCATCCCGTCACCTCGTTCGGGCAGCGGCTGGAAGAACAGACATGGAAGCTGAAATTGACATGACAGAGAGGCTTGCATTCCGGCGCAACGGGGGCTATCCACCCCGCCAGTGCCGCCTTAGCTCAGTTGGTTAGAGCGCTGGATTGTGGATCCAGAGGTCCCCCGTTCAAGCCGGGGAGGCGGTACCACCCTCCGATCACACGGGAAGATGCGCCGGCAGGAAACATGCCCCTGTGCTCCAAGCGCGCGGCCGGATTCGTGGAGGCCATAAAAGCTACCTTCTGTCGAACGCGGGTGATCCGGCGTCACCGCCCCCGCCGCGCATTCCCCATGGCGTTGCGGGAGATCTGACAAGTGGTTCGAGATGGCGACGCCACTTGTTCAGCCCCGGCCTCTGCTGGAGCGGATCGAGGCCGTGTCTGCTCGGCTCTGATGTCCGGATCTTGCAGATGACAAGACGGAAAACCTGTGGCCGCCTCAACTGCCACGTGGTCTTGATCGATCTGCCTTCGCCAAACCTTTCGCGGCTCGGGTCTTCCGTCAAACGGCACCATTGTCGGGGAAACCTGACCTCAGCCCCACTTGGCGCGGCCAGCCAAACCGGTTAAGTCTGACTCTTGTAGGCAGGACGGGCCTTTAGACATGAGTGCAGACCACAAGTTCCTGATCGAGCAGATCGCGCAGGGCGACAAGCAGGCCTTGGCGGCGCTTTACCGTGCGCTCGAACGGCCCGTCTACAAGTTTATCGTGTCCAGATTGAACGATCCCCACGAGGCGAGCGACATACTCCATGAAGTGTTCATGGATGTCTGGCGTTCCGCCGGCCGCTTTGAAGGGAGATCGAAGGTGCAGACCTGGATTATGGGCATAGCCTACCGAAAGAGCATCGACGCGATGCGCAAGCGCGGCCGTATGGACCTGACCGATGAAACACCGGACATGGCAGATGACGGCCCCGATCAGGAGACCTGCCTCGCAGCCGGCCAGGAGGCCGAGCATGTGAGGCATTGCCTGGAGACGCTGAAGGACGATCACCGTTCGGCGATCACGCTCGCGTTCTACCAGGACATGACCTATGGCGAGATCGCCGAGGTCGCGGGGGTGCCCGAGGGCACGATCAAGACCCGTATCTTCCATGCCAAGAAACTGTTGATGCGCTGCCTGTCTGGCCGCGTGGAAAGGGGTGTGGCATGACCTACCAGGATATTCACGAATTGCTGCCCTTCCGGGCGAACGGAACCCTAGACGGCGCCGATCTGGCCGCCGTGGACGCGGCCCTGGCCGAGGATGCCGACCTGCGCGCCGAACTGGCGGCGCTGACCGCCATCCGCGCCACGATGCGGGCCGAAGAGGTCGCCAGCCCCGGGGATTTCGGGCTTGCCCGGCTGATGCGCGATGTCGATGCCGAAACCCGTGTGGCCGCGCCTGTCGCCGCCAATGATAACGTGGTGCCGCTGATGCGCCTGCGTATCTGGCAGGTCGCCGCCGCCGTGGTGCTGGCCGTGGGTATCGGGTTCAACCTGCCGCAATTCGGACCCTCCACCGCGCCCATGGACAGCGCCGAACCCGCAGGGTTTACCCTTGCCAGCGGCGGTGCGGATGCCGATTTCACCGTGGTCTTCGCCCCTGACGCCACCGAGGCCGAGATGCGTGCCCTTCTGCTTCAGGCCGGTCTGGAGATCGTTTCCGGCCCTTCGGCGCTTGGCATCTACGGGCTTGGCCTGATCGACGCAGAAACCTCGGATGCCGCATTTGCAGCGCTGTCGGCTTCGGCTATTGTCGAGGACGTGCAATAGTCCCTTTCGAAGGCCCTGCTTATGTTTCGTCTGATCATCCTAGTCGCCGCAGCTTTTCTGCTCATGCTTCAGGTGGGGGCTGCGCAAGCCCAGATCGAACCCACCGACCCGGCAACCGGGGGACCGACCAGCCCCGGAGAGTGTGACGGGCCGTGCTACCCCGACGATTACCAAGACGGATATGATCATGAAGATGAACGGGTGGATGCCGACCATTCGGCACAGCCTCGCGTGGTGACATCCCCATCGGGTCTGCCCGAATACATCGTCAGTGGTCCGATTTCGGAGTTCGACGCCTCTCGGAATGGCCTGACCGACGCCGGGGCGCAACTGTTGCGCTATCGTGATCTGCCTCTGCTCGGCATCCGCATTGCCATCTACGATTTCCGCCTGCGCCTTGGTGTGCGCCGGGCCAACATGATTCTCGACGATGTGGCCCCGAATACCCAGGTGGGGCGTCACCATATCTATGAGCTGTCGCAAGCCCGCCCCCGCGTTTACGCCGCCGACATGATTGGGGATGCCTCCCCCGGGGCCTGCCCGGTGGGGCGCCGGTCGATCGGACTTATCGACGGGCCGGTTGACCCCGACCATCCGGCACTGGCCGGGGCGCAGATCGTGACGCAGAGCTTCCTCGGCGATGGGGAACGCCCGCCTGCGGGCAATCATGGAACCGCCGTGGCGGCGCTGATCGTGGGGCAGGACCCGTCCGGCGCGCTTGGCGGCTTTGCCCCCGGTGCCGCGCTGTACGCCGTGTCGGCCTTCACGGAGACGCGCGGTGACGTCGGTGCGGATATCGAACGCATTGCCACCGCCATCGAATGGCTGCTGCAACAGGATGTGCGGCTGATCAACATGTCCTTCGCGGGGCCGGAAAACACTGTGCTGACGGCTGTGCTGGACAGTGCCGCCGCGCGCGGTGCGATCATGATCGCCGCTGCGGGCAATGACGGGCGCGAACGGGCGGCCCATCCGGCGGCGCACCCCTCGGTCATCGCCGTAACCGCCGTGGACGCCGCTTTCCGCCGGTATCGCGATGCCAATTACGGCGACCATATCGAGTTCTCGGCCCCCGGTGTCGACCTCTACGTCGCCTCCTCGCGCGGCGGCAACTATGCCTCCGGCACCTCCTATGCCGCCCCCATCGTCACCGCACTGGCGGCCCGGCTGGGGGCTGGCGGCGGGTTGAGCCTGACCCAGATCCGTGACCGCCTGCGCGGCTCGGCGGTGGATCTTGGGCCTGATGGCTTCGATTCCGAGTTCGGTTGGGGTCTTGTGCGCGGCGGCTGCTGAAACCGCATTTTGCAAGAGTGATCCTTGGGGAACCGGCCTGTTGCAGGCCGGTTTCTTGCGTTTCCGGCTTTTGTCACAGCGCAATCGGGATGGGATTTTGAACCGAGGTCGGCCACCGTCCGACCAACAGGTATAAGGGCGGTTTTTCCCGCCGGATGCCACAGCGAACAGGACCCGAGCCATGACCCGTTTTCTTGCCCCCTTTTCCTCTGCCGCCCGCCGCGCCATCGCGGGCGATCATCTTCGGGTCCGTAGCATTGCAGCCGGGTCGCAGCGTGACCTGGTGGCCGTGCCCACCCGCGACACCGCGCCTGCTTCCCGCGCCCGGCTGACCAATTTCCGCCGCGCCATTCAGGGCTGAACCATCGGTGTTCCCGTGGCCACCGTCACCTGCCACGGGCTTGTCCCTCGTCTGACCGATCCAGCTTTTCTGTCCCGATCGGCACCTTTCCGGCCCGTATTCTTCAAGAGTGCGGGCCTTTTTTTGTACGTGGCCCGCCAGTTCGGCGCGCGGATCGAAAAAAACAGAAAAAACTTTGAACCAAGTCGACGCGCCCCCCGACCTATCCCTGTATCGCGCAGATATTCTGCGCTGCAGGTGAGGGAGCACAACGTGTCACGATTTCTCAAGTGCATGCTGACATTTGTCTCGGTCAGTGTGAAACGCGTTCCTTCCCCGATTGCCTTGGATTTCTGGCAACCGCTGCCCGCTTGTTATGGCCAGGCGATCAGTGGTGATGACGAAATCATTTTCCAATATCGCAGCCACTTGTTTTCCGTCTGACGGCTGCTTTCCCGGCGCTGAACACCCCCCGTCCTTAGTTCGGTGCCATGATGCCCGGTCCTCCCCCGGACCGGGCATCTTCTTTTTCTTTCCCGTCAAGTGCTCTTGAAATCCGTTGCACGATGCGCAACGCCAGTCTCATCCTCTTTGCGCGGCCCCTCCTCAGGCGTATCACATGGGTATGAACACCTGGCTGCCCCCAGATCCCGCAACGCTCGCCACCACGCTGGCCGTGGGCGCTATTGGTGCGATGGTCGCGGTCTTGCTGCATGTTCCCGCCCCCTACCTGACCGGGCCTGCCGCGCTGGTGACGCTGGCGGGTGTCTTGGGCCTGCGCACGCGGGTGCCGCTGCCGCTGAGGGACGGCTGCTTCCTGGTCATCGGCACGTCCATGGGGGCTGGCGTGAACCCCGAGATCCTGGCCGCCGCAGCGCAATGGCCCCTCAGCCTCGCGGCGCTTGCCTCGGCGCTTCTGGTCATTTTTCTGGGTGGTGCCACGCTCTTGCAGCGCTGGTTTGAGTTCGACCGCATATCGGCCCTCCTGGCGGCGACGCCCGGACATCTGAGCTATATCCTGTCCCTGTCCGCAGATACCAAATCGGAGCTTTCGACCATCACCGTGGCGCAGTCCCTGCGGGTGCTCATCCTGACATTGCTGGTGCCGCTGGCTGTGGCCCTGCTGACCGATGTGGATCTGAGCATGTCAACGCGACCCGACGCGGTCATGTCGCTGGTGCCACTTGGGGTGATCATGGTGCTGGCCGCGGCGCTTGGCGCAGTGCTGAAACGCCTGAACATGCCGGCGGCCTTCCTGATGGGCGGTTTCATCGTCTCGGCGGTCAGTCACGGCACCGGAGCAACCCCGGGGCTGGTTCCCGGATGGGTGACGATCCCCGGATTTGCCATCATGGGCACTTTGATCGGCACCCGTTTTTCAGGCATCTCGCTGGCTCAGCTCCGGCGGGCCTCGGGCGCGGCGGCGGTGCTGACGACACTGGCGCTGATCGCCACCGTTGGGGCGGCGCTGTCCATGCACTGGGCCTTGGGCCTGCCTGTCACCAACTTGCTGATTGCCTATGCCCCCGGCGGGTTGGAGACCATGGCAGCGATGTCGGTGATGCTGGATGCCGACCCGGCTTTCGTGGCCTTCCACCACGCATTCCGCATCCTGCTGCTGACGTTCCTCGTCCCCGCCTTTCTGCCCAGATCGGAGCCCGAGACATGACCGCCCCCAAGCCCCTTGCCGGGATTCGTGTGCTGGACCTGACCAATGTGCTGGCCGGTCCCTTCGCCTGCCACCAACTGGCCCATATGGGGGCCGAGGTGATCAAGGTGGAGGCGCCGGGGCGAGGCGATCTGGCGCGGCAGTTGGGGGCCGATCCGGCGCTGAACGCCAAGGGCATGGGCGTGTCCTTTCTGGCGCAGAATGCCGGGAAGAAATCGGTGACGCTGAACCTGAAACATCCGCGCGGGGTTGCGCTTTTGAAGGCGCTGGTGCGGGGCGCGGATGTGCTGGTGGAGAATTTCCGCCCCGGCGTGATGGACCGTCTGGGTGTGGGGCCTGACGTGTTGCGGGCCGAAAACCCCCGGCTTGTCTACTGCGCGATTTCGGGCTTCGGGCAGGATGGGCCCTGGGTCGACCGCCCGGCCTATGACCAGATCGTGCAGGGGGTGTCGGGTGTCATGTCGATCACCGGCGACGCGGGCAGCGCACCCCTCCGCGTGGGCTATCCGATTGCCGACACGATCGGCGGGCTGACGGCGGCGATGGCGATTGCGTCCGCCCTGAACGCGCCTGAACGGGGCTGCGTCATCGACGTGTCGATGCTGGAGGCGGTGCTGGCCACGATGGGGTGGGCGGTGTCGAACTACCTGGTCGCGGGGGTGGAACCCGGCGCCCATGGCAATGAGAACACCACCTCCGCACCCTCGGGCGCCTTCCGCTGCAAGGGCGGGCTGGTGAACATCGCCGCCAACAAGGATGAGCAGTGGGAATTGCTGGCACGGCATCTTGGGCTGGAGGCGCTGCTGGACGATCCCGACTACGCCACGCGGGAGGATCGCAAGCGAAACCGCTATGCGCTTCGGTCGCTCATCGAGGCGCGGCTGGAAGCGAAGCCCGCGCGGGACTGGGCGCGGGAACTGAACGCCTTGGGCGTGCCCGCCGGGGCGGTTCTGTCGGTGCCCGAGGCGCTGGCACACCCCCAGGTGGCCGACCGGGGGCTGGTGGCCTCATTCGAGGATGTGCCGGGCGTGGACCGGCCGGTACGGGTCCTGCGACCGGGCGTGAAACTGGACGGGGCCGCGCCCGAGGTGGCGAAGGGGCCGCCCGCGCTTGGGGCCGATGCGGCGGAGGTCTTCGGGGCGCTTGGGCTGGATGCGGCAGAGCTGGAGCGGCTGGCGCGCGACGGGGTGATCTGAGCGACGGGGAGCGGCCCGGCTCAACCTGCCCCCGGATGGCGGAGGCCTCGCCGGGCCGCGCTGCCGCGGAATATCGGGTGGGTCAGGTTTGCCGGTCCTGTCGCTTGCGCGGGCTGGTTGGGCGGGATGCCTCCGGTGGGGGTATTTGGGCCAATCAGAAGGGTAGGGGGTCAGTTGCCCTCGGTGTCGATCCAGATCGTGACCGGCCCGTCATTGATGAGCGAGACCTTCATATCGGCCCCGAACTGGCCGGTTTCGGTCGGGATGCCGAGCCCTGCCAGATGCGCCGCGAAATGCTGGTAGAGCCGGTCGCCCTCTGCCGGTGGGGCAGCGGTGGAGAAGCCGGGGCGGTTGCCGCGCGAGGTGTCGGCGGCCAGCGTGAACTGGCTGACCACGAGGGCCGAGCCACCCATGTCGAGGATTGAGCGGTTCATCTTGCCCGCCTCGTCGGTGAAGATCCTGAGTTTCGAGATCTTGGTGGCGAGCGTTTCCGCCTGCGCCTCGCCATCGCCCTGCATCGCGCAGACGAGGATCAGCAGGCCGGGGCCGGACTGGCCGATGATTTCTCCGTCGACGCGGACGGCGGCTTCGCTGATGCGTTGGATGAGGGCGCGCATGTTGGGTCCTTTCGCTGATCCGGGGGAGAGTGCGGGTTTCTTGACCGGAATCAAGGCGAATCCAAGCGGGATGGGAGAGACTCCGGGACGCAGGCAGAGGCGTGATCTGCCGCGCATCAAGGAGGATCGCTATGGTTGAGAAATCGCATACATCCGGCGGATGGCCTTCGGTTTTCGAGCCTTTCCGCACAATGGGTCGGCAAGTGGCCGACTGGTTTGCGCCGGCGTCAGAGGCGGCTGTGGATGAGGCCAGTTACAGGATCGTGGTGGAACTGCCCGGCGTCGAGGACAAGGACATCGATGTGAGCGTCCATGACGGGGTGTTGACCGTGAAGGGCGAGAAGAGGTCGAGCCGCGAGGAAAAGGGCGAGACCTGGTATTTCAGCGAACGGCAATATGGGGCGTTTTCCCGCAGTTTCCGGCTGCCGCCCGACGCGGATGAGGGGGCTGTGAGTGCCGATCTGAAGGATGGGGTTTTGACGGTGTCGGTGGCGAAATCTGCGCCCGCCAGCCCCGAGACCAAGCGGATCGAGGTGCGCAAAGGCTGAGGTCGGGCGCGGGGAAGGGGCTTGCAAGCCCCTTATAACGTCCTTGCAAGGACGTTGGCCGCGCCTAGCCTTGCCAGCGGAGTGTTTCGTCAAGGCCTGCGCGCGTGGTGCGGAAGCTGTTGGCCGGGTGGTCCTCATCCGCCCGGCCCATGCTGACCACGCAGACGATGGTGCGGTTCTCGGGCAGGTCAAAGAACCGGTGCAGGAAGGGCGCGTAGCTCGCCAGCGCCGCCTGCGGGATGGTGGCGACGCCGCGCGCGGTGGCCGCCAGGGTCAGGGCGGTCAGGAAGCCGCCGCAATCGACAAGCCCGTAAGGGCCAAGCTCTGCCTCCGAGGTCAGGACCGCCAGATGCGGCGCGCCGAAGAAGCGGAAGTTCTCCATCATCTGCCGATGCGATCCCTCGCGGTCGCCCTTCTGCACGCCTACAGCCCCGTATAGCTGCCAGCCGCAGGTCGACCGACGTTCCTTGTAGATGCCGGAATAGCGGTCCGGGAAGGGGATGTCGGGCGTGTGGCTGGCCGTTGTCATATCCTCGGCCAGTGCTGCGCGCAGGCGGTCGGTCTCCTCGGCGCTCGTCACCACCAAATGCCAGGGCTGTGCGTTGCACCAGCTGGCGACCTTTTGCGCGTCGCTCACGATCTCTTCGATCAGGTCGCGCGGCAGGGGATCAGACCGGAACGCCCGGCAGGAATACCGGGCGTCCAGAATGCGGGTCAGCGCCTCGGCGTCGCTCATTGCTGAGTCATCATGTAGAGATAGGCCGCCCCTGCGGCCAGCGCCGCGCCGATGACGACGGCAATGGCGATCTTGATCGCGGACCACGGCCGTTCGCCCTGTACCTTGCCGGTCTGGCCATTGACCACGAAGCGATAGCTTTGGCCCTTGTATTTATAGGCGGCCATCCAGACCGGCAGCAGCACATGTTTGAAGGTGATCTCGGACACATCCGTGTTCACATGGCTGATGCGCTGCCGGTCTCCGCCAATATCGGCATTGATGTCGCGGCGGATCTGCGCATCCATGATGTCGCGCGCTTCCTCGAACCCTTCTTCCACATCGACTGTGTAGCCCTCGGCCATGAAGCCAGCGAGGTAATGGGGCTGATAGGGCTCCAGCTCGCTCAGGTTCCAGGGCTTGAGATTGTCGGTGTAGCTTTTCGGCAGCGAGCGCGAGCCGAGGATCAGGATATCGTCGAAGAAGCGGCTGACGCGGCCCCGGACATTGGTCCAGCGGATTTTCTGTTCCCGGACCTGTGTCGGCTTGCCCTCGCGCATCACCGTGCGGGTCACGTAGTAGATCGTCCCGCGCTGGCCCTGATAGCGGCTGGCGGTTTGGGCGTCATAGGTCCAGTAGGGCACATAGATGCCGTCGAGGCTGCGGCCCTGGCGGGCATATTCCTTGAGCCCGTTCGGCGCGAACCAGAGCCGCCCAAGCCAGGCGGTCATGGCCTTGTGGGCGTCGCGTTCTTCCAGCTTGAAGGGCAGAACGGCCTTGGGCTTGATATGCCTGTGGGTGCCGGTATCGGTCACCACCGGTGTGGCGCAGAAGGGGCATTCGGTGGAATGGACGTCCGAGTTGAACTCCACCTGCGCGCCGCAATTGGGGCAGGGGGTGACGCGGATCTCCTCCATCTCGGCGCTGTCGAGGCCCGAGCGCAGCGCGGTTTCGAAATCCATCTCGCGGATCTCGGGCAGGTCGGCGGTCTCGAAATCCTGCTCATTGCCGCAATGGTCGCAGATCAGCTTGCCCTCTTCCGGGTCGAAGCGGAAATCCGAGCCGCATTGGTTACAGGGAAAGCGGTGTTCCTCGTTGGCGAGGGCATCGGCGGGCTCGGTGGCCTCCGGCTCGGGGTCAGATCCGGGCGGGGTGGGGGGCAAATCGCTCATGGCTCTCTGAAAATTGGTTTATGGTCCTGCCGCATCTTCGACCGCGGCAGGGCGTAATTCAAGGGAATAAGCCGTTTGCAACTAGCCGCGTGGGCGCAGCATCCGGGTCATGGTACCATCCTTCAGCACCAGCTGGTGCAGGATCGCCACCACCGCATGGCCAAGTGCCACGATCATCAGTGCATTGCCAAGCAGTTCGTGTCCTTCGCCAAGAGCCTCGATCCCGCCGAACCAGGTGATGGCACCGCCAATGGGCGTCAGGATCATCAGCAGGTAGAGCAGCCGGTGACCCCAAAGTGCGGCGGCCTCGGCCATGGCGGAACTGCCCGGCACCGGGCCCGGCGCGCCCTGACGGTGGCGCACGAACACGCGGATCAGGACCAGCACGAAGACCGCAAGACCGAGGATCGCATGGGGGTTGGGCGTCAGGACGCCGCTTTCAAGACGGGTCTCGAACGCGTCTTCCATGGCCTCATGTGTGACCCAAGCCGCGAGGATCAGCAGGGCGATCAGCCAATGCAGCGCGATCTGCAGGCGGGAATAGGCGGGGGCGTGTGACATGGGCGCTCCTAAAACAAACAGTCCGGCCCTTTTCACGGGGCCGGACCGGATTTCCGTCGCTGCCGGGGATCAGACGCCCGGCGGCGGGGGGGGTGGCATGACGGTGAAGAGCTGCGCCAGCTCTGCCACGTCTTCGGCCTTCTTCCAGCCGTCCTGACCGGCGGTCCAGACATAGGTTTCCCGCTTGAGCTGCCCGGCACTGGCCATGCGGCCCAGATCGGCCTTGGAGAACGGGCCGGTGGTCTGGCCGTTTTCGGCCAGATGCCAGACATGTTCGACCGGCGGCGGCGGGGGCACGGCGGCACCGCCACCCTGCGCGGGGGCCTGTTGCTGCTGGCCGCCCTGGTTCATCGCATTGGCCATCTGGGTGGCCATCGCCATGCCCATACCAAGCCCCATGCCCTCGGACGCGCCGCTGCCGGGCGAGGTCGCGGCGGCCTGCAAGGCCTCGGCGGTCTGGAACTGGGTGTATTTGTTCAGATCGCCAATGACCCCCATCGAAGTGCGCTTGTCGAGCGCCTCTTCCACCGCGGGCGGCAGGCTGATGTTCTCGATATAAAGCTCGGGCAGTTCCAGCCCGTATTGCGCGATGGTACCGGAAATCGCCTCGGCCATGATCCGGCCCAGATCGCCGGTATTGCCCGCCATATCCAGCACCGGGATGCCGGAGGAGCCGATCACGCGCGAAAACTCCTGCACGATGATGTTCCGGATCTGCGAAGTGACCTCGTCGGTGGTGAATTCGCCATCGGTGCCCACGATTTCGGTCATGAACTTGCCCGCGTCGTTTACCTTGACGGTGTAGGTGCCATAGGCGCGGATGCGGGTCGGCCCGAAATCGGCGTCGCGCAGCATGATCGGGTTCTTGGTGCCCCATTTGAGATCGGTGAACCGGTTGGTGCTGACGAAGTAGATCTCGGATTTGAACGGTGACTGGAAGCCATGCGACCAGTGCTGCAGCGTCGTCATGATCGGCATGTTGTTCGTTTCGAGCATGTAGAGGCCCGGGGTGAACACATCGGCCAGCTGGCCTTCATGGATGAAGACCGCCGTCTGGCCTTCGCGCACGGTCAGCTTGGCGCCGTACTTGATTTCGTGGCCGTGGCGTTCGAAACGCCAGACCATCGTATCGCGGGTGTCGTCCGTCCAGTGAATGACATCAATGAACTGGCCGGAGAGGAAATCGAAAATGGACATCTGGTCCTCCTGTTGAAAATCAGACCTTGGGGGTCAGCTTGGCCCACCAACCAGCCCGTCTGCAAGCTCTTGCAGGATCGGGCGGGCCTCGTCGGGGGTCATGCCGGGGCTGAGACGGGGGTTGTAGAGCATGCTGAGCAGCATCTCGTCATGGGTGGTGAGCAGCGCGAATTCCTCGTCATCGTTGAAGATCGAGGGCCGCGCGGTGGGGCTGTCATTGGGCAGGCCGAGGCCTTGCGCCACTTCCTCATGCACGCAGGACCGGCGTTGCAGGTCGGGGTGTTCGGTTCGGATGAGGGCAATGGCGGAGACATAGACATTGGGCGCATCTGCGTTCGAAATCGAATAGACCGCGCAGAATTCATGGCGGGGCAGAGAGGTGATTTCCCGGATCGTGGCGTCGCTGATATTGGGCATGATCCGGCGCAGAAGGGGGGCCGCTGCGCGCTGTTCATCCCGATTGAGATAGAGCACATGGAAATTGCCACCCGAACCCACCGCGCGGATCGAATGGCCGGTGATGCGTGCCAGACGGTCGGCATAGCGGGCGAGTTCTGCCCGGTCCTCGTCGCGCATGTCCGCGGGCACCGAGCCGCCGAAATGTGCTTGCAGCCGAATGGGCCTCTCCCACCGGCGCAATTCTGCGGGGGTCTGTTGCGCCACGAAACGGCCGCCGGAAATGGCATATTCGCTATAGAGCGCGATGCGTTCGAAATTGGCGACCAGATTGCGGGCGACTATGGGTGTATCCGGCCCGCCGCCATCGGTGCGCAGCAGGCCCTGGGTCAGAAGCCGCTGTTGAACGCCCGCATAGTAGCGCGCATAGGCAAGGCTTTCTTCCGAAGGTTCTAAAGACGGCGGTGCGACAACGGGAGTAGAGGGGCGCGAAGCGGGCGTTTGGGTCGTCTCTTCGCAACCTGACAGGACCGCCAGGGCGGCCACCATCAGGGCTGGAAACAGGGCCTTGCGCATACGGCCTCGCGCCTCCGGGTTTTGGATCAGGTCCGCGGCACGGCGGTGCCGACATTGTCGCCGGTGCCGTCGCCCCGCGCCGTGGCCGAGGCCAGCGTGTCGCGCAGGTCGCGTTCCATCTTCTCCATCTCTTCCTCGGCAGCCGCACGGCGGCGCTTGCCTTCGTCGGCGATGGCGAGGCTTTCCTCGATGGTCGCGATCAGATCGGCATTGGCCTGCTTGACCGCCTCGATGTCGAAGACGCCGCGCTCCATTTCCTCGCGGACCATCTTGTTCGATTCGCGCAGGTTGGCGGCGTTCTGGGTCAGCAGCTCATTAGTCAGGTCATTGGCCTCGCGCACGGCCTGAGCGGCCTGGGTCGAGCGCTGGATGGTCAGCGCCTGCGCCAGCTGCGTTTCCCACAGCGGCACGGTGTTGACGAGGGTCGAGTTGATCTTGGTGACCAACGACTTGTCGTTTTCCTGAACCAGACGGATCGAGGGCAGCGACTGCATCGTGACCTGGCGGGTCAGTTTCAGGTCATGAACCCGGCGTTCCAGATCGTCACGCGCGGCGCGCAGGTCGCGCAGTTCCTGCGCCTTCATCACCTGTTCATTTTCCGGCGCGGCGGCCACTTCGGCCTCTTTCGCCGGGATCACTTCCTCGTCCAGCTCCTTCAGCTTTTCCTCACCGGCGGCGATGTAAAGCGCCAGTTCGTCATAGAAGGCCAGCGTCTTGTCATACAGCAGGTCGAGCGACTTGATGTCCTTCATCAGTGTATGCTCATGCGCCAGCAGGCTGTCGGTGATGCGGTCGATCTGGCCCTGCACATCTTCGTAGCGGGCCAGGAAATCATGGACCGGCTTGGCCTTCCCAAAGAGCCGTTCCCACCAGCTGCGCTTGCGGTTGGGGTCCAGTTCATCGACAGAGAACCCGCGAATGGTGCCGACGATTTCGCGCAAGCTATCGCCTGCCGGGCCGACATCCTTGTTCTT
Organism: Nioella sediminis; assembly: GCF_001879695.1. Lineage (GTDB taxonomy): Bacteria > Pseudomonadota > Alphaproteobacteria > Rhodobacterales > Rhodobacteraceae > Nioella > Nioella sediminis. The sequence goes on from NZ_MNBL01000085.1 coordinate 20,917, forward strand.
CACGCCTTCCAGCATGGCCTGGCTGATCGTTTGCAGCTCTGCCTGAGCGTTCGACCCGAAGGTGACGATCGAGTTGGTATCGGTCATGTCGAGCTCGGCCATCCGCGTGCGAATCTCTTCGGCGGTCGGGGCGGGCGCGTCGGCCAGCGGCACCAGTTCTGTCGAAGGTTCGGGCAGAACCACGGCGTTGATTTCATCGACAAGCTGCGCGGCAGCTTCGGCCTGTTGGCGGATCTGGTCACTCATTGTTTTTGGTCCTTATGTCTCAATATGCAGATTATCACGGTTCAGGCGGTCCCGCAGCACGTCGATTTCAACGTCGAGATCGCTGCGGTCCGTCACCAGCATGCGCTTGGTGCGGGCCGCGAAATTGGTTTCGAGGTCATCCAGCAGGGTGACGTAATCGGCGCGGACAGACGGGTCGCGGTCGCGGGCATAGAGATCGGCAAACTTCACCGTCGCGTCGCGGGCCCCGGTCAGGTAGACGCCCAGATATTTGCGGGCCTGGGTCAGGTCGCGGGGGTCCTCCTCGACCGTGCGGAACATGTCGCGGGCGGTGGCCTGAAACGCCTCCACACGGGATTCAAGCTGGCGGTCTCCGGCCCGGCGGATCGCGTCGGACATGCCTGCCAGCAGCGCCTCGGCCTCTTCGATCTTGCGCGCCACCCGGTCGGTCTGGAACTGGTCAACCCCTTCCAGCCCCTTGTCTTTCAGCGGATCGAGCCCGAAGGAGAAGAGATGCAGCGCACCGGCAAGCGTGCCGACAAGCCCGGCATTCAGCACCGTCCACTGGCCACCAAAGATCAGCAGTCCAACGCCCGCGCCGGTCAGGACCGAAGCGAAGATCTTGCGCGGGATCGCCGGTCGGCGGGCGACCTTGCGTTCGTTAAAGGCATCCTCTGCCCGCACCCCGTCGCGCAGCAGCCACGCGGCCAGCAGCAGCACGGCGGCGCCAGCGAAATCGGTGATCATCTCGGTCACCGGCTGGAAGAAGACAGTCAGGAAGACCAGCAGCGGCAGCAGGAACAGGATGTTGATCCGCGCGCCATAACGCGCCGGGCTGCGGCCACGAAAGCTGGCCTCAAGCGGCCGGGTCTGTGGGGCCTGAACCTCGGTCGAGTCCGGATCGGGGCTGAACTGTCCGCCATAACGCTGTGCCATCTCAGACCACCCCGAAGCCGCCGAAAATCGCCATCACGATGATGACCACAAGCGCCACGAAGGCGACACCCTGAAGACCGTTTGAACTCATGTAGGAACCCCTTTCCGCCCAATACGATAAGCACGCAGGGGCGTAAAAAAAAGATGTCAGTGCTTTGAATCGTGTACCGGGACGGTTTCCGCCAATGCGCCGCGTGCCCGTTCAGCATCGAGCTTACGTTTATAGCCGGTTTGAATGAACTCGACGACAAACAGCACCACGACCGCGAAATAGAAGGTTGTCTTCGACATCGGGATCAGCGCGTAACCGAAGATATGCACCGCCATGGCCGGGTCGTGGGTGGCGTGTTCGGCGGCAACGCCCGCTTCACCAAGCAGCACGACGCCCACGATCAGCAGGATGAACAGGCCCAGAACCTCGTACATCCGGTTCTTCTCGATAAAAGCGGTGACACCATCCGCCAGCAGCAACATCGCAAGACCCGAGAGCAGGATCGCGGCAGCCAAGATCGGGAAAACATCGGTGATGGCCAGCGCCGACAGCACGGAATCGAAGCTGAAAATCAGGTTCATCAAGACGATGAGCACAACCACCTGAACAGCAGATTTTCCTGATTTTTCAGGGCCTTCATGGTCAAAATCATGAACCGACAACAGGTGCCCGATTTCCTTGACCGCCGTATACATGATGAAGACGCCACCAAAAACGAAGACGCAGGTGGCAAAGTTTACGCCGCCTTCCAGAACGCCCTCCCAGTTCATGACGAAGAACGGTTCGGACAGGCTCTCGATCAGCTGGACCATGGTGAAGAGCAAGACGACCCGCAGCGCCACGGCGATGATGATCCCCCAGAACCGCACTTTCTTTTGGCTTTCCTTCGGGGCCCGCTGGCTTTCAATCGAAATGTAAAGAAGATTGTCGAAGCCCAGAACCGCCTGCAGGAAGCACAGCATCACCAGGTTGCCGAGGTTTTCGAGGGTCAGGATATCTGCCATTTTCTATCGCCTTGATCTATCGCTTTTTCCGGGCTCTTGCCGGGTCTCTTCGTCTGAATAATCACTTGGGGCGGCGATTGTCACGCCTTTCCCCGCGTCGGGTTCCCTCTTGCCAAGTCCCACGCGCTGGCTTATCCCGTTGCCATCGTGGCGATTTGTTAACCGGATTGCGGGCCACGTTAAACAAGCCGCTAAAGAGGTCGAGCAGCGCCATCCATGGCTCTTGCCCCCGACCGTTCACCCGGTTCGGGGTTTTTTCATGCCTCGGGCCAGCAAAGGACCGTGAATGACAATGGGACCGAAACAGCTTCCCGCCGACGCCAAGCCCCGCACCCGCGCCGTCCATGGCGGCACCCGCCGCAGCCAGTACGGAGAGGTCAGCGAGGCAATCTTCCTCACGCAGGGTTTCGTCTATGACAGTGCCGAGCAGGCCGAGGCGCGGTTCATTGAATCGGGCGATGACGAATTCATCTATGCCCGTTACGGCAACCCCACCGTGCGCATGTTCGAGGAACGGATTGCGGCGCTGGAAGGGACCGAGGACGCCTTCGCCACCGCCTCCGGCATGGCCGCTGTCAGTGGTGCGCTGACCTCGATGTTGAGGGCAGGGGATCACGTGGTCTCGGCCAAGGCGCTTTTTGGCTCCTGCCTCTATATCCTTGAGGAGGTTCTGACCCGCTTCGGCGTTGAGGTCACCTTCGTCGATGGCACCGACCTGAACGAATGGAAGGCGGCGATCCGGCCCGACACCAAGGCGGTGTTCTTTGAGAGCATGTCGAACCCGACGCTGGAGGTGATTGACATCAAGGGCGTCAGCGAGCTGGCCCATGCGGTCGGGGCAATTGTCGTCGTGGACAACGTCTTTGCCACGCCTGTCCTGCAACGTTCGGGCGATTTGGGGGCCGATGTCATCGTCTATTCAGCCACCAAGCATATCGACGGGCAGGGGCGTTGTCTGGGGGGCGTCATCTGCGGCACCCGCCAGTTCATCCGCAAGGTGGTGGAGCCTTATCTCAAACACACCGGCGGCTCGCTCTCGCCCTTCAACGCCTGGGTGATGCTGAAGGCGCTGGAGACGATGGACCTGCGTGTAAGGGCGCAGGCCGATAGTGCCTACCGGATCGCCACCGCGCTGCAGGGTCAGCCCGGTCTGGCCCGCGTAATCCACCCCTTCCTGCCCGATCACCCGCAGCAGAACCTCGCGATAGCGCAAATGGAAGCGGGCGGGACGATGATTTCTATAGAGTTGCAGGGCGGCAAACCTGCAGCTTTCAAGATGCTGAACGCGCTGCAGGTCATCGTGATCTCCAACAACCTGGGCGATGCAAAGTCGATCATCACTCATCCGGCCACCACCACCCACCAGCGGCTGACGCCAGAACAGCGCGCCGCGCTTGGCATCTCGGACGGGCTGCTGCGCCTGTCGGTGGGGCTGGAAGACCCGTCGGATCTGATCGCCGATCTCGAACAGGCTTTGGCGGCGGCCCAATGACCGAGATCACCATTCACCGTTTTCGGGCGGGAGAGGGCGACCTGCTGGGGCAGCTCTTTCACCGATCCGTGCATGAGGGCACGGTTAGGGCCTATGATGCCGCGCAACGTGCGGCGTGGAGTCCCCAGCCACCGAGCGGCCCGGACTGGGAGGCGCGGCTGACGGGGGCCGTGACGCTGGTGGCCTGGGCCGGGAAGGTTCCCGCCGGGTTCATGACGCTTGATCCCGAGACCGGCTATCTCGACCTCGCCTTCGTCGCGCCCGAATGGCAGGGACATGGCGTGGCGGCGATGCTCTATGGTCTTCTGGAACGCTGCGCGCGACGCCACGGGCTGGCGCAGCTGAGCACCGATGCCAGCGAATTGGCGCGGCCCTTCTTCCTCCGGCAGGGCTGGCAGGACGGGCCTCGGCAGAAGGTGGAGCGCCACGGCGTCACCCTGCACAATTACCCCATGGCAAAATCGCTGAAACCTGCGCTAGAACGGGCGGCATGAAACCGTTTCTGATCCTGCAACTGCGCCCCGAGGATGAAGCCGCCGACGAGGAGTTCAACAGCTTCCTTGCCAAGGGCGGGCTGTCGGAGGATGAGGTGCACCGCATCCGGCTCGACAAGCGCGACCTGCCGGGCGGGCTGGTGCTGGCCGATTATTCCGGCGTGATCGTGGGCGGCGGGCCCGGCTGCGTGTCGGACGCGCCCGAGGACAAGACCCCGCAGGAAGCCAAGATCGAGGCGGAAATCCTGGGATTGATGCCGCGCATCACCGAGGGCGACGTGCCCTTCATGGGCTGCTGCTACGGGCTCGGCATCCTCGCTCATCACTTGGGCGGAGAGGTCAGCAAGGCGCGCTATGGCGAGGCGATCGGCGGGGTCGACTGCACCTTGTCCGAAGAGGGAGCGGCAGATCCGCTCTTTGACGGGCTGCCGCGGACGTTCCGGGCGCTTGTGGGGCACAAGGAGGCCGTGCAGGACCTGCCCCCCGGCGCGGTGCATCTGGCGGCGGCGGAGAGCTGCCCCTTCCAGATGATCCGCTACGGGCAGAATGTCTACGCTACTCAGTTCCACCCGGAAGCCGATGGCGATAGCTTTGCCACCCGCATCCGCATCTACCGCAACAAGGGATACTTTCACCCAGACGAGGCTGACAGCCTGACCGAAGCCTGTCTGGCCGAAGAGATCACTGTGCCCGAACGGGTGCTGAAGAACTTCGTCAACCGCTATCGCAGCGGGTGAGCGGGGCGCGGGGAAAGCTCTTCGAAGAGCTTTGACAATTTTCTTCGAAGAAAATTCCAGCGCCCCGGTTGAGCCATCCGCCATTCTGACGCCGGATCGCAACATGGTGCCGTTTTGGGCGGGTCCGCTCCACCCTTTCTCACCTAGCTCTCGCAACGGAAAACTTGGAATAGCGGGGCGGCTGGCCCATATTGTCAGTCTCCAGACCCCGGGAAGGCCTGCGCCATGAACCTGCAGCTCAACGATCTTGCCACCGCGCCCGACAGCGACGAGGCCCGCAAAGCGCTGGACACCCTGCGCGCATGGGCAGCCACCGCGTCGGCGGAGGAGCTGGCCGCGCTCGACCCGTCCATCACCGGACTTCTGCGCAATGCCCCGGAATACCCGGTTTTCAACCGTGACTATCCGAAGGATTTCACCGTCGATGCCGAGTACAAGGCGGGCTTGCCCGACCTGCAAAACGGCCCCGCCTCGCTGATCAAGGGGCAGAAACGGGTGATCCAGCATGTGGGCATTTCCAATTTCCGCCTGCCGATCCGTTACCACACCCGAGATGACGGCGATCTGACGCTGGAAACCTCGGTCACAGGCACGGTCAGTCTGGAGGCGGAGAAAAAGGGCATCAACATGTCCCGGATCATGCGCAGCTTCTACAACCACGCAGAGCGGACATTCAGCTTCGAGGTGATGGAAGCGGCGCTTGACGCCTACAAGACCGATCTCGACAGCTTCGATGCCCGCATCCAGATGCGCTTTTCCTTCCCGATGAAGATCGAAAGCCTGCGCTCCGGCCTCACCGGGTACCAGTATTACGATATCGCGCTGGAACTGGTGGAGCAGGGTGGCAGCCGCAAGAAGATCCTGCATCTCGACTATGTCTACAGTTCCACCTGCCCGTGTTCTCTGGAACTCAGCGAACATGCCCGCGAATTTCGCAACCAGCTGGCAACTCCGCATTCGCAACGCTCGGTGGCGCGGATATCGGTCGAAGTGCCCTTTGGCCGTGACTGCCTGTGGTTCGAGGACCTGATAGACTTGGCCCGCCATGCGGTGCCAACGGAAACGCAAGTTATGGTCAAACGCGAGGATGAACAGGCCTTTGCCGAGCTGAACGCGGCGAACCCGATTTTCGTCGAGGACGCCGCGAGGCTCTTTGCGCAGGCCCTGCATGACGAACCCCGCGTGGGAGATTTCCGCATTGTCGCCAGCCACCAGGAAAGCCTGCACAGCCATGACGCGGTCAGCGTGCTGACCGAGGGCGACACCTTTGCCGCTACCAGCCTTGACCCCAAACTGTTCAAGACGCTTTTCCACATTGGTTGAGCCCTGCCCCTGACGCAAACCGGGGTTTCCGGATCGGCATTGGGCAAACGGGTCAGGAAGACATACCTATCAGGTCGAGCCGGGCAATTGCCCGTCGCAGATATCAAGAGGTAGTCCCATGGCAACCATCGCCCTGTCCCCCGCCGCAACCGGCACCGAGTCCCCGATCCGCAGCTTCTTTGCCGCGCTCATGCGCGTGTTTTCCGCCTATGACGCCGCCCAGTCCCGCGCCAATCAGGTGCAGCGCCTGAACGGTATGACCGACACCGAACTGGCCCGCATCGGTCTGCGCCGCGAAGATATCGCGCGGTATGTTTTCCGCGATATCCTGTATATCTGAGGGGCACAGCGAAAGCGCCCGTGCGAAGCTTCTCCGGTTGACAGCGCGCGCGGGCCGGGCCAACGCTTCGGCCCATGTACGACCTCAGGCCCATTGGATATGTGATCGGACTGCTTGTCCTCGTGCTGGGGTTGACCATGCTGGTCCCCATGGGCGTCGATCTCTATTATCAGAACGGGCATTGGCGGGCCTTCCTGGATAGCGCAGTTCTGACGGTGCTGCCCGGTGCGATGCTGGCGCTGGCCGCGTCCAGCGGGGTCAGCAAGCGACTGTCCATCCAGCAGACTTTTCTTCTGACCACGGGCGTCTGGCTGGCCCTGCCCATCTTCGGTGCGCTTCCCTTCATACTCGGGGAGACCGAAGCAACCTTCATCGACGCGCTCTTTGAATCCATGTCGGGCCTGACAACGACGGGATCAACCGTCTTCATCCGGTTGGAACGGCTGCCCGAGGGGCTGCTCTTCTGGCGCGGGATGCTGCAATGGTTCGGCGGCGTCGGCATCATTGTCGTGGCGATGGTGTTCCTGCCGGAACTGCGCGTGGGCGGCATGCAGATCTTCAAATCCGAAGCCTTCGATACGATGGGCAAGATCCTGCCCCGCGCAGGTGAGATCGCACAGCAGATTTCGGTGATCTATCTGGGTCTCACGCTTGTCTGCTCGCTCACCTATGTGGCGCTCGGGATGCCGACGTTTGAGGCGATCGTGCATTCCATGACCACCGTCTCGACCGGTGGGTTTTCCACCTCTGACGCCTCTTTCGGAGCGTTTCAGGGACCGATGGAATATGCCGCCGCCGTTTTCATGATCCTCGCCAGCCTGCCATTCGTGCGCTACGTGCAGATGCTGGCCGGCAGCGCCCGGCCGCTCTGGGTCGATACGCAGGTGCGCGCCTATCTGACCACGATCCTGCTGCTGACGATCTTCTTCGCGGTCTACCGGCTGGTTGTGAACGGCGACCATCTGGAACACGGGTTCCGCGAGGCGATCTTCAACGTGACCTCGATCATCTCGGGCACGGGCTATGCCAGCGTCGATTACCAGGAATGGGGTGCGATTGCGGTTGTCGTCTTCTTCTTCATCGGCCTGATTGGCGGCTGCGCGGGCTCGACTGCCTGCTCGATCAAGATCTTCCGCTATCAGTTGCTGATGGCGTCGATCTCGACGCAGCTGCGCAGGCTCTACGCCCCGCATGGCATCTTTGAGCCGCGCTACGAAGGCCGCAAGGTCAGCGAGGAAGTCCTGTCCTCGGTCATGGCCTTCTTCGTGATGTTCTTCGTCAGCCTCGGTGTGGTGGCGATGCTGCTGGCACTGACCGGGCTGGATTTCGTGACGTCTGTGTCGGGGGCGGCCACGGCGCTGGCCAATATCGGGCCGGGCCTTGGCAGCGAGATCGGACCGGCGGGCAGCTTCACCAACCTCAATGACACAGCCAAGTGGATTCTGACCGTTGCGATGCTGGTCGGGCGGCTGGAGCTGATGGCGGTCTTTGTCCTGTTCACTACCCAGTTCTGGCGGGGGTGAACAGGTCGCGCCCGACAGAAAAAGGGCGGCCCCTTCGGACCGCCCTTTTCTGTTCACAAGCGCCTTGCGATCAGTTCCAGCAGGTCACCAGAACCGCCAGATCGCTGCCATAGCGGGCCAGCGCATTGCGGGTCATCGGATCGGCCTGCACGGGGGCCGCGTTGACCCGGACCCCGGCGGTGCCGAGGAATTCCGCCATCCGGTCGCCGCGCAGGGCGAAGCTGACGCCTTCGGGCAGGGCGCGGCCGGTGTCGGGCTCGGGCAGGACCATGCCGATCACCGCGCCGGTGGCATCCAGTACGGGGGCCCCGGCCTCGGACGGTTCGATCGACATTTCAAGCCGCGCCATCGTGTCCTCGCCATTCAGCCCCTGCATGTCGGCCAGCGTGCCGAAGTTCATGGACGCCGCGCCAAGCGCGCCCTCATAGGGATAGCCCGCAACCGCCACATCACTGCGGATACGTGCCGGAACGGTGGGGAAGCCCGCGTAGGTCGAGGGGGCCAGTGACTGCGTCGGGCGCAGGACGGCCAGCCCGAGCGCCGGGTCGGAATGGGCCACGGTCATCTCATACCGGTCATTGACCAGAACGCGGGTGCAGGAGGCCACGGCCTCAGCGGTGGTCAGCACGGTGCCGGTGTTGTCGAGGTAGAAGCCGCTGCGCACCCGGTCGGGCTGACGCACTTCCAGACCGGCCATCAGGTCAACGCCCTGTTCCATGCCGGGATCGACCGCGCCGGGGTCGAGCGTGCCGCCAAAGGTGGAGAAACTGTCTTCCATCATGTCCAGAACACGGGTCATCTGCGCATCCCGTTCGGGCGTCCAGATGAGCGTGAAGCCCTTGATCTGCCCATCTTCCAGACGCGCCACGGTGTGGCTGCGCAGGGTGTCGGACTGACCGGTCAGAACGAAGCTGTTGGACCGGCGGTTACGCTCGCCTTCCAGCGGCACGATCTCCAGCGTTTGCATGATTTCGTACAGGCCACCGAGCGTGGCTTCGCTGCCCTCCTGGCTGATCAGCAGAACCTGAACGCCGGAATCGCCCACGGAATCGAACTGCGCGAAGGGAAACTCGTAGCGGGCGAACTCGACCATCGCCAAGGGCAGGTCGATCTCGATTCCCGCGCGTTCGTCGCGCACGGTCTGCATGCCAAGCGCATCAAGTTCCGCCTGATAGCTGGCCAGCAGCTCGGCCCGCTGACGCGTGGTCAGGACGCCGGTTTCCTCATAGCCCTGAGCTGCCTGCCAGGCGGACATGGCGCCACGGGTGCCGGGGCCGAAAGCGCCGTCGATGCCGGAATTGTAGTATCCGAACCATTGCATCGCGATCTGCAGCGCCTCGCGTCCCTGCTGATCAAGCTGACGTTCGCTTTGCCGGGCCTCGGCCACGGTTTCCTCGGGCAGTACCGGCGCAGCAGGCTGCGGGGTGCCTGCGATGGTGGGGGCCTCGGTTACGGTGCCGGGGGCCAAGGTGTTGGCACCAATGGGGAAAAACTGTTGCTGGTAGATGTCCACTTCGGACAGATAACTGTCCTGCGGAATGGCCCCCTGTGCGCGCAATTGGTTCAGAACCGCCGCGCCTTCGCCGGGCGTGTAGGGCCCGAGCGCGATGGCATACCAGCCGGTGCGCAGACGATAGCCGTTCACCGCTGGCAGCAGCCGCGAATAGGCGCGCACCCGGCCCTCGGCGGTGGCCAGATCGGGATGAGCCTCCATCTGGACCCAAACACGGTCCTGTGCCTGGGCGTCATCGGCCCCGAATACGGCCATGCCCAGTATGATCAAAAGACACAAAACAATCCGGCGTGCTGCCATCCTCTTTCTCCTAACCCCATGTTTCCTGCGGGCTTCGCCCGTTCACGATCGGCGGCAACCTATCAGAGTGAACAGCCGATGCACCAGAAATATGCGTGATCGGCCAATTGACCATGGCGGGGGGGACCACTATCACACCCCTGCCTTGCAACACCCGGGAAAAGACATGGCCGAGAAAAGCACGCAGCCGCGCAGTTTTCAGGAAATCATCCTGAGGCTCCAGTCCTATTGGGCCACCAAGGGCTGCGCGATCATGCAGCCCTATGACATGGAGGTCGGTGCCGGCACCTTCCACCCGGCCACCACCCTGCGCAGCCTCGGCACGCAACCATGGGCCGCGGCCTATGTGCAGCCCTCGCGCCGCCCCACGGACGGGCGCTATGGCGAGAACCCGAACCGGTTGCAGCACTACTATCAGTATCAGGTGCTGATCAAACCCTCGCCGCCCGATCTGCAGGCTTTGTATCTGGGCTCGCTGGAGGCCATCGGCATCGACATGGACCTGCACGACGTGCGGTTTGTGGAAGATGACTGGGAAAGCCCCACCTTGGGGGCCTGGGGCCTTGGCTGGGAAGTCTGGTGCGACGGCATGGAAGTCAGCCAGTTCACCTATTTCCAGCAGGTCGGCGGCCATGACTGCAAGCCCGTGTCGGGCGAGCTGACTTACGGGCTGGAACGTCTGGCGATCTATATCCTCGGCGTCGATCACGTCATGGACATGCCGTTCAACGACCCCGACGCGCCGATTCCGCTGACCTATGGCGATGTGTTCCGCCAGACCGAAGAGGAATACAGCCGTTTCAACTTCGACACGGCAGAAACCGAAATTCTGCTGCGCCATTTCGAGGATGCAGAGGCCGAATGCGAGGCGATCCTCAGCCACCCGCACGAGGACCCCAAGACAGGCAAGCGCATCATCATGGCGCACCCGGCCTATGACCAGTGCATCAAGGCCAGCCACCTCTTTAACCTTCTGGACGCGCGCGGCGTGATCTCGGTCACTGAACGTCAGGCCTATATCGGCCGCGTCCGTGCGCTGGCCAAGAAATGCGCCGATGCCTTCGTGCAGACCGGGGCAGGGGGCTTCGTGCCTGAAAGCGACAGCGCGGCATGACCCGGGGGCAATTCGTGGTAACTGCAATCGTTCTGTCCGGTGCCGCCGCCGGGGCCCTGCTGTGGTGGACCGAAACGCGCGCCTATTATGAACCGATCAGCATGGATGCGGTGACGATCAGCGCCACGACCTTCGACGGTGTGGTCGATCCGCTGCCGATTGCCGATTTCGAGGGCATCGACGCCGACACCTCGCCCCTGCGCTTCCGGGCCTGCTTCACCACGCCGCTGAGCCTCGCCCTGATGACCGAGACCTACCAGCCCTACGCGGGCGCCACCCCGCTCAACACACCGGGCTGGTTCGACTGCTATGACGCCGGCACCCTGACCCGCGCGCTGGAGGCGGGCACCGGCCTGGCCTTCCTGGGCGAGGCCAACATTGTCTATGGCATCGACCAGATCGTGATGATCACCGAAAACGGCCGGGGCTATGCCTGGCACCAACTGAACCATTGCGGGGAAGCGGCCTATAGCGGCGATCCCGTCCCCGAAGACTGCCCGCCCGCGCCCGAGAGGAACTGACATGCCCGATCTTCTGCTGGAACTGTTCAGTGAGGAAATCCCCGCGCGGATGCAGCGCCGCGCGGCTGAGGATCTGAAGAAACTGGTCACCGACGCGCTGGTCGAGGCCGGGCTGACCTATGCGGGTGCCGGGGCGTTTTCCACCCCGCGCCGTCTGGTGCTGGCGCTGGAAGGGCTGACGGCGGAGAGCCCCGATGTGACCGAGGAACGCAAAGGCCCCCGGACCGATGCGCCGGAAAAGGCGCTGGACGGCTTCCTACGCGCCACGGGGCTCAGCAAGGACCAGCTGGAGATCCGCGACGACAAGAAGGGCCAGACCTATTTTGCGAAAGTCGTGAAGCCGGGCCGCTCGGCAGAGGATATTCTGGCCGAGATCATCCCCGCGACGATCCGCAACTTCCCCTGGCCCAAGTCGATGCGATGGGGCGCGGGCAACCTGCGCTGGGTGCGTCCGCTGCATTCGATCCTGTGCATCCTGTCCGATGAAAACGGCGCCCACATGGTGCCGTTCGACGTGGACGGGATTGCCGCTGGCGACACGACTGAGGGCCACCGCTTCATGGCTGCCGGTCGCTTTGCCGTAACCGGCTTCGACGACTACGCCGCCAAACTGAAGAAGGCCCATGTGATCCTCTCTGCGGAGGAGCGAGCGGACCATATCTGGCACGACGCCACCAACATGGCCTTCGCCGCCGGGCTGGAGGTGGTCGAGGACAAGGGCCTCTTGGCCGAGGTCGCCGGGCTGGTGGAATGGCCGGTGGTCCTGATGGGCGAGATCGGTGAGGAATTCCTGGGCCTGCCGCCGGAGGTGCTTCAGACCTCCATGCGCGAACATCAGAAATTCTTTTCCGTGAAGAACCCGACCACGGGCCGGATCGAACGCTTCATCACCGTCGCCAACCGCGAAACCACCGACCATGGCGCGACCATTCTGGCAGGCAATGGCAAGGTGCTGTCCGCCCGTCTGGCGGATGCGAAATTCTTCTGGGAAAACGACCTGCGCGTTGCAAAGTCGGACATGTCCGCCTGGACCCGCAGCCTGGAAAACGTGACCTTCCACAACAAGCTTGGGACGCAGGCCGCCCGGATTACCCGCATCGCGGCACTGGCCCGAGACCTGGCCCCGGTGGTGGGCGCCGATCCCGATCAGGCGGAAACCGCCGCGCGGATTGCCAAGGCCGACCTGTCCTCGGAAATGGTCTACGAGTTCCCGGAGCTTCAGGGCCTAATGGGCCGCTACTATGCCGAAGCCGCAGGCTACTCGGCAGAGGTCGCCGCCGCCGCGCAGGAGCATTACTCGCCGCTTGGCCCCTCCGACGATGTGCCGACCGCGCCCGTTTCGGTCGCCGTGGCTCTTGCCGACAAGCTCGACACGCTGGCGGGCTTCTGGGCCATCGACGAAAAACCCACCGGGTCGAAAGACCCTTACGCGCTGCGCCGCGCCGCGCTCGGGGTGATCCGGCTGGTGCTGGTGAACGGGCTGCGCCTGAACCTGGATCGCTTCATCGATGCGCAGCTGATCCGGATCGAGGCTGCTGTGAACCATGACCTCGACGACAGCGCACTGACCGAACTGTTGCAGGAGATCGCGCATCATGGCGTCTTCGGCGCGGCCTTCCACGCGGTCAAGGACCGTCTCGATGATCTGCATGACGATTTCCTTGCACTGGAAAACAAGGTTCCGGACGCATCCGATGACCTGCTCCGCTTCACCCACGACCGTCTCAAGGTCCACCTGCGCGATCAAGGCATCCGCCATGACGTGATCGATGCCTGCCTTGCCTTGCCGGGCAGCGACGATCTGGCCCTTCTGGTCAGGCGGGCCGAGGCGCTGGCGGCCTTCCTTGCCTCTGACGACGGGGAAAACCTCGTGCAAGGCTACAAGCGCGCCGCCAACATCCTGGCCCAGGCCGAGGAGAAAGACGGGGTCGAGTACCGCTACGGTGCCGATGTGAAATACGCCGAGACTGCAGAGGAAAAGGCGCTGTTCGCGGCGCTGTCGCAGGCCGAGGCCGCTGTTGCCCCGGCGCTTGCATCGGATGATTTCCCCGCCGCCATGTCCGCCATGTCCGCTCTGCGCGCGCCCATCGATGCTTTCTTTGACACCGTGCAGGTCAATGCGGACAGCGCGATCCTTCGCCGCAATCGCCTCAATCTGTTGCACGAGATCACCGCAAGCTGCGGCAAGATCGCGGACCTGTCGCGGATCGAAGGTTAAGCGTTCCTTTCAGCTTGGTGAAAATACCTCGGGGGAGTCGCCGAAGGCGACGGGGGCAGAGCCCCCCGGAAACGCTCTTGCAAGAGCGTTTCACGCGGCCCGTAAGGGCCGCGCGGGTCGGCGTGCCAATGGCACGGCGAAACAACCCGACACCCAAACGCCGCACTGGACCCGGCGCGATTCCGCTGTATGGTCCCCTCAACCCTTTTTTCTGCAAGTGCGAAGCAAATGCCCGACCGCCCGGATATCATCCAGATCACTGCCACCGCGCCGATCAAGAAGGACATGCATGGCAACCGCGCCAAATGCCTTCAGCGGCTGGGGCGG
>NZ_MNBL01000086.1 GCF_001879695.1 Nioella sediminis
GTGGCGCTGTCCTTCGACACGGTGCGCAGGCTGGCGCAGGGCTATGTGCCGGATATGTGCGCCCTGTCGGCGATCTTCGAGACAGGCGATCTGCTGTCCGTCCGCTCCTCCAGCGAGGCGCCCGACTGGGGCGGTCCGGGGACGGTGCTCAATATCGGCATGAACGATTCCGTGGCCGCGCGCATCGCCGAAGAACACGGGCAATCGGCGGCGGATCAGCTCTACCTGTCGTTCATCCGTGCCTATGCGGTGGATGTGTTGCGCCTGGACGAGGATCTCTTCGCCGATCCCATCACACCGCGCATCGCGCTCGCCCATTTCGAAGATGAGATGGAGGAGCCTTTCCCGCAGGATGTGGAAACGCAGCTGACCGAGGTTCTGCGCTCCATGGCCCGCGCGTGGGAGGGCACGTCGGCCCGCCTTCTGCGTCAGGCCAAGGGCGCGCCTGCGGATGCCGGTCTTGGCCTTGTCGTGCAGCGCATGGCGCTGTCCATCGGCAGGGAGGAAACCGGCGCCGGTGTCCTGCAATTCGTGTCAACCGATACCGGAGAGCCGCAGATCACCGGGCGCTACCTGCCGCAAAGCCAGGGCCGCGCGGCGCTGAGCGAGGCGGATGCCCAGTTCATCGAGACCGACCCGCGCGGCACCGCGCTAGAGGATCGCTGCCCCGACCAGGTCGCGGCGCTGCGCGATGCAGGCCATCTGATCCGCACCCGCCTGCGCGAGGAAATGCAGATCGAGTTCACCCTGATGGAAGGACGGCTTGCCATTCTCGATGCCGTTCGGGTGCCCCGTTCAGCGCGCGCAGATGTGCGCATCGCTGTCGATCTGGCCGAGGACGGGATCATCCCGCGCGAAGAGGCGTTGATGCGCATCGCTCCGTTTACGCTCAACCAGATGATGCACCGCCAGCTCGACCCTGAGGCCCCGCGCGACGTGCTGACCCGCGGCATTGCCGCGGCCCCCGGTGCGGCAACCGGCAAGCTCGTCTTTACCGCCGCCGCGGCGCAGGCCGCGAGTTCGCAGAATGAACCCTGCATTCTCGTGCGTCGCGAAACCAGCCCCGAGGATATTCGTGGCATGCATGCCGCCGAAGGCATCCTTACCGAACGCGGCGGCATGACCAGCCACGCGGCGGTGATCGCCCGTGGTCTCGGTGTGCCCTGCGTGTCGGGCGCCACCGATCTTCAGCTCGACCATCGCAAGAAGACCCTGACCGTGCCGGGCCGCAGGGTGTTCCATGAGGGCGACATCATCACCATCGACGGCAGTTCCGGGCAGGTTCTGGTCGGCGCGGTCAGGATGATCGAGCCCGACATGAGCGGGGCGTTCGCCACCTTGCTGAAATGGGCCGACGCAGCGCGCGATATCGGCATCCGCGCCAATGCCGATACGCCCGAGGATGCGCGGCTGGCGCAGACCTTCGGTGTTGACGGCATCGGCCTGTGCCGGACCGAGCACATGTTCTTCGACCCCATCCGTCTGACCGTGATGCGGGAAATGATCTTCACCGAAGATCCCGAGGATCGCAAAGCGGCGCTGGAACGGCTCTTGCCGATGCAGCGCGGCGATTTCATCGAGCTCTTCAAGCTGATGCAGGGCCAGCCCGTCTGCATCCGCCTCTTCGACCCGCCCTTGCATGAATTCCTGCCCGGCGACCGCGATGGGATCCGGGCGCTGGCCGAGGCGCTGGACCTGCCCGTGAGCCGCGTTGCCGCCAGGATCGAGGCCTTGCAGGAGTTCAACCCGATGCTGGGGATGCGGGGCGTGCGGCTTGGCATCACCGTGGCAGGCATCTACGAAATGCAGGCCCGCGCCATATTCGAGGCGACCGTGGCCGCCTCCGAAGGTGGCGACCCGGTGGTGCCGGAAATCATGATCCCGCTGGTCAGCGCCAAGCGCGAGGTAGAGCTGATCAAGGACCGCGTCGACGCGGTTGCCGCCGCGGTGCGCAATGAGACCGGGGTGAATTTCACCTACCGCTTGGGCGTCATGGTGGAAACGCCCCGCGCGGCGCTGCGTGCGGGTGAGATCGCGGAACATGCCGCCTTCCTGTCCTTCGGCACCAATGACCTGACGCAGATGACCTATGGCCTGTCGCGCGACGATGCGGGGCGGTTCATGTCGGCCTATGTCAATCAGGGTGTCTACCCTGAGGACCCGTTCCAGCGCATGGATCGTGACGGGGTGGGTGAGTTGCTGCTACTCGGTGCCGAGCGGGGACGCGCGGCGCGGCAGGGCATCACCCTGTCGATTTGTGGCGAACATGGCGGCGATCCCGATTCGATCGCCTTCAGCAGATCCGCCGGGTTCGATTATGTCTCTTGCTCGCCCTTCCGGGTGCCGGTTGCCAAACTTGCGGCCGCACAACTGTCCATTGCTGACATATAAACGGCGGGATTCCAGCCCATTATAAGCCGACGTTAAATGATTCTCTTGGCTGCGACCCCTAGTCGTTGGGGTCCTGTTAAGGGGCTGTCACTAGATTGAGCACCGGTTTGGTCGATTGGCGATCTGTCCGGTACATGTATGAGGTCGAAGCAGAGCCGGGAAACACCGGTCAATGGGGGATGCCCAGAATGGGACAGCCGAAGATTTTGCGCGCCGTGAAGGCCGCTGCCACCGCATTGCTTTTCACCGCCAGCCTCGCGCAGGCCGATGTCGTGGCGTCAACCTCCACTGATCCGACCCATACGCTCGGCTCTCTCTTCACCTCGGTCATGGGTCAAGAACATAGCGGCATGCGCGCGGTCAGCCCGCTGCGCCTGTCGGCGCTTGGCGCGCCCTATACCGGGCAGGGACTGGATCAGACCGGTGGTGTGGCCCCCTATACGGCGGCAGAGCTTGACGCCATGGGCCGCGCCCGCGGCGGGCGCCAGTGGCAATGCCTGACCGAGGCGCTTTATTTCGAGGCGCGCGGCGAAAGCGTGGCAGGCCAGTTCGCGGTGGCAGAGGTCATCCTGAACCGGGTCGATCACGCAAATTACCCGGATACGATCTGTGGTGTCGTCAATCAGGGCACCGGGCGGCGCTGGGCCTGCCAGTTCACTTATACCTGCGATGGCCGCCCCGAAACCGTGACCGACCACGCGATCCATGAACGGCTTGGCCGCATCGCCCGCATCATGATCGACGGCGGCCCGCGCAACCTGACCTCGGGCGCGACGCATTACCACGCCAACTGGGTCAATCCCTCCTGGGCGCGGGAATTTCCGCAGACCGCTGAAATCGGTGTGCACCTCTTCTATCGCGGTCGCTGACGGGGCGTCGCATTCCCGGCCAACAGTGACGCCTCAGACCCGTGCATCCCGCGCGCTGGCCTGCTAGAAGGGCGCGACTGTCCTGACCGGCCCCGGAGGCCAAGCCCCATGTCCGATGAAACCCGCCTTGCCTTTGCGCACCCGTCCGAACGCGCTAAGGCCACAGCCGGTAACGATCCGCTGGACCGGATCAGCCTCTCTGACCACGAACGCGAGGTCGAGATCGGCGCGTTCCAGCAGGAACGCGGGCTCTTGCAGCGGGTGCGCTTCAACGTCGTGGTCGAGGTGCGGTCCGCCGCCAATCCCGATGCCGATGATGTGGACCGGATCCTGTCTTACGACACGATTTCCGAGGCCATCGACCATGAGCTCCAGGCCGAACGCCTGAACCTGCTGGAAACGCTCGCCGCCCGTATCGCCGAGCGGATCCTGGCGCACCCACTGGCCGCGCGTTGCTTCGTGCGGATAGAGAAACTCGACCGGGGGCCATTTGCGCTTGGCGTCGAGATCGTACGCACCGCCCCCGAACGCCCGCGCCTGTCGCTGCTGAAGGACGGCGCGCCGCATCCGCTGGTGGTGTATCTTTCGAACGCGGCCATCGCGCGCCCCGATCTGGCGGCGCTGCTGGACCGGCTGGAAACGCAGGGCAAGCCGGTGATCCTCTGTGTGGGCCGCCCCGATATCGGGGTGCCGGTCGCCGATCACGCCATGCCGCAGCGGCGCATCGACCTTTTGGCCATCGAACAGAACGCCTGGATCCTGGCCAGCCATGACGACCGCTGCGTGGTGGTCGAGACCCGGACCGAACTGGACTGGGCGATGAAGCATGACCGCATTTCCGTATGGGCGCCGTCCAAGCTGGTGCTGGACAGCGTCGACGGCCCCGAAACCTCGGTCCGCTCGGGCGAGGCGCTGGCGCTGTGGCTCGCTGAACGTTTCGAGGCGGAGGGGATGCTGTTCCTGGGTGGCGACGCGCCCAAGGCCGATATCGCGCTGACGGTGCTGGCCCCGACCGCGATGCCCGCGCTCTGAACCTTGCCCGCAGGGCCCCATGACGGTATCGGGACGCCAAAGGAGGCGCCGATGACGCTCTATTATCGCCCGATTGCCCAGACCGACCCGGCTCGGCCTGCTGCCGCTTTTCCTCTGGCGGGAACCTGGGCCTGGTTCACCCATGTCGAAGAGCTGTCGCGCCACGCCCCCCCGCGTGTGATCCCCGCCGATGCGGTGCCGTCAAAGGTGCTGACCCGCCTGACCGCGCCGCGCGCGCCCATTGCCGGGCTGACGCTGGACATGCCCCGCATCATGGGCATCCTGAACCTGACGCCGGACAGCTTTTCCGATGGCGGCGAGTTCAACAATCCCGAGGCCGCCATGGCGCAGGTGCGCCGGATGCTGGACGAGGGTGCGCATATCCTCGACCTCGGCGGTGAAAGCACCCGCCCGGGCGCCGCCGAAGTGCCGGTAGACGAGGAAATCGCCCGCACCGCGCCTGTCATCGCCGCGATCCGCGCGGCAGGGATCGACACGCCCATTTCCATCGACACCCGCAAGGCCCCCGTGGCGCGGGCCGCTTTGGTTGCAGGGGCGCAGTTGATCAACGATGTCTCGGCCTTCACCTTCGACAAGGGAATGCAAGGGCTGGCGGCGGAAACCGGCGCGCCTGTCTGCCTGATGCACGCGCAGGGCCTGCCCGATACCATGCAGGACAACCCGGATTATTCCGACGCATTGCTCGACGTTTATGACAGCCTTGAAACATCCGTCGCCGCAGCCGAGGCCGCCGGTATCCCGCGTGAAAAAATCCTCGTCGATCCCGGTATCGGCTTTGGCAAGCGCGAGGCGCACAATCTGGCACTGATTGGCCGCATATCGCTCTTTCACGCGCTTGGCTGCCCCATTTTGCTTGGGGTATCGCGCAAGGCCAGCATCGGGCGCATCGGCAATATCCCCGATCCTCACGATCGCGGTCCCGCATCGGCAGCAATCGGCCTATGGGCGCTTGGGCAGGGGGTCCAGATGCTGCGGGTTCATGATACAGAAGTGCACAGACAGATGATCGCGCTGTGGCGCGCGGCAGCAGAGGGACAGGCATGACTCGCAAACTCTTCGGTACCGACGGCGTGCGTGGCCGCGCCAACAGCTTCCCGATGACGGCGGAACTGGCGCTGAAACTGGGCGCGGCGGCGGGGCGCTACTTCCGGCGCGACCAAAGCCCCGGCCATCGGGTGGTGATCGGCAAGGACACGCGGCTGTCGGGCTATATGATCGAGAATGCACTGACGGCGGGTCTGACCTCGACCGGCATGAACGTGCTGCTGCTCGGCCCGGTGCCGACGCCCGCCGTGGGGCTGCTCACGACCTCCATGCGTGCCGATCTGGGCGTGATGATTTCCGCCAGCCACAACCCGGCCACCGACAATGGTATCAAGTTCTTCGGCCCCGACGGCTTCAAGCTGTCGGACGAGGCGGAGCGCGAGATCGAAGCGCTGGTCTTTTCCGACATCCAGCCCGCGCAGGCGGAAAACATCGGCCGCGCCAAGCGGATCGACGACGGCCGCGCGCGTTACGTGGAGCGGGTCAAGGGCACCTTCCCGCATGGGCTCAGCCTTGACGGGCTGCGCGTGGTGATCGACTGCGCCAACGGGGCCGCCTACAAGGCCGCGCCCGAGGTTCTGTGGGAACTGGGGGCCGAGGTGATCCCGCTCGGCGTCGCCCCCAACGGGTTCAACATCAACGATGGCGTGGGTTCGACCAAACCCGCCGCCGCGCAGGCCCTGATCCGCGAGACGCGGGCCGATCTGGGCATCTGCCTCGATGGAGACGCCGACCGGGTGATCATCATCGACGAACGCGGCGAGGTGGCGGACGGCGATCAGATCATGGCGCTCTTTGCGAACAGATGGGCCGAAGAAGGCCGCCTGAAGGGCCACACGCTGGCCGCGACGGTCATGTCCAATCTGGGGCTGGAACGCTATCTGGCCGAGCGTGCGATCAACCTGCACCGCACCCCGGTCGGTGACCGCTACGTGGTTGAGGCAATGCGCCAATACGGGCTGAATCTTGGTGGCGAGCAGTCGGGCCATATCGTGATGACCGACTATGCCACCACCGGCGACGGTTTGATCGCGGGGTTGCAGTTCCTGGCCGAGATGACCCGCACCGGCAAACGCGCAAGCGATCTTGCCCGCAGTTTCGAGCGTGTCCCGCAACTGCTCAAGAACGTGCGTTTCGCGGCGGGTCAGACCCCGCTGGAAGAGGCGCAGGTGCAGCAGGCCATTGCCGAGGCAGAGGCGCGGCTGGAAGGCTCGGGCCGGCTCCTGATCCGCAAATCGGGGACCGAGCCGCTGATCCGCGTGATGGCGGAATGCGAAGACGAAGGGCTGTTGCAGAACGTGGTGGGCGAGGTCGTGGCGGCGGTGCAGGCCGCGGTTTGACCACGCCGTCTCACCCCCGGAACAGCCGCTGCAACGCGCCCCACTGGCTCAGGAACACGCCCGCAAGGATCAGTGCCAGCGCCCACAGCAGTGAGGGCGGCAGCGGTTCCGACAGGACCAGCGCGCCAAGAACCACGGAACAGACCGGCACGATGTAGTTCGTGAGGCTCATGAAGGTGGGGCCTGCCGTGCGGATCACCACGACCCGCAGGATATTGGCCGCCGCCGTCGGCACCAGCCCAAGCAGCGCCAGCACCGCCAGCGTTTGTCCGTCCACGGCCGGTGGCGGGCCCTCCACGATCCATGCGGCGGGCAGCACCATCGCCGCCCCAATGATCAGCAAGACGGTGGCCAGCCCGATCGGGTCAATTGCGGGCAGGCGGCGCATCCAGACCGAGCTCAGCGCATAGCAGCCCGCCGCGCCAAGGCAGGCCAGCCGCCCGAAAGGTTCCAGCGCCGCCCCGGTTGAGGAAAAAGCCTGCGTCCCGATCAGCACCACGACGCCCGCGAAGCCGATTGCGAAGCCCGCTGTGCGGCGCAGCGTCATCCGTTCGCCCGGCACCATCACATGCGCCAGCGGCAGCACCATCAGCGCCACGGCAGCCATCGACACGCCTGCAAAGCCCGAGGTGGTGTATTGCTGGCCCCAGCTGAGCAGCATGAAGGGCACGGCGGAACTGAGCAGGCCAATCATCACCATGGCAGGCCAGTCCCGCGCCGCCTCCAGAAAGAGCCGCCCGCCGCGCGCGAGCCATACCGCCGTCATCAGCGCGGCGGCAAAGCCGATGCGGGCTGCGGCCAGCCAGAAGGGCGTGATGCCGCGGAGCGCGATCTCGATGACCATGAAGGTCGCGCCCCAGGTTAGCCCCAGCACGAGGATCATGAGCCAGCTTGCGCGGGTGATGTTGGGGGTCATATCAGGGGGCTCCTTCCCCGCGCACCTGACAGGGCGGCACAGGGAAGGTCAATAGCCGACGCTTCGCTCTGCGTCGAAGCGCGTCCTGCCGTCAGACGAAATCAACGAACCTGTTGAATGGCATCTCCCTCAGGCGTTGACCAGTGGCGGCGAAGATCGCGTTGGCCAGCGCGGGGGCGGCAGGGGGCACGGGGGGTTCCCCGATGCCACGCACGGAACCGCCCAGTTCCACGCCGCGCACGGCGATCCGTGGCGCCTGCCAGATGCGCATGCCGTCGTGCCAGTCGAAATTCGACTGCTCCGCCATGCCGTCCGCATAGGTGATCTCGCAGTTGATCGCGTGGCCAAGGCCCCAGACCACCCCGCCCTGCACCTGGTTCTCGAAGGCCACCGGGTCCACCACCGTGCCCACCTCTGCCGCGACCCAGACGTCGTGGATGCGGATGCCTTGCGCGGTGTTTTCCACCTCGATCACCTCCGCCACGGGCACGCCGAAGCTTTCGACCATGGCTACCCCGAGCCCCCGGTTTTCGCCGGGCTCGCGACCCCAGCCCGACATCTCGGCCACGGCCTCCAGCACCGCCACCGCGCGCGGGTCATTGGCCAGCCGCAGCCGTTCGGCCAGCGGATCGGCGCCCGCCGCATGGATCAGCTCGTCTAGGAAACTCTCGCCAAAGAACCCGCTCGAAGACGCCCCGACGGATCGCCAGGACGAGGTCGGCGCCAGTTCCGGCACCGCGTAGGCGCGCACCCGGTAGGACGGGATCGCATAGGGCGCGTTCCACACGCCCGCCGGGATCTGGCTGTCAGCGCCGGGTACGGTCTGCCCGATCCGGCCCATCTGGCTGCGCGAGGAGGATACCGCCGCAATCTGGATATCGGCGGCCTCGACCCGGCCATTCGCCACCGCACCGCGCCCGCGCGCCATGCCGATCTGGCGGGGGAAGTCCTGCGCGAAATCCTCTTCCCGCTGGAAGGTCAGCTTGACCGGCACGCCGGGCATCTGCAGGGCGATTTCGGTGGCAAGCCTTACATGCTCGAACTCCAGCCGGTGGCCGAAACTGCCGCCCGAAAACTGGTTGTGAAGCGTCACCTGATCGGCCTCATGGCCGGTGATTGCCGCCACCTGCTGTTGCAGGAAACGCGGCATCTGGTGGCCGGTCCAGACCTCTGCGCCCGCCTCTGTCACCCGCACGATGGCATTCAAAGGCTCCAGCGGCTGATGCGCCACGTAGGGCGCGCGGTATTCGGCCTCGATCACATCGCCGCGTAGCGCCGCCTCCACGTCACCATCGGCCCG
>NZ_MNBL01000087.1 GCF_001879695.1 Nioella sediminis
TCGGTGAAGCTGGCGGCCACCTCGGCCCAATGGTCGGCCTGCTCGGCGGGGTAGGGGGCGGGGCCCCAGTCACAGTCCACCGCGTTCACCGCCTGAAAGGCGCGCCAGGTGTTGTCGGCAATAACGGCCACACCATTCGTCACCTCGACCACCTCCGACACCCCGCGCATGGAGCGTGCGGCGCTGGCGTCATAGCCATGCAGCACACCCCGGCGCGGGTTCACCCGCACGGCGGCATGGACCATGCCCTCGACGCTCAGGTCGATCCCGTAGACCTGCTGCCCGGTGGATTTCGCCACGATATCGAGCCGCTCGGTTTCCTGCCCGATGAGCCGCCAATCGCTGCGCGGTGTCAGGGGCGCGTCCTCGACCGGGTCGATCGTGGCGGCCTGCGCGGCAAGCTCCGTATAGGGAATGCGGGTGCCGTCGGTCAAAACCACCGCGCCTGCTTCGCAGCGCAGCTGATCCACGGGGATGGAGGTGCGGATCTCGCCCGCGCGGCGCAGGGTCTCGCGCGCCATCGCGCCCGCCTGCCGCAGCTTGTCGAAACTGTCCGGGGTGGAGGTGGAGCCGCCCGTCACCTGCATCCCCAGCACCTTCATGACGGCCCCCATGGCGGTGCGGGTCGTGCGCGCGGCAAAGCCCTGGTCGCTGGACAGGAAAGGCGCGCCTTCCACGCCCATGGCCCTGTTCCAATAGGCGGGCGACGGGTCGCCGAAGCTGATGTCGAATTGCCCCGGTTCCAGCCGCATTTCCTCGGCCAGCAGCATGGCCTGCATATGCGCCACGCCCTGACCCACGTCGGCGTGTGGGGTGATCAGGGTGATCCGCTCGGGCCCCACAAGCACCCAGGGGTTGAAGGTCACCTCACCCTCGGCCAGCCCCGCCTCCAGCGGGTTTTCATGCGGGCGGCGCACGGTGTAGACCCCGAAGGCCACACCGCCCGCCAGAACGGCGGA
>NZ_MNBL01000088.1 GCF_001879695.1 Nioella sediminis
CCCGCCAGAACGGCGGAGCCAATGAGGAAACTGCGGCGGGCAATCGTTCCAACACGCGACATGGTTCAGCCCTCGCTCAGACGCGCGGCGGCGTCGTGAATGGCGGCGCGGATGCGCGGATAGGTGCCGCAGCGGCACAGGTTGCCGCCCATGAAATCGTCGATATCGGCATCCGTGGGGTCCGGCACGGTGGCCAAAAGATCGGCGGCCTGCATCATCTGACCCGCCTGGCAATAGCCGCATTGCGCGACCTGATGGGCGATCCATGCCTCCTGCACCGCATGTAGGGTTTCGCCCGGTGCAAGCCCCTCCAGGGTCGTGATTGCGGCGCCCTCCAGACTGTCGGCCGGCAATTGGCAGGACCGCATGGCGATGCCATCCACATGCACCGTGCAGGCCCCGCATTGGGCGATGCCGCAGCCATATTTGACGCTTGCGATCCCCAGCTCATCCCTGAGCACCCACAACAAGGGCATGTCGCCTTCCACATCCACCTCGCGGGGGACACCATTGACCGTGAACCGCATGACCATCCTCGTCTGTGCATTGGGGCTTTCAGGATAGGTAGGAACGCCCCCGCCATATGTCACTTGCAGATTGCGCCATTTCTCTCGCTTTCCGTGCCGTCACCCGGGCGCACAGCACCTGTTCAGGGGCGGCGCTTGATCACGCGCCGGGCGCAGCTAGGTTGGGACGACGGAAAGGAGAGCAGCCATGGGCCTGATGATCGACGGGAATTACCACGCCGAGGACCCCGGCCCGGACACGTCCGAAGACGGCAAGTTTCAGCGCCAGAAGGCCACGATCCGGCACTGGATCACCCATGACGGCCCCTTCACCCCCGATCCGGGGCGCTACCACCTCTATGCCGCGTGGAACTGCCCCTGGGCGCATCGGGCGCTGCTGATCCGGGCGCTGAAAGGTCTGCAAGAGCAGATCACGGTGGCCTATGCCCGGCCACGCCGGACACCCGATGGCTGGGTCTATGATGCGGAGGGGGAGTTCGCCGATCCAGAGCTTGGCGTCACCGCCCTGCATAAGGTCTACGCCCGCACACCGCAGCCCTTCACGGGCCGCATCACCGTGCCGCTTCTGTGGGACCGGGAAACGCGCCAGCCGGTTTCGAACGAAAGCGCCGATATCGTGCGGATGCTGAACGACGCCTTCCCCGGCCCCGATTTCGCACCGGAACCCTTACGCTACGGCATCGAGGCATGGAACGCCCGCATCTATCGCGACGTTAATAACGGTGTCTATCGCGCCGGGTTCGCCAAGACACAGGCCGCCTATGACGAGGCGGTGGCGCAGGTTTTTGACCTGCTCGATGAGATCGAGGCCCATCTGGCGACAAACCGCTACCTGATGGGCGAGCGCTTCACCGAGGCCGATATCCGGCTCTTCCCGACGCTCGCCCGCTTCGACGTGGCCTATCACTACGCCTTCAAATGCAACATAAGGCGGCTGATGGATTACCCCAATCTCTGGGCCTATGCGCGCGAGATTTACGCCATGCCGGGGGTGGCCGACACCGTGCGATTCGACATCTACAAACAGGGCTATTTTTCCCCGTCAGAACTGCGCAACCCGCTTGGCATCGTGCCGGCGGGGCCGCTCATCGACTGGTCAGCGCCGCATGGGCGGGGTCAGAGCCCCGCCTGAAACGCCTCGCGCAGCGTGTCGGTGTAGTAGATCATCGTCGGGCGGGTATCGGCGGCGGCTTTCGTCAACAGCTCGGGCAACTCCGCAGGGTCCGCGACGCCTGCCACGGCCCATCCGCTGGCCTCCGCCTGCGCCTTCAGATCAGGCGTATAGAGGTCCACGCCAACGGTGCCGATCTGCTTGGCGACCATATAGCTCTTGATCTCGCCATAGCCGGAATTGTCATAGAGCATGACGATCACCGGCGCCTCGGCCTCGACGGCGCTGGCCATCTCGGGCGAGGAGAACTGGAACCCGCCATCGCCCGACAGCACCACAACGGGGCCGCCGCTGGCAATCCGCGCCCCGATCCCGGCGGGCAGGCCGTAGCCTAATGTCCCGAAGCCGGTGGTGGAACTGTGGTAGTGCCCCGGCTTGGCGCTGGCAAATCCCAGATTGCCCGCATAGACCGCTTGGCTGCTGTCGCCCATGATGACCACATCGGGCAGCGTATCGCGGATCAAGTCCAGCATCGCCAGATCGCCGCGCATGGCGTCGTCCAGCACCATGCGCCCGGCTGACGCCGCCATTGCCCGCGCTGCGCCGTCCTTGTGTTGGTCAGGCGTGGCGAGGTCCAGTAAGGCTGCGGTGGTGGTGGCCGCATCCGCCACGATCCCGATCTCGGGCGCGGCGCTGCGGGCCATCTGCACCGGGTCCACATCGACGCGGATCATGCGGCCATGGATGCGGAAGCCGTTATCCTCATACATGTCGTAATCCGTGCGCCCCATTTCGGTGCCAAGCGCCAGCACCACGTCGGCATTGGCCACCAGTGCCCGCGTTTCCGGCTGCGAGGCGGTCAGCGACACGCCAAGCGGATGGTCGGGCGGCAGCAGGCCACGGGCATTGGCGGTCATCACCACTGGCGCGTCCAGCGCCTCGGACAGCGCCCGCAGCGCCACCGCATTCCGCGCGCCGCCGCCAGCGAGGATCACCGGCGCTTCGGCCCCGTTCAACAGCTCCGCCGCCTCGGCCAGCGCGCTTGCATCGGGGGCCGCCCGCGCGATCCGCATGGGCGCCTTGGGCAGCGGCAGGTGATCGGCGGGCGCGGTCATGATGTTGATGGGAATTTCCAGATGCACGGGCCGGGGCCTGCCGCCCTCGAACACCGCGAAGGCCTGCGCCAGCGCCGGGGCCAGTTCCTCGACCGTGTGGATCGTGCGTGAAAAGGCCGACACGCCGGACACAAGCGCCTGCTGGTTCGGCAGTTCATGCAGCCAGCCCTCGCCCGAACCCATGCGGCCATGGGAGTTTACCGCCGAGATCACCAGCATTGGGATGGAATCGCCATAGGCCTGCCCCATGGCGGTGGCGATATTGGTCATGCCAGGGCCGGAAATGATGAAACAGACACCGGGCCGCCCGCTGACCCGTGCATAGCCGTCGGCCATGAACCCCGCCCCCTGTTCATGGCGCGGTGTCATGTGGCGAATGCCCGATCCGGGCAGGCCACGATAGAGCTCCACCGTATGCACACCGGGGATGCCAAAGACCGTATCCACCCCGTAAAGCGCCAGAAGGCGGGTCAGGTACATGCCTGCGGTCAATCCAGTCACGTCGGTCATCGCTTTGCTCCCTGTGTTCACCGGGCGACTGTTCCAGAGCGTGCGGCCTTGCACAAGAGCATCACGCCTCGCAGTCCGATCTGCCGTTACATGCGCCCAAGAGACCTGAAATACGCGTGGTCGGTATGAGGGCCAGCGCAGAAGCGCAAAGAAGGAATCGACAATCCGGCCTGCTGCCGTCAGCTTTGTCGCGGGGACATCCCCCGCGAAATTGAAGGACGGCGCGAACAGGATGAAGATTACCCTCGCACAGCTTCGGGCCTTCGTGGCGGTCTCGCGGGAAGGCTCTTTCACCCGCGCGGCAGAGCGGCTTGGCACCTCGCAGCCGTCGGTGACAATGGCGATCCGGCAACTGGAAGAGGCCCTTGGCCTGAAGCTGTTCGACCGGTCCACGAAAGTTCTGGCCCTGACCAAGGCCAGCGCGACCTTTCTGCCGGGGATCGAGCGCACGCTGAACGACCTCGATACAACGCTGGCCGATTTCCACGCCGCCGCGGACGGGACACAAGGCAGCGTCGCGGTGGCGGTGCTGCCCTCGGTCGCCACGGTTGTTCTGCCGCGCACGATTCAAAGCTTTTCCGCGGCCTTTCCCAAGACCCGCATTTCCTTGCGCGATGACAATTCCACCGGTGTGTGTGACCGCGTGCTGAGCGGCGAGGTCGATCTGGGGGTGGCAGGGCGGACCGATCACGTTGCGGGGGTGCAGTTCGAACCCTTGCTGCGCGATCCGTTCGGGGCGGTCGTTCATAAGTCGCACCCCCTGGCCGGGGAAACGGGCCCGCTAACCTGGAAAGACCTGGCCGGTTATCCGTTCATCTCCTTCGCCGCCGATACGGGGTTGCGGCCGCTGCTGGACACACTCGTCGATCAGCCTGACAACGTCAGTTCCCCTTGGATCGAGGTGTCGAACATCGCGACGGTTCTGTCGCTGCTGAAGACCAATCTGGGGATTGCGGCGCTGCCGAAGATGTCGGTGAACCCGATCGAGAACGACGTGGTGTTCCGGACCCTTTTGAACCCGCCGCTGTTTCGAGAGCTTGGGTTGATCACCCGGCAGGGGCGATCCCTGACGCCCGCAGCCGAGCATTTCGTGGAGCATATGAAGGAAACCCTCAGACCAAGATGGGAGAAACCGGCGGCACTTTGATACCGGCGGGTTATCTTGTTATTCGATTTACTTATAGATTATCATTTTATATCAGAAATGCTCATAAAATGCTTAGCACAATCCGTGGAATCATGTGTCCCTTGGGGTATCCGAACCAGGAGGACTTCCCATGACTAATTCGATCAATCGACGCGGATTGCTTGCTGCGGCAGGCGGCATCGCTCTCGCCTTGTCCGTGACCTCGCCGGGTTTTGCACAGGATCCTGACTTTCTGAATATCGGCGGTGGCCCAAGCGGCGGCACCTTCAACGTGGTCGCAACCGGCCTTGGCGATCTGCTGCGCGGCGAGTTCGCCGACAGCATCATCGGCGTGCAACCCGGCGGATCCGGCCCCAACCTGCTGCGGGTGTCGTCGGGCGATGTCGATCTGGGCATCACCTCAGCCAGCAACGCAGCGGATGCCTGGGCCGGGCGCGACCCGGCGACACCTGACAGCCCGATCCAGAACGTGCGCGGGCTGATGACCTTCTTCCCGAGCGCGATCCAGATCTGGGTCGATGCCGAGTCCGACATTCACTCGGTCGAGGATCTGGTCGGTCGTCAGATCAGCGCCGGCCAGCCCGGCCAGACATCGTGGCTGGCCTTCAACAACCTGCTGTCGGTCTACGACATGAGCATCGAGGATATCGAGGCCGGTGGCGGCCAGGTGCATCCGCTGAGCTGGGCGGAATCGCAAAGCGCCTTGCGGGACGGCCAGCTGGATGCGGTGATGTGGGTTGCGCTCTATCCCCATTCCACGGTTCTGGCGACGGAAACGGCGCGTGAGATCCGGGTGCTTTCGCTGGATGAGGAGCGTGTGGCGGAATACCTGGACCTGCACGGTTCGGGCTTCGCGGAAGTGACATTGCCGGTGGGGCTCTATCAAGGCCAGAGCGAACCGGCGCTGACCGTGGGGACCACGACCTTCCTGTTTGCCTCCGACGACATGAGCGACGACACGGCCTACCGGGTGACCTCTGCGATCTGGAACAATCTCGACCGGTTCCAGCAGACCCATGCCCTGCTGCAATATATCGAGCAGGATACCGCTGGACGTGGCATGTTCGTACCGATCCACCCCGGCGCGGCCCGGTTCTACGAAGAGCAGGGCATCCCGATGGATGATCCTCGCCTCGACTGAGACACCTCTGGTCACGAGCGGTGATGCTTTGTTGCCGCTCGTGACCTCTGCCCCCCTGATGTCCGATGTTTACGGCTGGCGGGCCAGTGATGCCCGCAGCGAAGCTTAGGTGACCCCAATGCCCATCCCCCTGGAAAGAACGGTGACGGTGCTGGCGGTGGCGATGGCGCTTTTCCATCTTCTCGTCGCCTCGCCCCTGACCCTGTTTCCCGATCTGATCGTGCGCGGGACGCATCTGTTGCTGGCGCTGGTGATCGGCTTCCTGATCTATGGCATGAAGGGCGGTGCCGTTCAGAAGGCGGTCGACCTCGCCCTGATCGCGCTTTCGGTCGTCTGCCTGGGCTACCTTGTCGTCAACCACGCGTCGATCGTAGTGCGCCCGCCATGGACGCGGGATGCGACGCCGATTGAGCTGTTTGTAGCCATAGGCACCATCGTGGTGGTGCTGGAACTGACCCGGCGCGCGCTTGGCATGGCGATTACGGCGCTGTGCCTGATCTTCATTCTCTACGGCTTCATCGGGCCAGAGCTGCGCCATATCGGATTTCTCAGACCGCTGGCCCATAGCGGCGTCGACCTCAACGAGTTCGTGGACCAGATGTATTTCAGCTTCGAAGGCATCTTCGGGGTCGCGCTTGGGGTGTCCACCAGTTTCATCTTTCTCTTCGTGGTGTTCGGCGCGCTCTTGCAGGTGATCGGCGGCGGCGATTTCTTCGTCAACGTCACCAAGGCCGCGACCGGTGCAACGCGGGGCGGCCCGGCCAAGATGGCCGTGGTGGCCAGTGCCCTGATGGGCATGATGTCGGGCAGTTCCGTGGCCAATGTTGCGACCACCGGGGCGATCACCATCCCGATGATGAAGAAACTCGGCTACCCCAAGACCTTCGCGGGCGCTGTCGAGGCCGTGGCATCGACCGGCGGGCAGATCACGCCGCCGATCATGGGCGCCGCCGCCTTCCTGATGGCGGCAATTCTGGGCATCAACTACCAGGAGGTGATCACCGCTGCCGCATTGCCTGCCGTTCTGTTCTTCCTGTCACTTTTCGTGGCGGTCCACTGGGAAGCGCTCAAGCACGGTTTGCAACCGCTGGAGCGCGTCGAAAAGGGCGCGACGATGCGGGAATTCTCGGCTGGCTGGACCTTTATCTTGCCCCTGATCGTCATCACCACGTTCCTGATGATGGGCTACACCCCCAGCCTGTCGGCCTTCTACGGCGTGGTGGCAACGCTGGTGACGCCCTTCCTGCGGCGCTCGACCTGGGTGTCGCCCATGGTGCTGGCCGAAGGGTTGAACCTCGGGGCCCGCGCCGCCATGACGGTCGCCATTGCCTGCGCCTCGGCGGGGATCATCGTGGGCATCGTCCAGATTTCAGGGCTCGGGTTTCGCTTCAGCAGCCTTGTCATCGCCTTTGCCAATGGCAATCTCTATGCCGCGCTGTTCCTTGCCATGATCGCGGCCTTTATCTTCGGCATGGGGATGCCGACGACGCCCGCCTATATCATCCAGGCCACGCTGGTCGCCCCCGCGCTGGTCGAGCTCGGGGCGACGCCACTGTCGGCGCATCTATTCGTGTTCTACTATGCTGTTCTGGGCCAGATCACCCCGCCCGTCGCGGTGGCGGCCTTCGCAGCCGCGCCGATTGCCGGATCGAGTTCCACCTCTGTCGGATGGCGCGCCTTCGCATTGGGCATGCCCGCCTATGTCATCCCCTTTCTGTTCGTCGCCAATCCGGTGCTTCTAGGGCAGGGCGGATGGGGCGATCTGCTGGAGGTGCTGTCAAGATCGGCCGCCGCCATCGTGTGTTTGTCCATCGCCCTGACGGGGTGGCTTGGCGGCCGGGCGCTTGGCTGGATCGGCCGTGGCACGCTGATGCTTGCGGCGGCCCTGCTGATCGCCCCGAACCATGTTCTGAGCGCGGTCGCCATCGTCCTGTGCATCGGCGTCTGGTCGATCCAGTGGTCGGGCTGGTCCCTGCATCGCCTGAAAGGAGAGCCCCGTGACTGAGCCGAACCCAAGCCGGATGACGACAATGCTGATGGGCTCTCGCGGTGATCTTGCCGCTGTCGCGGGTCGCTTGCCCAAACCGGAAGGGACGCAATACCCCTATGAGCTGGTGATCATCGACGGCACGACTGCCTTTCTGGCCGGTCAGATCCCGAAGCAGGCGGGGCAGCTTGCGGTTGTCGGCAAGGTCGGCATGGACGTCAGCTGCACCGAGGCCGCCATGGCCGCGCGCATCTGTGCGGAACAGGCGCTGGCCTGGTTGAACCACTCGGCGGGCGGGCTGGAGAACCTGAGACGGATTCTGCGCCTGACCTGCTATATCGCCCATGATGACGGGTTTCAGGACATATCGGCAGTTGCCGACGGTGCCTCCACCTACCTGATCGAGATGCTTGGCGACAGGGGACGGCACACGCGGTCCGTGATCGGCGTGAAAAGCCTGCCCCGCAATGCGCCGGTTCTGGTCGAGGTGACGGCTTCTCTGATGTCGCCAGTCCGGGTCGATGCCATGAGCGGATGAATTACGGCGGACAGGAAGGCAGTGCCAGGCACTTCCTGCTTGGTTACTGCCGAAGAGAGAATGCCGGACGCGTGAACGCGCTGGCCGTCTGGCCATTCGTCGGCCCGGTGTCGCGGAAGGCCACGTTGTTGCGGCGATCCTCGAACGGCGACAGACCGAAGACGGACCGGTAGTTCTTCGACAGCTGCGACGCATTCGTGCATCCGACCTCGACGGCGATATCGGTGATGGGCCGCGTCGAAAACCGCACCAGCTGCCGCGCGGCCTTCATCCGAAGCGTGCGGTAGTAGACGGACGGGCTTTGCCCCGTGGCGCTTTTGAACCGGCGTTCCAGCTGACGCTGTGACATGTTCATGCGCTCTGCCACTTCGGCGATGCTGATCGTGTCCTCGATATGGTCATTCAGCAGCGCGATCGCCCGGCGCACGGGTTCCGGCACGCAATCGATGGTGCTGTCGGCGTACAATGTCGGCACCCGTTGCTGCACGCCGGTGCTGCGGATGATCGGATGCTGGAACCAGCAGGCCACCTCGGTGGACACATCCGGGCCGAGCCGGTCCCCGATCAGATGCAGCATCAGGTCGAACGCCGCCGCCGAGCCGGAGGCGGTCTGGCGGGCGCGATCCACCACGATCACCTCGTCGGACGACTCGATGGCCGGAAACTCGGCCACGAAGGCGGCGCGATAGCACCAATGCACGCTGACCCGGTGATCGTTCAGAAGACCGGCACGCGCCAGCGGGAAAACACCGCCACTAATCGCCCCGAGCACCGACCCGTGCCGCGCCAGATGCCGCAGCCGGCCTTGGCTTGCGGATCTGCTTGCAAACGCGCTGTCCGGGGCGCTGAGAACGAACAGGTAGTCCAGCCCGACCGTATCGGGCAGCGCGTGGTCGGCGTCAAAGCCAACCCGCGCGCTGGACCGGACCGCCCCACCATCCTCGCTGACAAGACACCAGTCGAAGACTTTGCGTTCGGCGATCTCGTTGGCCACCCTCAGGGGCTCGATTGCCGAGGTCAGGCAAGACATCGGAAAGCCCGGCAGCAGCAGGAAGCCGAAGCGAATTGGCTTTTCTCGGGGCATGAGCCTTGCGTTCCTCCCAGATTGCCGGATCAGATATCCAGCGTGTTTTCCTTTTCCCATCGGCTGAAATGGGACACGAAGTCGTTCCATTCCTGATGCTTGAGCTTCAGGAAAGCCGCCGAGAACTCTTCGCCCATGGCCGCCTTCAACCCCTTGTCGCGGTCAAAGGCGCGCAGGGCGTCCAGCATGTTCAGCGGCAGTTTCGGCGCACCGCGCACCTTGTGGCCTTCGGCATACATGTCGATGTCGTATCGCTTGCCGGGGTCGGCCTCTTTGCGGATGCCGTCGAGGCCCGCCGCGATGATCACCGCTTGCAGCAGGTAGGGGTTTGCCGCGCCATCGGGCAGGCGCAGCTCGAACCGGCCGGGGCCGGGCACGCGGACCATATGGGTGCGGTTGTTGCCGGTCCATGTTACGGTATTGGGCGCCCAGGTGGCCCCGGACATGGTGCGCGGTGCATTGATGCGTTTGTAGCTGTTCACCGTCGGATTGGTGATCGCGGCCAATGCGCTGGCGTGGCTCATGATGCCGCCCAGGAAATGCTTGCCGGGGGCCGACAGCCCAACCTCGCCGGTCGGCCCGTCCCCGTCGCCCGCAAAGGCATTGGTGCTGGCGGCATCGCCGGGCGCGTCCCAAACAGACACATGAACATGGCAGCCATTGCCGGTCAGACCCTCGACCGGCTTCGGCATGAAGGTGGCGCGCAAACCGTGCTTTTCGGCAACCGACTTGACCATGAACTTGAAGAAGCTGTGCTTGTCGGCGGTGGCCAGCACGTCGTCAAACTCCCAGTTCATCTCGAACTGGCCATTCGCGTCCTCGTGGTCGTTCTGGTAGGGGCCCCAGCCAAGATCGAGCATGTAGTCGCAGATCTCGCGCACCACGTCATAGCGGCGCATCACCGCCTGTTGGTCGTAGCAGGGTTTGGCGGCGGTATCGTATTCGTCAGAAATCTGCTCGCCATCGGCGGTGAGCAGGAAGAACTCGGCCTCCACCCCGGTTTTGACATGCAGCCCCATTTCCGCGGCCTCGGCAATCAACCGGCGCAGCACATTACGTGGGGCCTGGGCGACGTCTTCGCCTTCCATCACGCAGTTGGAGGCGACCCAGGCGACCTCCGGCTTCCAGGGCAGTTGGATGACGGAGGACGAATCCGGCACCGCCAGCATGTCGGGATGGGCGGGCGTCATGTCGAGCCATGTGGCAAAGCCCGCAAATCCC
Organism: Nioella sediminis; assembly: GCF_001879695.1. GTDB lineage: Bacteria > Pseudomonadota > Alphaproteobacteria > Rhodobacterales > Rhodobacteraceae > Nioella > Nioella sediminis. Next base: position 10,382 of record NZ_MNBL01000088.1, read on the forward strand.
GCGCCATCCGCCTGCATGTCGGCAATTGCCTGCGCGGGCACCAGTTTGGCCCGCTGCCCGCCAAAAAGGTCGGTGAAGGAGATCATGAAATATTTGATGCCGCGCTCTGCTGCGTAGGCTGCCAGATCAAGTGTCATGTCGTCGTTTCCCGTTTCCCTGTTGCTGTCTTTATGCGTGAAAACGGCGCGAGGTCACACCCCGCGCCGCCTTGTATCAGTATCCGCTGCCCGGTTTGCCGGGGTACCAGTCTGTGCCCGCCAGAGGCACCTGCGCCATGGCGGCGGCCTCCATCGTCAGGGCGCAAAGGTCCTCGGGTTCCAGATTGTGCAGGTGGTTATGTCCGCAGGCCCGCGCGATGGTCTGGGCCTCCAGCGTCATGACCTTGAGGTAGTTGCGCAGCCGCCGCCCCCCTTCGACCGGGTCGAGCCGGGCGGCAAGCACCGGGTCCTGCGTGGTGATGCCCGCCGGGTCCAGCCCCTCGTGCCAGTCGTCATAGGCCCCGGTGGTGGTGCCAAGCTTTTGGTATTCGTCTTCCCATTTCGGGTCATTGTCGCCAAGCGCGACCAGTGCGGCGGTGCCGATGGCAACCGCATCCGCACCAAGCGCCAGCGCCTTGGCCACATCGGCCCCGGTGCGGATGCCGCCAGAGACCACAAGCTGAACCTCGCGGTGCAGTCCCAGATCCTGCAAGGCGCGCACGGCGGGGCGGATGCAGGCCAGCGTCGGCAGGCCCACATGTTCGATGAACACATCCTGCGTTGCGGCGGTGCCGCCCTGCATCCCGTCCAGCACCACCACGTCAGCGCCCGCTTTCACCGCCAATGCCGTGTCGAAATAAGGCCGTGTGCCGCCAACCTTCACATAGATCGGCACCCGCCAGCCGGTGATTTCGCGCAGTTCGAGGATCTTGATTTCCAGATCATCGGGCCCCGTCCAGTCGGGGTGGCGGCAGGCGGACCGCTGGTCGATCCCCTTGGGCAGCGTGCGCATTTCGGCCACCCGGTCGCTGATCTTCTGACCCAGCAACATGCCGCCGCCGCCGGGTTTTGCGCCCTGACCCACGACGATTTCAATCGCATCGGCCTTGCGCAGGTCATCGGGGTTCATCCCGTAGCGCGAGGGCAGATACTGATAGACCAGTTTGCTGGAATGGCCGCGTTCCTCGGGCGTCATGCCGCCGTCGCCGGTGGTGGTGGAGGTGCCAGCCGCACTCGCCCCGCGCCCGAGCGCCTCTTTCGCCTGTGCCGACAGCGCGCCGAAGCTCATGCCTGCGATGGTGATGGGGATGTCCAGCTTGATCGGGTTCTTGGCAAAGCGGGTGCCAAGCGTCACAGAGGTGTCGCAGCGTTCGCGGTAGCCTTCCAGCGGGTAGCGGGACACCGACGCGCCAAGGAACAGCAGGTCGTCGAAATGCGGCACCCGGCGTTTCGCGCCGCCGCCGCGAATGTCATAGATGCCGGTCGCCGCCGCGCGGCGGATCTCGGCGTTGATCGGGTTGGAAAACGTCACCGACTGGATGGGGACGGTGCGGGGGATCTTGTGGTCTTGATCGCTCATGGTCCTCGTCCTCAATAGGCGTTGTCGATGTCGAAATTGTAAAGCTTGCGGGCCGAGCCGTAGCGGCGGAACTCTTCCGGCTTGGCGTCCACGCCAGCGCGGTCCAGCAGGTCAGCCAGTAGCTCCAGATGTTCGGCGCGCATCTCTTTCTCGATGCAATCCGCGCCAAGGCTTTTCACCGACCCGCGCACAAAGAGCCGCGCCTCGTAGAGCGAATCCCCAAGCGCGTCGCCTGCATCACCACACACGACGAGGTTCCCCGCCTGCGCCATGAAGGCCGACATATGGCCGATATTGCCCTGAACCACGATGTCGATCCCCTTCATGGAGATCCCGCAGCGAGACGAGGCGTTGCCCTTGATCACCAGAAGCCCGCCATGCCCGGTGGCGCCTGCATATTGGCTTGCATCGCCCTCGACGATCACCGCACCCGACATCATGTTTTCGGCAACGCCGGGGCCGACGGAGCCTTCCACATGCACGGTCGCCTGCTGGTTCATGCCAGCGCAGTAATAGCCGGTATGGCCCTTCACGGTCACTTCAATCGGGGCGTCCAGACCCACGGCCAGCGCGTGGCTGCCACGGGGGTTCAAGATCTCCCACGCGGTCTGGTTGTCGCCGCCTTTCTGCGCCTGAAGGGTTTCGTTCAACTCGCGCAGCGAGGTGGTGGCTAGGTCGATCTGGCTCATCTCAGTGGCTCCAGAAATAGACGGTGGCGGGCTCGGGTTCCCAGACGCGGGCCGCGTCGATGCCCGGCAGGTTCACCAGCGCGCGGTATTCGCTGCCGAAGGCGACGTATTGATCGGTTTCGGCCATGACGGCGGGTTTGCAGGCGATGGGGTCGCGGACCACGCCGAAGCCTTCCTTGGTGCCGACAACGAAGGTGAAGAACCCATCGAGATCGGTCAGCGAGGCTTCCAGCGCCTCGCCAAGGGTCGCACCGTTCTGCATCTTCCAGGTCAGGTAGGCGGCGCCCACTTCAGTGTCATTCTCGCTCTCGATCCTGACCCCCTCGCGCCGCAGTTTCCGGCGCAGGCTGTTGTGGTTGGACAGAGACCCGTTATGCACCAGGCACTGATCCGGCCCGGTGGAAAACGGATGCGCACCCTCGGTCGTGACCGCGCTTTCGGTGGCCATGCGGGTGTGCCCGATGCCGTGGGTGCCGGACATGGAGGGCAGGTTGAAGCGGCTGGCCACATTGCGCGGCAGGCCGACCTCTTTGTAAATCTCGATCACGTCACCATCGCTCATCACCCTTATGCGACCGGGGCGGTCTGCGATCGCCGTGCGGGCGGCTTCGACCTGATCGGCGGGAAGTTCCAGAACCGCATGGGTGTCGTTCGCGCGCAGCGTGACCGGCGCGCCCAGTGCCTCTTCAAGCTCTTTGGCCAGCGTCGCGAAATCCTGATCGGGATTGTCCGATTGCACCGTCAGCTTGGCCCGGTTTCCCGCCGCGCCATAGATGGCAATCCCGGCGCTGTCCGGCCCCCGGTCGGTCATGGTGATCAGCATTTCCGTCAGCATCGCGCCAAGCTGTGGCTCCAGCGCCTTATCCTTCAGGAACAATCCAACGATCCCGCACATCTGTGCATCTTCCTTTCAAAGAGTGGTCTGGCCGATAGGCTATCAGCAGACGGTGCCCGCATAAACCCTAAGGAATAAATTTTTCACAAGGGGCAATTTTGCAAGGAAAATCCGACATCAGAACCGGTTTTGCCGTCGGATCAGGCAAATGATGCTGGAAATGAACGGGAAACGGGCAGGGATACGCCCCATGACCAGGGCTTCGCCCGGAATCAGCGCGCGTGGTCAGGTTGTCTGCGGATAGGAGATGATCGAGAGGTAGCGCGCGGGCAGGGCCTTGAGGATCTCTGGCCCGTGTGGCGCATCGGCATCGAAGAACAGCGTGTCGCCGGGGCGCAGATGATAGAGCCGGTCGCTATGGCGATACATCACCTCGCCCTCCAGCATGTAGATCGTCTCGATCCCGCCATGCTGGAACGTCGGGAAGACATCGGATTCCTCGGTCAGCGTGATCAGGTAGGGTTCCACCATGACACCGCTGGCATTTGCTCCGATATGACCAAGCAGGTTGTACTGATGCCCTGCGCGGGTGCCTTCCCGCGCGGTTTCCACCCCTTCGCCTGCCTTGGTGTGAACCGCTTCGCGATGCTCCTCGAAGCGGCGGAAGAATGCGGTCAGCGGCACCGACAGGGCATTGGCCAAGGTTTGCAGCGTGGTCAGGGAAGGCGAGGTATTGCCGTTTTCGATCTTCGACAGCATCCCGATGGAAAGTCCTGTCAGCCCGGCCAGTTCCGCAACGGTGATGTTCTGTTGCAGGCGAAACCCCCGGACTTCGCGGCCGATGGCCACTTCCAGCACCTTTTCGCGGTCATCTGCTTGCCGATGCGGGTTCTGTTTCAGCTTTGCCAAGGATCTCGTCCTGCCTGTTCGGGCCCGATGTCAGGATCATCTAAACCGACTGACAGGCCGTTTGGAACCGGCAACCGGTTGTGCAGGGCGTTTTGGCCCGGCAAAGAGGTCTGCAATGGACGCTCGTGCACGCGGCCTTGTGTCGGTCTGCACATCCGGCGGGCGCAGGGCGTAACTTGCTTGACCCGCGATCCGCACGGCCCCTAACTGCGCGCCACGGGCGTCCATCGCCTTCGCAAGCCGCGTCGCCACACAGGAAAGGACCGCGATGAAGACCGCCGCCGATGCGTTCGACGCCTACGAGGCCATTCGCCATCTTCTGCCAGCCATGCCCGCTGCGGGTGCGGGTCAGGATATCGGCTCGATTATGGATATCGCCGACGGCGTGGACGCGTTTGTCTTCGATGCGTTCGGGGTGCTCAATGTCGGTGACAGCCCGATCCCCGGCGCCGCCGAGCGCGTGGCGCAATTGCGGGCCAGGGGCAAGCTGATCCGGGTTCTGTCAAACGCTGCCAGCTATGACCGCATGGCGGCCTTCGCAAAATTCGCCCGGCTTGGCTTTCCATTGGCCGAGGATGAGCTGATCACCAGTCGCGACGCAACCTTGCGCGCGATGGATGAGCGGCTTTGGGGGGTAATTGCGGCACCGGAAGATGCGCTTGAGGACCTGCCATTCCCGGTCCTGAGGTTGGGAGAGTCCGCAGACGTCTACGACCGCGCGGAAGGAATCCTGTTCCTGTCGACCAGCGATTGGTCCGACCACCGGCAGACGCTCTTGCAGGCCAGCCTTGGCCGCCGACCCCGGCCGGTCCTGATCGGCAACGCGGATCTCGTCGCGCCGCGCGAAACCGGCCTGACGCTGGAGCCGGGGCACTACGCACGCGGCCTGCCGGGCGATGTCCGGCTGTTCGGCAAACCCTTCCCGGATGTCTACGACCTCGTGACCGCCACCCTGCCCGGGGTGCCCGCCGACAGGATCGCCATGTGCGGCGACAGTTTGCACACCGATATTCTGGGTGCTGCGGCACAGGGCTGGCGCAGCGTGCTGGTGACGGCTGACGGGCTCTTTGCCGGGGAGGAGACCGGCCCCTATGAGCAGCGATCCGGGATCGTCCCGGATTGGCGCGTGGCGCGGATCTAGCCACGCGTCGCGCAGGCCCTCACATGGCGCATGCGCGTCACCGTCTTTCGTGATAGGCTTTGGCACGAATTTCCACGTTCACCCCTTTCCCGGAGACCATATTCATGACCCGCAGTTTCCTGACGAGACTATCGCTTGTGCTTGCGCTGTCCCTGTTCGGCAGTGTCGCAAGCGCCCAGACCACAACCGACTGGCTGACAAGTCAGGACTACCAGGCCTATTTCGACAGCGTGGTTCCGGCGGGATATATGCCCGTTTCGGTGGAGGCAGGGCTCGTCTATGGCCATGTCCGCTATCAGGCGACATTCGCGCCCACGCCTGCTGGCATATCCTGGGTTGCCCGCCATGGCCAATCCGACAGCAGCTTCGCCGAAACCAATGCCGGTCTGACGGCGCAGGGCTACAGGCTTAGCTTTCATCACCGTTTCAACACCGAAGGCATGGTCCGCAACCAGGCGATCTGGGTGCGCTGAAACGATCCGGTGCGGGGGGAGGGCGTTCAGTATCCGCCAAGGGTGAGCGGCGCAGCCCTGCGCGCAAGCGCGGCGAGGATCGCCGAGGCCACCGGATGCGGGCCGGGCCTATCGAAACGGATATCCGTGCGGATGGTCTGGCCCGGCATGACGAACCGCGCGGCAATGCGATGCGCGCCACCTTCCGGGGTGGAGATCAGGGTAACATGGGTCGCGTCGATGCCGGGGCCGCAGATGGCGCTGGCCATGGCGGTGTTGAGGTGATCTGGAAAGCGATCCGCCGCCTCGGCCAGCGGTCCGCGAAACACCGGGCCGGGGCGGTCCGCAAGACCGGGCGCATATTGCCGGACAAACAGTTTCGCAGGCAGACCCGGAGGGCACAGAAGCGGCCCGGAAATCCAGCCGGTGAACAGTCTCAGCCTGTGGCCGCTTTGCAGTGCGGCGCGTTGCAGCCTGTCGCGCAGGTCGGGGTCGACCAGGGCGGCGGCGCCGACCGTCCACAAATCCCCATGTGACAGTGCCTCCACGCCGAATTGGCGCAGGGCGTCCGGTCCGGCCATGTCGATGGTGATGTCGGCTTGGGGAAGGTGGCGGGCGTCGCGTCCAAGGACCGCCTCGACGCAGTAGCCGTGACGCTCTGGCAAGTGGGCCGTGACGTCCCTGCCGATCCGGCCGCGTCCGATCAGGACCAGCTTGGTTTGGGAACGGGTCATCCGCTGCGCGAAGACTGCGCCCGGCCCCGCGATGGGGCCGGGCAAGGGTGTCAGTTGATCGACGCCATGAAGCCAGAGACCTCTTCCAGCGAGATGTAGCTCTGTTCGGCCATGCCGCTGTCATCGAAGACCCAGGACACGGCCGGGGCCGACACATTGCCGTTGGCATCGAAGGTCACCGCGCCGGTCGCGCCTTGGTAGGACACGGACCCGCCCTCGGACAGGATCGCCATGGCCTGGGCAAATCCTTCAACCGTGGCCGGGATCGCCTCGCCATCGGGGTCGGTCACACGCGGCACCTGTGCCGCAATCTCTGTACCCGTCGCGTCACGGCCTGCCGCGTGGTAGGCCAGCAGCGCAATGGCTGCCGCGTCAAAGCTGTTGGCCAGGCCCGGACCGCTCGGGGCGGACCCGAAATGTGCGGCATAGGCATCGACGAAGGCCTCGGCGCTCGGCACGCGCGGGCTGGAGGTGTCGGTGCCGACGAAATCGCCGAGATTGGCAAGGCCGACGGTCGTGCGGAAATCGTCGGAGCGCAGCGAGTTCGCCCCGATCATGACCGACGTGCCGCCAAGACCCAGCCATTCGCGCACGAAGGAAATCCCCTCGGTCGGATAGAGCGCCAGATAGAGCGCGCCGGGCTGGTCGCGCAGGGCCTGCGTGGCTTCGGCGCGGTAGCTTGGCTGCGCGTCGTTCAGCGCGATGGAGGCATGCACCTCGATCCCCACGGCCTCGAACGCGGCGGCGGCCATGCGGCCGATATCCTGTCCCCAGTCGTCATTCTTGTAGACCACGGTAATGCTTTCGATCCCCGCATCGCGCGCCAGCATCGCTGCAACGGCGGCCTGCACGTCGGCGGTGGCAAAGGTGCGGAACCACAGCCCGCGCGCCTCACCCGAGGCGGCGATTTCCGTCAGCCGGGTCGAGGACGAGCAGCATGACATCTGCATGACGCCCGCGGGCGCGGTCACCGAAGTCAGGATCGGGATGGTGATGCCCGAGGACACGGTGCCGATCAGCAGCTGCACCTGGTCGATATCGACCAGCGCGCGCGCCGCATCGACGCCGACGCGACCGTCGTTCTGGTCGTCACGCAGGATCATGTTGACATCGCAGCCATCGACGCCGCCCGCCTCGTTGATCATCTCGCCGACCCAAAGGGCGGTTTCCGCGATCGGGCGGCCCCAGTCGACCGAGGTCGGGTAAAGCGTGCCGACATTCACGCTGCAATCCTGCGCCAGTGCGGCGCCGGTTTGAAGGCCGATTGCCAGCGCCGAGGCACCGGCCAGTCCGAGTATATGTCGTTTCATGGTCAGTCTACTCCTTGTTGGATGTGGGTGCGGCCTTGCCGGCCGTCGTGTTTCGGGGGTTGGATATGCGTTCCGGCAGCAGCCCCTCTGGCCGCCAGAGCAACATGGAAACGATCAGGGTACCAATGAGGATGTACTGGATCGAGCCCGCGTCAAGCTGCATCGAGTCGGGCACAAGCCGGGTCAGGGCAAATCCGCTGAGCGTCCAGGCCCCCCAGATCAGCACCGCGCCAAGCACCGCGCCGCGATTGTTGCCCGCGCCGCCGACGATCAGCATGGCCCAGATCTGGAAGGTCAGGATCGGCAGCAGGTCCTGCGGGCTGACAAAGGCAGTGTAGGAGACATATAGCCCGCCGCCCGCACCCATGATCGCCGCACCGATGACCAGCGACCACAGGCGCAGACGCGTCGGGCTCTTGCCAAGTGCGCGGGCGGCGGTCTCATCCTCGCGGATGGCGCGCAGGGCGCGGCCGAAGGGCGAATGCACCAGCCGTTCGATCCCCCACCAGACCAGGGCCAGAACCGCCAGCACGATCAGCAGGAAGACGACACCAAAGAGGAAGTTGCTCTCGATCACCGCTTCGAACGGGCGTGGAAAGCCACGCATGCCGCGCGCGCCTCCGGTCAGCCATTGGGAATTGCGGGCCAGCGATTCCAGCGCCACGGCCACGCCGAAGGTGGAAATGGCCAGATAGTCGTGCCTCAGCCGCAGCGTCAGCAGCCCCACCACCCAGGCCAGCGCCGCCGCCAGCAGAATGCCCCCGCCAAGCGCCACCAGATAGGGCAGACCGAAGCCGCCGAACTGGCCGGGTTCAGCCGGCCCGCCAAGGATCATCGTGCCATAGGCCCCGGCCCCGAAGAACGCGACCACGCCGCCATTGAACAGCCCGGTGTAGCCCCATTGCAGATTCAGCCCGAGGGTGATGATGGCCATGATCCCGGCCATTGTCAGGAAGAACGTCAGGTAGGACACCACGCCGATCATCTTTGATCCTCCCCGAACAGGCCCTGAGGGCGCACCAGCAGCACCGCCAGAATGATGAGAAACGGCATCGCCGGTGCGTAGCCCGAGGGCAGCACCAACAGCGCAAGGCCAGAGGCGATGCCGACAATGAAGCCGCCCAGAACCGCGCCGTAGACACTGCCGATGCCGCCCACGATAGTGGCCGCAAAGACCGGCAGCAGGAAGACCGGCCCGATCATCGGGTTCAGCTGGTTGGTCAGCGCATAAAGCGTGCCCGCCGCCGCCGACAGGCTGCCCGCGATGATCCAGACCGCCGCGATCACGGTTGTCAGACGCACCCCCGCAACCTGCGCCAGCGCCGGGTTTTCGGCCACCGCACGCAGGGCGAAGCCGAATGTGGTGCGGGTCAGGACAAGATGCAGCGCCAGCATTAGCACCAGCGCCAGCACCAGCACGAAGACCTGATCGGGCTTGATCAGGATCAGCGGGTCGAAGCTGAGGATGGTCGCGCGGGCGATCTCCTGCGAATAGAGCTGTGCATGATGGCCGAAGATCAGCACGATCACGTTGCGGATGATCAGCGCCACGCCGAAACTGGCAAAGACCATCGACAGCGGGTCGGCCTTTTGCCGGATGCGGCGGAACACCAGCCAGTCGATCACCACGGCAGACAGCCCGGTCAGCACCATGGCGATGACCATCGACAGGGCCAGCGCACCGGTCAGGGTCAGGGGCGCAAAGGCCTCGTCCAGCACCGGCACCAGCGCGGAAAAGAGCCGGTCAAAGACCAGCGCCGCATAGGCGCCGATGGCCAGCAGTTCTGAATAGGCGAAATTGGCGAAGCGCAGCATATGCATGATCAGGGTCAGCCCAATCGCACCGAGGGAAATGATCGCGCCAGTGAGGATGCCGTCGAGGATGCTCTGAATCATGACGCCACCATGCGCTTGCCGCCAAGGTAGATCTCGCCCACCACCGGATCGGCCGCGATCTGCGCTGCGGGTCCGTCGATCTGGTTGCGCCCTTCGGCGAGGATGTAGCAGTGATCGGCCACGCGCAGCGCCTGTTTCACGTTCTGTTCGACCAGCAGCACCGTCACGCCCTGATCGGTTAGGCCGCGCGTCAGGTCCAGCACCTCGGCGGCGATCTTGGGGGATAGCCCGGCAGAGGGTTCATCGAGCAGGATCACCGAGGGCCGGTTCGCCAGCGCCATGGCCACCGCCAGCATCTGCCGCTGTCCGCCTGACAACGCGCCCGCGCGCTCGCCGCGCTTGTCGCGCAGGGCCGGGAACAGATCGTAAAGCTCCTCCAGCCGCGCGGTGCGGTCGGGTGCGCGGCGCAGGACCAGCAACAGGTTTTCGCGGATCGTGAGGTGGCGGAAGATGTTGTCGGTCTGTGGCACATAGGCCAGCCCGTGCGACCCCATCAGGTCCGGGCGCAGGCCGGTGATGTCGGCCTCTCCCAGCATCACGCGCCCCGCATTGACCGGCACAAGACCCGCAATTGCCTTGATCAGCGTCGATTTCCCGGCCCCGTTCGGGCCGATGATGACGGTCAGTTTGGCGTGTTCCGCTACGAGGTCCACGTTGCGCAGGATCGGCAGATCGCGCACATAGCCGGCCTCAAGCTGTTCGATGCGCAACGCGGTCATGCGGGCGCCCCCAGATAGGCGTCCAGAAGCTCGGGGTTCACGCGGGCCTCCTCGGCGGTGCCCTGGAACATGACCTTGCCCTCGGCCAGCGCGATCACCGGGTCACAGTGGCGCATGACGAAATCCATGTCGTGCTCGATCACCACGAAGGTCACGCCGCGCCGGTTCAACTGTTCGATCCGGTCGATCAGGATGTTGGTCAGCGACGGGTTCACCCCCGCCGCCGGTTCATCGAGCAGGATCACCGATGGGTCACCCATCAGCGCGCGACCTAGTTCCAGCAGTTTCATCTGCCCGCCCGAGATCTTGCCCGCCGGGTGGTCGGCAAGGTGGGACAGCGTCACGAAATCGAGGATTTCCTCGGCCTTCGCGCGCAGCTTGCGTTCCTGTTCGGCCACGCGGCCCCGGCGAAAGAGCGCGCCGGATACCGTTTCGCCCACCTGCGCGGGCGGGGCCAGCATCAGGTTGTCCAGCACGCTCATCCGCCGGAAGGGGCGGGGGATCTGGAAGGTGCGGGCAAGGCCGAGTGCGAAAAGTGCCTCCGGCGGTTTGCCGGTGATGTCCTGCCCGTTCAGGGACACGGTGCCGCTGGAGGGCTTCAGGCTGCCCGCAACCATGTTGAACAGCGTCGTCTTCCCCGCGCCATTGGGGCCGATCAGCCCCGTGATGCTGCCCTTGCGGATGTCCAACGTCACCCCGTCCACGGCCCGGAAGGGGCCGAAATCGCGGGTCAGCCCGGCAAGAGACAGGGCCACGTCAGTCATGATCCGTGCACCTTGTCGGCGGGGTTGGTGTTGAGGTTGTATTTCATGATCCGCCCGTGGCGGCCGC
>NZ_MNBL01000089.1 GCF_001879695.1 Nioella sediminis
GTGGCGGCCGCTGCGGTCGCCCTCCAGCCCATAGACGGGGCCGTTCGGGCCGCCCGCCTGCGCCAGAATCGTGTCGATCTTCGCCCGGTCTTCGGCATCCAGCGCGAACCCGAAGACCTCCAGCGTCTTGGGCAGGTGGCGGGCATAGCGCGCGCCGACGATGGCGGCGGCAACCTGTGGCTGGTCCAGAACCCATCGGGTTGCGACCGAGGACAGCGCCACCCCGTGCTTGTCCCCGATGGCCTGCAACGTCTGCAACAGCGACTGGAACAGGTCCCATGGCCCGAATTCATCAATGATCAGCCGGTACTTCACCAGGCTGCGGTTTTCGAACGCAAAGCCGGGATCGGGCTGGCCGAGCCAGTTTTCGGTCAGGAACCCGCCTGCCAGCGTGCCATAGGCCAGGATCTGTACATTGCGCCGCGCGCCCCAATCGCTGAAATCTCCGGCAGGCCGGCGGTCCAGCACAGAATACTGCACCTGCGCCGAGACCACGTCGAACCCCGCATCGCAGAACCGGTCCATCACCGGCGTGTTCCAGTTGGTGGCGCCCAGATTGGCGATCTTGCCCTTCTTCTGGCACTCCTTCAGCACGTCGAGCGCCTCGACCGCGTTGCCGATGGACATGTCCCACCAGTAGAACTGCACAAGCGGGATGCGCTCGATCTGCAGGCGTTTCAGCGACCGGTCGACGATGGCCTCCACCTCGTCGGGACGGATATCCGGCAGGCGGCCAAGGTCCGGCACCAGTTTCGTGTGCACCATCACGCGGTCGGCGACCTCGGCCCCCCGCCGGTTTCGGACATCGGCGATGAAATGGCCGATCATCTCTTCGACGCCGGTATAGATGTCGGCACAGTCGAAGGTGGTGATCCCGGCGTCCAGAAAGGCCTCCATATCCGCGATGGCCTGCTCGCGGAGCACCTCGCCATGGTCGCCGGCCAGCTGCCAGCCGCCCTTGATCACGCGTGAGATGCGGTGGCCGGGGCGCAGATCCGCCGTTTCCACGGTCATTCCTCGATCTCCTGCCAATAGGGGGTGCTGCGTTGATCCGGCAGGCCCGTTGTCGCCGCGTGAGAGTACCAGCGTTTGCCCTCACGGATGATGCGGAAGCGACCGCCGCAATGCGGATCGGGGCAGGCGATCTCGGCGTCTGTGCTCATCCAGTCATCCGCGTCGGTCAGGCGCTGCTTGGCGGGCAGAAGCGGCAGAAGGGCGGCCAGCGCATACATGGACAGCTTGTGCGGCTGGTCGAAAACGAGGTTTTCGCCGATCACACGGAAGGATTCCCCCTCCACATGGCGGCACACGGGCACACGCCCGTCCAGCACGGTATCGACCCGCAAGTCATAGAGCCAGAACCCCCGCTCTCCGTCCTTTTCCATCGTCCCGCCTTTCCGGCCTTGCCGTGTGATCTGCGATCTGTGATATTTAATCACAAGTATTCACCGATTCTGTCAAGCGCCCATGTCTGCACCCGCCATTGCCCCGCTCGATCCGACCAAGCTGCGTGAAAACGCCTATTTCGCCCTGCGCGATGCCTTTACTCGCGGGGCCTTCGCGCCCGGCGACGTGCTGACCCTGCGGGATCTGGCGGCGCAGCTGGGCGTGTCGATGACCCCCGTCAGGGAAGCGGTGCGCCGCCTCGTGGCGGAAGGGGCGCTGGTTGACACGCCCACGCGCAAGCTGATGGTGCCCGCCTTCGACGCGCGTCGGGCGGGCGATCTGATGGCGGCGCGGCTGGCGATGGAGGCTCTTGCGCTTGATCAGTCGATGGACCGGATGTCAGAGACCGATCTCGCGGCGCTCGATGCGATCCTCGCGCGGGTGCCCGACACGCCGGGAAACATGCCGGATCTGGTCACGAACCACGAGTTTCACTTCACGCTCTACCGCATCGGCGGGTCCGAGGTGCTGCTGCCCATCGTCGAGGCGCTGTGGCTGCAATATGGCGCGTATCTGAACCTGATCATCAATCGTCCGGCGGCCTCTGAAATCGAGGAACATGTGCATCACTTCGAACTGATGGATGCGCTGCGCCGTGGGGACCGGGACGCCGCCCATGCCGCGCTCAAAGCCGATATCACGCGATCCTTCAACTTCCTTCTGCCCCCGGAGTGACCCCATGCCCGACCGTCCCGACCGCCTGAAACTCTCCGACAGGCTGGAGATTTCCCGCGCGCTGACCGGGCTATGGCAAGTCGCGGATATCGAGAAGGATGGCGCGACCATCGACCCCGATACCGGGGCGGATTGGCTGGCGGCCTATGCCGACCAGGGTTTCGACACTTTCGACATGGCTGACCACTATGGCAGCTCCGAAATCATCGCCGGGCGGCTTCTGTCCCGGGGCGGCGCGCCTCGTCCGCTGGCCTTCACCAAGTGGTGCCCCGCCCCCGGCCCGATGACGGCCGATGTCGTGCGGGCAGGGGTGGAGGAGCGGTTGCAGCGCCTTCAGGTGGACCGGATCGACCTTCTGCAATTCCACTGGTGGACCTTCGAACACCCCGAATGGCTCGATGCGCTGCACGAACTGGCGCGGCTGCGAAAGGAAGGGCTGATCGCGGAACTGGGCGTCACCAATTTCGACGCCGCGCATCTGAACCTGGCGCTTTCGGACGGGGTGCCGATCCTGACGAACCAGGTCAGCTACTCGCTGATCGACCGGCGTGCGGCGGGGGATTTGGCCGAGGTGTGCGAACGGCATGGCGCGTGGCTTTTGGGTTATGGCACGCTGAATGGAGGATTCCTATCCGACAAGTGGCTGGACAAACCGGAGCCCGAGCAGATCACCGACTGGTCAAAGATGAAATATCACCGATTCATCCAGACCGCAGGCGGTTGGGAGGCCTTCCAGGGGGTGCTGCGGGCCGCCGCCGCGGTGGCGCGCAAGCATGGCGTGTCGATGTCCAACGTGGCGACGCGCTGGGTGTTGGAACAAGCTCGTGTCGCCGGGGTGATTATCGGTGCGCGGCTCGGCGAGGCGGTTCACACCGCCGACAACCTGCGGCTCTTCTCCTTTGCACTGGATGAGGAGGATCGAGCGGCGCTGGACGCGGCCTTCGCGGCGACGACGCCCATTCCCGGCGATTGCGGCGATGAATACCGCAAGCCGCCCTTCCTGACCGCGTCGGGCGACCTGTCGCACCACCTTGACGCCATCCCCAAGCCATTCACGCCGGAGCCTGCTGGCGTATCATCCACCCGCGTGTTGACCGGCTCCTACTGGGAGGACGAGGCGGGTTACTGCCGCGCGCAACGCATCGGGGACCGGGTGCTGGTCTCTGGTACCACGGCGATTGCGGGGCTCGACAGGGCCGTTGCGCCCGACGACGCAGGCGCGCAGACCACCTATATCCTCGACCGGATCATCGCCGCCGTGATCTCGCTCGGCGGGCGGGTAGAGGATATCGCGCGCACGCGGATCTACATCACCGATGAGACCGACGTTCTGGCCATTTCCCGCGCGCATGGCCGCGTCTTCGGCGACATCAAACCCGCCAACACGCTGGTGCGCGTGGCGGGGCTGATCGGCGATCACAGGGTCGAGATCGAGGCCGAGGCCATCCTGAACCGGCAATAGGGTCACGGCCGGACCCAAAACGCGGCGGGCGGCGATGCGTCGAGCTGTGGGGCTATCAGGAAGTGCCCAAGCCAGCGGCGCGACGCGACAAAGAATAAGCCGGATCACGTCGGTGCTGATGGATCAACGGTCTCTGCCCCCCGCCAGCCGAGCCAGCAAGGACCAGAGCGCCGCCCCGTCGGGCGACTGGACCCGGATCATCAGACGGTTGCCTCTGCGCGTGACATGAGCGCCAAGACCGCCAAACAGCGTTGTGGCCGATGGCGAACTGCCATCGAGTGGCGTTGCGGTGCAGGCGGCGGCAATTTCCTCGACCCGTGGGCCCTCCAGCGAGATGAGGGTATAGAGGTCATCGGCAAGACTGACCGCATAGGACCCGTGCCAGCCGGGTGCCACGTCCAGCGGCGCGTCCGTGACCAGCAACGCCCTGTCCCGCGCGATGCGGATCGCGTGCGGCCCCTCCGGTGTCGGTGCCCCGCAGCCCAGGACGGGCGCCCCTTGCACCAGTGCCGAGAGCGCCGCATCCAGATCGCCAGAGATCATCAGCGCCCCTCCAGGGGCTTCGCAGGCGACCGAGAGACCGGGATACTCCGCCACCTGTCCCGGTTCCGGGCTCGGATTTGTCCAGCGACGTTCATCCATTCAGCCGCCCTCCCTCCGGGTCGAACGCACAGGCGGGGGTGACCTGCACGGATCGCGTTTCCCCCAGATGGAATGCGGTCAGCGCCTCGCCCATCCGGGAACCGCCCGCTTCCAACAGGGCCAGCGCGATCGGGCGTTTGAGCGTCGGGCTGACATGGCTGGAGGTCACGAACCCGAGCGACCGGCGCGGGCCATCGCTGGCCACCAGATGCGCCCCCACGGGCAGCGGGTCGGGGCCGTCCGTGACCAGCCCCACCAGCTGCCGCCGGTCGTTGCGGCAAGCCTCGGGCGTGAAGAGCGACCGCCGCCCGAAATACTCGTCCTTGCGTTTCTCTCGCGACCCGCCCCAGCCAAGGTCATGGGGCATGGTCACGCCATCTGTATCCTTGCCCACAAGGATGAAGCCCTTTTCCGCGCGCAGGATCATCACCGATTCCAGCCCGATCCAGCGGCCTTTGTGGGGCGCGCGCGCGGCCTCCAGCTGGGCATGCAGATCGGCCCCATGACGGGCGGGCACCGAGATTTCGTAGCTTAGATCGCCCGTGAAGCTGACCCGCGCCACGCGCAGCGGTTGACCGTTCCAGCGACCCTCCGCCACGCCCATATGCGGCAGCGCCAGCATCCGGTCGGGCAGCCCCGCCGCATGGGCCAGATCGCCCGCGCGCGGACCGGTAAGCGTGATCGTCACCCAATTCGCGGTGACGTCATGGATGAAGCTTCGGCGCGGATCGAACCGGTCCTGCCGCGCTTCCTCCAGGATCATGCGCACGCTGGCCACGTGACTGGACGACGCCGAGACGATGAAGCGATCCTCCGCCAGCCGGAACACCACCCCGTCATCATGCACGATCCCGGTTTCCGACAGCATGAAACCATAGCGCGCGCGCCCCGGTTTCAGGGTCGACATGCGGATATAGCCGCAGAAATCCAGAAGCTCTGCCGCGCCCGGCCCGATCACCTCGATCTTGCCAAGGGGCGAGGCATCGTAGAGCCCCACCGTCTCGCGCGCGGCCTTCGCCTCGGCCTGTGCCTGCGTGGATTCTTCGCCGTCCCCATAGACCGAGGGGCGCAGCCAGCCGCCATATTCACGGAACCGGGCGCCCTGTGCGCGATGCACCGGCTCCAGCGCCAGGCGTTTGACCGGGTTGAACAGCTCCCCGCGCCTTGGCCCTGCAATGGTTTTCAGCGGCACCGGCGTGAAGGGCGGGCGATAGGTGGTTGTGCCGGTTTCCGGGATCGACAGCCCCGTGATCGCCGACATCGCCGCCAACCCCGCGAAATTGGCGCTGCGGCCCTGATCGGTCGCCATGCCGAGCGTGGTGTAGCGCTTGAGATGCTCGACGGACCGATAGCCCTCCTGCGCGGCGAGCTTCACGTCCTTCAGCGTCACGTCGTTCTGCGGGTCGAGCCACTGGCGGCCTTTCAGCGTCGGATCGGGACGCATCGGGATAAGGCCCCAATCGCCTGACGCTGCGGCGCGCGGCGCGGGGCCTGTGCCGCCCCCGGCCCGGTGCCCTTCCTCTAGCGCGCTTTGCAGCCCGAAGCCCCCGTTCGCGGCCCCAGCCACCGCCATGTCACATGTCCCCGGGCGTGGCACCAGCGCATCCGCCCCGGCGTTCCAGTCGAGCTTACCGCCAGCCTGGCACCACAGATGGACCGAGGGCGTGTAGCCGCCCGAGACCAGCACCGTATCGGCATCCACATGGCCGCCGTCGACGACCGCACCGCCGACCTCGCGCCGCCCCTTGGCCTTTGTCAGTCGCGCGCCGCGTAGTAACTCCACCCCTTCCGGTGCGGCGGGGCCATCGCGCCGGATATCCGCCAGCGTCACCCGCGCGCCTGCCTCGGCGAGGGTCGCCGCAACCGGGTAGCTTGCGTCATTGCCTGTGGCGAGCAGGATCCGCCGCCCGACAACGGCCCCGTAAAGGCGCAGGTAATGCAGCGCCGCCTCTGCCGACATCACGCCGGGCAGGTCGTTATTGGCGAACCACAGGGGGCGTTCGATGGCACCTGCGGCCAGAACGACATTCGCCGCCCGGATCCGCCAGTGCCGGTCCGGCTGGCCCACCCGCCGCTGCCATGCCGCGTAAAGCCCATGGTCGAACGCGCCCCAGAGTGTTGTGTCCGTCATCACGCGGCCCCCAGCGGCCGCGACCGCCGTCACCGTCTCGCTGGCGAACTCTCGCCAGTCGCCGCCGTCGATCTGCCCGCCGCGCCAGCGCAGGGAGCCACCGACCTCACCCGCCTCGTCGATCAGCCAGACCGCGCGCCCCTGCCCCGCAGCGGCCCTCGCCGCCGCCAGACCGGCAGGCCCCGCGCCGATCACCAGCAGGTCGCAGCGCGCGTTCATCGGCACCGCATCCGCCGCCGGATGGTGCCCCGGATCGACCCGGCCAAGCCCGGCCATGCGGCGGATCATCGGCTCCCACCGCATCCAGCCCATGGCCATGAAGGTCTTGTAATAGAACCCCGCCGGAAGGAAGCGATGCGCGAGGTCCATCACGCCGAACCGGTCCCGCGCCGCATCGGGGGCAGCGTTGACGGAGACGAGCGCCATGCCCTCCCGCAGCCGCATCTGCGTGGCGCGCACATTGGGCGTGACCCCCTCCGGCCCTGTCACGTCGAGGATGGCATTGGGCTCCTCGCCGCCCATCCCCCACAACCCGCGCGGGCGGTGATACTTGAAACTGCGCCCAAGGATGCGGGGGCCCGAGGCCAGCAGAGCAGAGGCGAGCGTATCGCCCTCGAACCCGCTCAGGGGCTGCCCGTCGAAGGTAAACCCGATCGGCTTGTCGCGG
>NZ_MNBL01000009.1 GCF_001879695.1 Nioella sediminis
CACGCGCGGCTCTACCTGATGAAACCGGCGTTGAGGCTGATGCTCATCCTGCTTTGGCTCGTCTCGGGGCTGTTGGGCCTGTTCCTGCCCTCGCAAAGCTTTCTGCCGATGATCCCCGAGGGGATGCTGTCGGACCCCGTCCTGATCGTGCTGGCGCGGGCGGGCGGGGTGGCGGACCTGGCCTTGGCGGTTTTGCTGGCGGCAGCGTGGCGGCTGAAGCTGCTTGGCTGGCTGCAAATGGGATTGGTCACGGCCTATACTGTGACCTTCACTGTGCTCTCACCGGACCTGTGGCTGCTGCCGCTTGGCGGTCTGCTGAAGAACCTGCCGATCCTGGTTCTGATCTGGCTCTTCCTCGTGCTGGAGGAAGAACGCTGATGGACCCCTATCTGCTGGCCCGCTGGCTGCATATCCTGTCCTCGACGGTGCTGTTTGGCACCGGGATCGGCACCGCGTTCCAGATGGTCTGGGCGATGCGGACGGGCAAGGTGGAGACGGTGCATTCCGTGGCCTCCGGCGTGGTCTGGGCCGATTGGCTGTTCACGACGCCAGCGGGTATCGTCCAGCCGCTGACGGGGCTTTGGCTGGTCTACATCGCGGGGTATTCATTTGCGGAGCCTTGGTTGCTGGCGACCTACGCGCTCTACCTGCTGGCGTTCATCTGTTGGGCCCCGGTGGTGCATCTGCAGATCCGCATCCGCGATCTGGCGGGCGAGGCGCTGGCCACGGGCGCGCCCTTGCCCGCAGAGGCACGCCGCCTCTACCGCATCTGGTTCGCGCTTGGCTGGCCCGCTTTCGCTGCGCTGACCGGGGTGTTCTGGCTGATGGTCGCGCGCCCGGCGCTCTGGTAGGCGGCCTTGACGACTGGCAGTTTCCGGGGCTTGCTTGGATCAACAACACTCGGAGCCCCCCATGTCCTTCGATCTCTGGCTGGCCTTTGTCGCCGCCTCGACTGCCCTGTTGATCATCCCCGGCCCCACGGTCCTGTTGGTGCTGTCCTATGCGCTGAGCCAGGGGCGAAAGGTCGCCGTCGCCTCCGCCGCCGGGGTGGCGCTTGGGGATTTCGTGGCGATGACCGCCTCTCTGCTAGGTCTTGGAGCGTTGGTGCTGGCCTCGGCCACGCTGTTCACGGTGCTGAAATGGGTGGGGGCGGTGTACCTCATTTGGCTGGGGATCAAACTGATCCGGTCGGCGGGTGGCGCAACCCTGACAGAGCTGCCGGAAACCCACCGGATCACGCCCGCGCGGGTCTTTGGCCATAACGCGGCGGTCACGGCGCTCAATCCGAAATCCATCGCCTTCTTCATCGCCTTCGTCCCCCAGTTCCTGCGGCCCGAGCAACCGTTGATCCCGCAGTTTGCCATCCTGATCGGCACCTTCGTGACGCTGGCCGCGCTGAATGCTCTGGCCTATGCGCTGCTGGCCGATCAGTTGCGGTCCCGCATCGCGCGACCCGGCACCATCGCCTGGCTGACCCGCGCGGGTGGGGCCACGCTGATCGGGATGGGGGTTCTGACCGCCAGCCTGCGCCGTGCGACCTGACCAAAAGGGCGAGTCAGGACCGCAACAGCCCCGCGCAGATCGTGAACGTCCGGCTTGCCGAAACCACGGGCTTGCGGCATCCCTTTGCACATGAGCTTGCGTCTGATCCTTCCTGTGGCCCTTCTGGTCCTGCCCTCCATTGCGGCAGCACAAGAATTCATCACCGTGCCGCGCCGCCTGTCGGATGACGCGTTTTACCGGCTGGTGGCCTGCGCCGCGCCCCCCGGTGGCCCCTGCGGCAAGCCAGAAATTCGCTGGTCCGAGGAACGGCGCGTGTCGCTGACCGTGGGCATCGCCCAGATCGACGCGGGCTTTCCGAACTACAAGCTCGATCTCGTGGACGATGCAATCGACCGGGCGATTGCCGAGATCAACGCCGCCGGCGCCTATCTGGTGCTGGAACGGATCTACGAGGGCGAGCCCGACATCTCGATCTATCTGCTGGACACCCCGCAGGATGGCATCATCGCGGGGACCGGCAATACGGAACTGGACGGATCGGAGCTGTCGATCGGGCGCGTGGCGATCCGCTCGCGCGGAGGCGAAATCCAGGACGCGGCCATCGCCATTTCCCGCGACATCCAGCGAAGAGAGGTCGCGAGCGTGGTCCTTGAAGAACTGGTGCAGGCGCTTGGCCTGCCCACGGATATCCAGTCGCCCGCCTACCCTGACTCGATCTTCAACGAGAACTCCAACGCCGTGGTCTGGTTGCGCGGTCAGGACGCCATGGCCCTGCGGCGACATTACCCGCGCCTGTAACCGCGAAAAGGGGCTGCACCCTTCCCCGCCGGTCGCTATGTTGGCCCCCGCTGAACCTTAGCCATGAAAGGCCCGCTCTGATGCTCGATCAAAAGGTGGTCGCGGACTATATCCGCACGATCCCGGACTTCCCCCATGAAGGCATCATGTTCCGCGATGTGACGACGCTGTTCCTCGATCCGCGCGGCTTCCGGCTGGCCATCGACCAGCTTCTGGCGCCCTTCGTCGGGCGGCGCATCGACAAGGTCGCGGGGCTGGAGGCGCGGGGGTTCATCCTGGGCGGCGCGGTGGCGCACCAGCTGTCCGTGGGCTTCGTGCCGATCCGCAAGAAGGGCAAGCTGCCGGGCCGGACCATCGAGCAGGATTACACGCTGGAATATGCCAGCGCGACGGTCGAGATCCATGACGACTGCCTGCAGCCGGGCGAAACCGTGCTGCTGGTCGACGACCTGTTGGCCACGGGCGGCACCGCCGAGGCCGGGATCAAGCTGATCGAACGGTTGGGCGCGCAGGTGGTGGGCACCGCTTTCGTGGTGGACCTGCCGGATCTGGGCGGGCGCAAGCGGCTGGAGGCCATGGGCAGGTCCGTCCATACCCTATGCGCATTCGAGGGCGACTAGAGCCGCTTGCGGCGGCGGATCTCCTGCCACAGTTGCATCACCGACCAGGCGCTTTTGCCGACAATCTCGCCATCCAGGGCCACGCAGGACATGGCATCGGGGCAAGCCAGCCGCGTGCGGGCCTGTTCGGCGGTGCCGATGTGATCCAGCCGGGACAGGATCCCGGCCTCGCGGCCCATGGTCAGCAGGGCCTCGGCACGGCTTCGATTCCGGTCGCCATGTCCCAGGGTCTGGATCACCAGCCCCGGCCCCAACTGCGCTGCCCTGCTCCGCCAGTCCTGCGGCAGCAAGGGCAGCGCCACCGGCCCCTGCAGGACCAGCCCCCAAAGCTGCATTCCGCCAAGCGTCTGATCGACCACCCGGTAGCTCTGGCGGCGCAGCTCCGCGCGCATGTCCGGATCGTCCGAGTCGCGGAGCAGCATCAAAAGCGAGGAGAAGCCATAGTAGCGCGCCCAATCCTCGGCGACGCGCAGAAGCGCCCCGATGCCCACGCTCCGCCCGGCTGTCGCATCGACCCGCAGGCATTCGATCACCACCGACTGGTCGGCCTCCCGAATCGGGCGCCATGTGGCGCGGCCCGGAATGAACTCGATGAATCCACGCAACGGAGGGCGCAGCATGCGCACCTGAAGCCCCTCGCTCAGCCGGTCAATCAGCCAATCCCGCCCGGTTGGCAGATCCGGCCCGGCAAGACCCTGCTCAAGGCTCAGAAACCCGGTTCTGTCCAGGTTCGGCGGGGAAACGGTTATGACATTTCGCGGCACCCGCGCCATCGGGGCGATCCCTTGTCCGTTGCGGCCTGTGTTCCCACAGCCTAGCTGCACAGCCCGGAAATCCGCCTTGATCTGACGCAAATGCGCGACCGAGCCTCCCGTGAAAAAAGCCTGAGGCTTTACGATTGCTTAACCATTGGCCGGTTAGAAAGGCACTGTTCGTCACTCACGAACATTGTTGCTTGCTAACTCAAGACCCCAAGACGCCCCGTCACCCCCGGCGGGGCGTCACCCCTTCCAAGGTTCACTCAGCCCGCAGAACCGCGCCGGGGTTCATGATGCCGACAGGGTCCAGCGCCGTCTTGATCGCCCGCATCGCCGCAAGGCTGGCCGGGTCGCCATAGCGTTCCAGATCGCCCACTTTCAGCCGCCCGACCCCGTGTTCGGCGGAGACCGAGCCGCCCATCCGATGCACAAGGTCGTGGATCAGCCCCTTGACCTCTTCGCGCCGGTCGAGCCAGTTCTCACGCGGCTCTCCGCCAGGTGGGAACACGTTGTAATGAAGGTTCCCGTCCCCAAGATGACCGAAGGCATTGATGCGCACCGGCCCCAGATGCGCCACGCTCTGCCGGCCTTGCGCAAGAAAATCCGGGATCGCGCCAATGGGCACGGAAATATCGTGGCTGGAGATTGCCCCAACCCGCTTGTTGGCCTCGGGGATCGACTCGCGGATTGTCCAGAACTCCTGCCGCTGCGTCTCGGATCGGGAAATCAGCCCGTCCTGCACCAGCCCGGCCTCGGCCGCAGCCTCGAAGAGCGCCAGCAAAGCCTCGCCCGCGCTTTGACCCTGCGACACGCCAAGGTCGATCAGGCACATCCAGGCGGGTTTGTCTGCGAAGGGCTGGCGGATCTGCGGCCCGACCTCGTCGAGGAACTCCAGCCCGGCGCGGGCAATCAGCTCGAACGCTGACAGGCCATCGCCCACCAGATCACGCGCCAGATCCAGCAGGCGCAGCGCGTCGGCGGGGCTGTCCACCACCATCAGCGCAGTGGCCTGATCGGCGGGGCGCGGCACCAGCCGCAGGCAGGCGGCGGTGATGATGCCAAGCGTGCCCTCCGCCCCGATCAGCAGGTGACGCAGGTCATAGCCGAGGTTATCCTTGCGCAGCCCCTTTAGCCCATGCAGCACCTCGCCCGAGGGCAGTACGGCCTCGATCCCCAGAACCAGATCGCGGGCATTGCCATAGCGCAGCACATTCACCCCGCCCGCATTGGTGGACAGCAGCCCGCCGATCCGGGCGGAGCCTTCGCTGGCGAGCGACAGGGGAAAGAGCTTGCCCGCCCCCTCCGCCGCCGCCTGCACATCGGCCAGGATCGCCCCGGCCTCCACCGTCAGTGTGCCTGCCAGCGGGTCCAGCCCGCGCGTGCCCGTCATCCGTTCCAGGCTGATCACCAGCGGCGCGGGGCCATCCCACGCCACCTGCCCGCCAACCAGTCCGGTGCCGCCACCATAGGGCACAACGGGAACACGCGCAGCAGCAGCATGGCGGATCAGGGTTGCAACGTCATCGGTGCTGCGCGGACGGGCGAGCGCCCCGGCCTGACCGTGGTAGAGGCCGCGGGGCTCAGACAGGTAGCGCGGCTCTGCATGGCTCAGTGCACCCTCGGGCAGATCGGCGGCAAGCCGGGCGATAAAGGCAGCATCGGCGGGGTTAAGCTGGGTCATCACCGCCCCTAACCTGCGTCGGACCGTCCGCGCCGGTCATTCCTCAGCATGGCGTAGAGCACATGATTGCGCCAGCGCCCGTTGATCTGCAGATAGCTTTGCGCCACGCCCTCATACTTGAACCCCGCCTTTTCCAGCACCCCACGCGAGGGCGTGTTTTCCGGCAGGCAGGCGGCCTCCAACCGGCTGAGGTCGAGGTCGCGGAAGGCATAATGGGCCACGGCCTGAATGGCCTCCAGCATATAACCCTGTCGTTGAAACGGTGCGCCGATCCAATAGCCAAGCGTGCCCGCCTGTGCCGGCCCGCGACGGATATTGTCCAGCGTGATCGCCCCGACAAGCGCGTCATCGGTCCGACGGATCAGGAACAGCGGCACCGCGCTGCCATTGCCCATGGATCGTTGCGCCCAGTAGACCCGGTTGGTGAAGCTTTTGCGGGTCAGATGATCTGCGGCCCAGGTGGGTTCCCATGGTTGCAGGAAGTCGGCGGAATGGTCCCTCAGGCTGGCCCAGGCCCGATAATCCGAATGAACCGGAAGGCGCAGGCTCATACGCTCGGTTTCAATGCGGAGTCTCTTCTTGCGGGCAATCATCAGGCGGCCAGACGCTCCACCAATTCGGCAACGCGGGGGCCACGGTCCACGGGACCATAAAGCGCCATGGCAGCCCGGCCCGAGCCCACAAGGGACGCCGCATGATCGCGCACGGCGGCGCGGTCGACGGCGTCGATCCGGTCGATGCTTTCCTGAAGCGGCGGCACCCGGTCCCAGATCGCCACCAGCCGCGCAAGACGTTCGGCCCGAGCCGAGGGGCTTTCCAGCCCCATCAGCATGCCGGCCTTCATCTGCGCGCGGGCGCGGTCGATCTCCGCCTCGGTCAACCCGTCAACGGACCGGCGCACCTCTTCTATGGTGAGATCCGACAACGCGGCCAGATCCTCGCCCCCCGTGCCCGCGTAGATCGTCATCAGCCCGGTGTCGTCATAGGCCCCGACCTGGCTGAAGATCGTATAGCACAGGCCGCGCTTTTCGCGGATTTCCTGAAACAGCCGCGAGGACATGCCGCCGCCAAGCGCGGTGGCGTAGATCTGCGCGGTGTAGATATCGTTGGACCGGTAGCCTGGGGCCTCCAGCGCCAGTGTGAAATGCGCCTGTTCCAGCTGCTTGACCTCGCGCCGCTCACCGCCATGAAAGACGCCGGGCAGCGCGGAAGAGACCTTGACGGCGGGCAGGTGGCCGAAAGCTTCCTCGGCAAGACGCACGATCTCGGCGTGATCGACGGCCCCGGCGGCAGAGAGGATCATCTGCCCCGGCCCGTAGTGTTCTGCCACGAAGCGTTGCAGATCAGGCTTGTCGAAGGCCTTCACCCTGTCCACCGGGCCTAGGATCGTCCGGCCAAGCGGCTGTTCGGGATAGGCCACCTCTTGCAGCCAGTCGAAGATGATGTCGTCGGGCGTATCGAGCGCCTGCCCGATTTCCTGAAGGATAACCCCGCGTTCAACCTCGATCTCGCGCGGGTCGAAGACGGGGTTCAGCAGGATGTCGGAAATCAGGTCAATCGCCAGTGGCACGTCATCCTTGAGGACGCGGGCATAATAGGCCGTGACCTCGCGGCTGGTATAGGCGTTGATATAGCCGCCCACATCCTCGATTTCCTCGGCGATCTGCAATGCGCTGCGCCGCTTGGTGCCCTTGAAGGCCATGTGTTCGAGGAAATGGGCAATGCCGTTCTGTTCGGGCAGTTCATGCCGCCCGCCCGCGTTGACCCAGATGCCGATGGCCGCCGATTGCAGCGCCGGCATATGCTCGGTCACCACGCGAAGACCATTGGCGAGGGTATGAAGCTGCACGGTCAAGCGGCGCGCTCCTTCCTCACGAGGGCCTGAAGAGAGGCGAGGTCGTTTTCCACCCGGGTCACGCGTTCTTCCCGGTCGAAGAGGTCCGCCATGCGCGCGGGCAGGCCGGGGCGGATGCCGCTGGCCTGTTCCACCGCATCGGGGAATTTCGCCGGGTGGGCGGTGGCGAGCGTGATCATCGGCGTGGCGCCCAGATGATCCTGCGCGACATGGACGCCAACTGCGCTGTGCGGGCACAGAAGCTCGCCCATTTCCGCATTCGCGCGGGTGATCATGGCAAGCGTTTCTTCCTCGGAACAGCGACCCGAGGCAAAGAGCCCGCGCAGCCGTTCAAGCGCGCCTTGGGAAATCTTGAACCCGCCCTGCCCTTTCAACTCGTCCATCAACTGCGCCACCGCCCCGCCGTCGCGGTCGTAGACATCGAAGAGCGCCCGTTCGAAGTTGGAGGAGACCTGGATATCCATCGAGGGGCTGATCGAGGGGGTGACACCGTGGGTTTCATAGGCCCCGCCCGACAAAGCCCGGTGCAGAATGTCGTTCTGGTTGGTGGCGATCACCAGCTTCTCGATCGGCAGCCCCATGCGCTTGGCGATGTAGCCCGCGAAGATGTCGCCGAAATTGCCCGTGGGCACGGTGAAGCTGACCGCGCGATGCGGCGCGCCGAGAGATACGGCGGCGGTGAAGTAGTAGACGACCTGCGCCAGAACCCGCGCCCAGTTGATCGAGTTCACGCCTGCCAGATGCACCTCATCGCGGAAGGCGTGGTCGTTGAACATGTCCTTTAGCCGCGCCTGGCAATCGTCGAAATCGCCGGTCAGCGCGAGGGCATGGGCATTGGCCTCGCTCACCGTCGTCATCTGGCGGCGCTGCACGTCGCTGACCCGGCCATGGGGGAACAGGATGAACACATCCACGTTGTCGAGACCCCGGAACGCCTCCATCGCTGCGGACCCGGTATCGCCCGAGGTCGCGCCGACGATGGTCACCCGCTTGCCGGAGCGACTGAGAGACGCCTGAAACAGCTGGCCGATCAGCTGCATGGCGAAGTCCTTGAAGGCGAGCGTGGGCCCGTGGAACAGCTCCAGCAGGAAATGGTTGGGGGCAAGCTGCACCATGGGGGCACGCGCGGCATGGCCGAAGCCCGCATAGGCGCGCGTAATGATGTCGGCGAATTCCTCGTCCGTGAAGGCGTCGCCAATGAAGGGGCGCATCACGCGGAAGGCGACCTCTTCATAGGAAAGACCAGCCAGCGCGGCGATATCGGCGTGACTCATGGTCGGGATTTCTACGGGCACGTAAAGCCCCCCGTCGCGGGCCAGCCCGGTCAGCATCGCTTCTTCAAAACTCAGGTCCGGGGCCGCGCCCCTGGTCGAGACATAACGCATGGGTAATTCAGTGCCTTCAGTTCGCTCGCCTGCTGATACGCCAGACGAGGTAGAGTGTCATCCCCAACCACACGGCTGCCAGCAGAAACCAGGTGATCGCGTAGGACAAGTGGTCGTTTGGAATCGCGCCGCTGTCCACGGGGAAGGGCGTCACGCCGAGGTCCGTTTGCGGCGGATCGCGCAATACCAGCAGGACCGGCTCGGTGTTCAGCGCCTCGGCCATTGCCGGGATGTCGCGGGCGAACCAGATTCCGGCCTGCAAATCGGGCGCCGGGGTCTGATTGCCGATTTCATCTGGCCAGTGCAGGTTGCCCACCAGATCGGCGGGGACATTGCCCTCGCGCGGTGTCTCGCGTTCGGTTTCCCGCACGAAACCCATGTCGATCAGGATGCGCCGCCCGTCCTCGGTCTCGAAATCGCGGATGATGCGAAAGACCGGCCCGGCATTGCGCAGCGAGGCGAGGATGGTGATTTCGCCTTCCCCGATCATGCCGGACACAGCCACCGGCAGGAACTGGTCCCGCTCTTCGGTCGGCGTCTCTGGCAGGTCCACGGGCGCGGCCACGATCCGCGCGTCGATATCGGCCAGCAACGCCTGTTTCCACGCCAGCCGGTCGACCTGCCAGAAGCCAAGCCAAAGCAGGATGGCGCAGCCCACCACCCCGAACAGCAAAGGCAAGATCACCCGTTTCATTTCGTGTTTCCCTGACAGGAAAAGGCCGACCCCGTGGCCGGCCCTTTGGTTCGTTCCAAGGCAGTCACGCCTGTTCACCAGTCCCCGGCAAGACCACGCATCGCCGGATCAGGTCAGGCCGCCCCGCACAGGCGGCCCGAAGGGTTAGAGGGTCGACTGACCCCAGATGTAGACGGCGAAGAACAGGAACAGCCAGACGACGTCCACGAAGTGCCAGTACCAGGCGGCGGCCTCGAAGCCCGCGTGACGCTCGGGGGTGAAGTCGCCCGCGATGGCGCGGAACAGGCAGACGGCCAGGAAGATCGTCCCGATGATCACGTGAAGACCGTGGAACCCGGTGGCCATGAAGAAGGTGCCGTAGAAGCGGTCGCCGCCGAAGCTCCAGCCTTCATGGGCGATCAGTTCCCAGTATTCATAGGCCTGAAGGGCGGTGAAGAACAGGCCGAGGATGATGCCGATGGACAGGCCCCAGATCAGATCCTTGCGGTTGTTTTCATGCACAAGCGCGTGGTGGGCCCAGGTCACTGCACAGCCGGACAGCAGCAGAACCAGCGTGTTCATCAGCGGCAGGTGGAAGGCGTCGACCACGTGAATGTCAGGGGTCACGTAGGTTGAGCCCTCATATTCGCTCATCGGGTAGAGCATGTGCTTGAAGAACGCCCAGAACCACGCGAGGAAGAACATCACCTCCGAGATGATGAACAGGATGAAGCCATAGCGCAGACCGATCCGCACCACGGGGGTGTGGTCGACACCGCCATTGCCCTCGGCGACCATGTCCTTCCACCAGCCGAACATGACGTAGAGAACACCGACAAAGCCGATGGCAAACAGCCACGGGCCGCTGCCCGAGATCCACAGGACCGCACCGAACAGCATCAGGAAGGCCGCGACGGCCCCCAGGAACGGGTAAATCGAGGGTGTGAGAATATGATAGTCGTGGTTTTTAGCGTGGGCCATTTTGCGCGGTCCTTCCGTGGTCACTCACTGTCGCCATCTAGCGCGGCGTATTCGTCTTCGGGCAAGTCCGTTTCGTAGAACGTATAGGACAAGGTTATTGCGGGGATGTGGCTCGCTTCGGGATCGTCGACGATCTCGGGGTCCACATAGAAGGTGACAGGCATTTCAACCCGCTCGCCGGGGTCGAGGATCTGCTCGGTAAAGCAGAAACACGCGATCTTTGAGAAATAGCCCCCCGCCACATAGGGCGTGACGTTATAGGTCGCGGTTCCGGCAATCGGCCGGTCTGTGGGGTTATAGGCGGTATAGAAGGCCATGCCGGTTTCGCCGATGCGGATTTCCATCGGCTCGGACGGCGCTTCGAATTCCCATTCCATGTTGTGATCGAGCGACGCGTCGAAGCGGATCAGGATGGTCTGGTCGAGGATCACATCGCTGCCGGTTTCAGACACCGATGTGGTGCCCCCGAACCCGGTGACGCGGCAGAACAGATCGTAAAGCGGCACCGAGGCGAAGCCGAGCGCCAGCATGAAGCTGACCACGCCGACCAGCTTCCACACGGTCTTGCTGTAGTTCGGAGTCGGCTGATCGGTCATTGGCTTTCCCCCTCGCTTTGCGTGATCGACGGGCGCACCGAATGATCGAACGCCTCGACGGAGCCGCCATTGCGGATTTTGGACATGGTCAGCAGGAAGACGATGGCGACAAACCCCAGAAGGGTCAGCGCGACGCCCAGATTGCGACCGAAACGGCGCTTGTGAATCTCGTGGGTCTCGGTGATCGGCATCTTACCAGCCCCCCAACCCGAAGCTGCTCAGACCGGCCTCGGCCAGCAGCGCCCCGAAATGCAGGAACAGATAGAGCAGCGAAAAGCGGAAGACCTTCTTCTCGGTCTTGTAGTCGTCCTCCAGCGCCTGAGCCTCAGTGCGCTTCCAGATGTCATAGCCGCCCTTGACGAACATCAGGTTCAGCACCACCGCAGCCGCCATGTAGACCGGCCCGCCAATGGAGGTGAGGCCGGTGGCGATGGCAACGGGGGCCAGCAGCAAGGTGTAGACGAGGATCATCTTGCGGGTGTGCGGCCGGCCATGGGTCACGGTCAGCATCGGCACCTTGGCCTCGTCGTAGTCGGACTTCATGAACAGCGCCAGCGCCCAGAAATGGGGCGGCGTCCACATGAAGATCAGCGCGAACATCAGCACGGATTCGACCGACACGCCACCGGTTGCCACGGCCCATCCGATCATCGGGGGGAAGGCACCGGCAGCGCCGCCGATGACGATATTCTGTGGCGTAGAGCGTTTCAGCCAGACCGTGTAGACGAAGGCATAGAAGAAAATCGTGAAAGCCAGGAAGCCGGCAGCGAACCAGTTGGCGGCGAGACCCAGCATCACCACGGACAGGGCCGACAGCCAAAGCCCGAGGCTCAAAGCCTCACCGGGGGCCACGCGGCCCGAGGGGATCGGGCGCGACTGCGTGCGCTTCATCACCTGGTCGATGTCGCGGTCATACCACATGTTCAGCGCGCCGGACGCACCGCCACCAAGGGCAATGAACAGGATCGCGGTGAAGGCATCGACCGGCGGCACGCCGACCGGCGCGACCATCAGCCCCACGAAGGCCGTGAACACGACAAGCGACATCACGCGGGGCTTGAGCAGGGCGACATAATCGCCGAACTGCGCCTCTTGCGGGGTGCTGCTGGTATTCGCGGTGAAATCGCTCATCTCGGGCCTGTGTTGCTGGATTGGGATTGATCACGGACGGGGACAGGGCCGCCCGTGACCAGTGATCTAGCTTAGTCTTCGACCGAAGCCAGTTCGATATCGCCCGCGATGGAGCCATCCATCAGCGATGCGAAATCGGTGCCGCCACCGGCGAGCCAGGCTTCGTATTCTTCGGTGGTCACGGCCATGACAGTGATCGGCATGAAGGCGTGGTTCAGGCCGCAAAGCTCGGAACACTGGCCGAAATAGATGCCTTCGTTGCCTTCATCGACCTCGAACCACAGTTCCGCCAGGCGGCCCGGAACACCGTCCTGCTTCACACCGAAGGAGGGGATCGTCCAGCTGTGAATCACGTCAGAGGCGGTCACCTGCATCACGATGGTCTGACCGGTCGGCACGACAACGGCGGTGTCGGTGGCCAGCAGGTATTCATCCTGGCTGTAGCCATGTGCTTCCAGTTCGTCGCGGGCCAGCATGTAGCTTGCGAAGTCGATATCGGTGCCGGGGTATTCGTAGCTCCAGTACCACTGATGACCGGTCGCCTTGATCACAACATCGCCTTCCGGAATCTCCTGCTGGTTGAACAGGACCGGCAGCGAGAAGGCCCCGATGAACACAAGGATGCCAAGCGGCACCAGCGTCCAGGTCACTTCGATCGGGGTGTTGTGGCTGAAGGTTGCCGGGGTCGGGTTGGACCGGGCGTTGTAACGCAGGATAACCCAGATCAGCAGCGCCAGCACGAAGATACAGATCGCGGCGATGATGTAGAGGATCATGCCATTGAGGAAATGAATCTGCTCGGCCAGGCTGGTGGCTGCAGGCTGCCAGCCGATGCCCGCCGGTTCCGGCGCGCCAATGACTTCCAGTCCTTCGGGTGCGGTTTGCGCGGCGGCCATGCCAGCGGCGAATGTTGCACCAATACCGGCCCAGAGGCCGTTCAGCTTCTTGAGAAGTTGCATTCTTATCGTCCTGTCCTTGCGGGGATCGGCCGGATCGGCCACGCTCACCCCCGTTGCGTCTATCTGGTGTAGAACCATATAGATGGGATCGTGACAAGACAGTGGTGAAAAATGTCTCACCTCGTTGATTGTCCGGTTTTGGTTGACACAGATCATTTTCGGCTTGGAAAGGTCCCTCCCCCCATGACCCAAAGCGCTGCCTTCCGCCCCTTCGAGACCCAGCTCGACAAGGACGCGGCCCTGTCCATCCTGCGCGCGGCAACCGACGGGGCCGATGACGGAGAACTGTTTCTGGAGCGCAAACGCTCGGAAATGCTGCTGTTCGACGACGGAAGGGTCAAAACCGCGAGCTATGACGCCTCCGAGGGCTTCGGCCTGCGCGCCGTGCGGGGCGAGGTCGCGGGCTATGCCCATTCCACCGAAATTTCCGAAGCCGCGCTAATCCGTGCGTCGGAAACCGCACGTCTGGCTGTGGGGGAAGGCGGAGGCACCTGGGCCGATGCGCCGCAGGCCACGAATCGCCGTCTCTATACCGATGCGGACCCGATGGCAGGGGCGGGATTCGGGGCCAAGCTCGACATCCTGAAAGAGGTCGACGCCTACGCCCGTGGGCTGGACCCTCGGGTTGTGCAGGTCTCGGTCAGCCTTGCCGCGTCCCATCAGGAGGTCGAGATCCTGCGCCCCGATGCCGTGCACGTGACTGACGCGCGCCCGATGATCCGCGTCAACGTCTCGGTCATTGTCGAAGAAAACGGACGCCGCGAATCCGGCAATGCCGGTGGTGGCGGCCGGGTAGAGCTTGGGGACTGGCTCGACCTTGCCAACTGGCAGGCACTGGCGCGCGAGGCTTTGCGCATTGCCGTGGTCAATCTCGGCGCGGTTCCGGCCCCGGCGGGCATCATGGACGTGGCGCTTGGCCCCGGCTGGCCCGGCATCCTGCTGCACGAGGCCGTGGGCCACGGGTTGGAGGGCGACTTCAACCGCAAGAAGAGTTCCGCCTTCGCGGGCCTCATGGGCAAACAGGTGGCGGCAAAGGGCGTGACTGTTCTGGACGATGGCACCATCCCCGACCGGCGCGGCTCGATCACCGTGGATGACGAGGGCACGCCAAGTTCCAAAACAACGCTCATCGAGGACGGCATCCTCGTGGGCTTCATGCAGGACCGGCAGAACGCCCGGCTGATGGGGGTGCCCGCCACCGGCAACGGACGCCGCGAAAGCCATTCCCACGCCCCCATGCCGCGCATGACCAACACCTATATGCTCGGGGGCGACACCGACCCCGGCGATATCGTGGCCGAGGTCAAGGACGGCATCTATGCCGTGGGCTTCGGCGGTGGTCAGGTCGATATCACCAACGGCAAATTCGTGTTCAGCTGTACCGAGGCTTACCGGGTCGAAAACGGCAAGGTCGGCGCGCCGGTCAAGGGTGCCACGCTGATCGGCGACGGCGCCACGGCGCTGAACCAGATCCGCGCCATCGGCAATGACATGGCGCTCGATCCCGGCATGGGGACCTGCGGAAAGGCGGGCCAGTGGGTGCCTGTCGGCGTGGGCCAGCCAACGCTGCTGATCGGCGGGTTGACCGTCGGAGGTTCGGCAGCATGAGACCCTGCGTGGGCGGACTTTTGCGGGCCGATGCGATGTGGACATTCCGTCGTGCGGGTGCTGGCCGGGCGTCACATCCTTGCACGCCGCTGACAGCCTGATGACGTCCCTGCCCCCGCTTCGCCCCGCGCGCGCCGAGGATGTTCCGGCGCTGGCCCGGCTCTGGCACGTGGGCTGGCACGAGGCCCACGCCGCCTACACACCACCTGCCCTGACGGCCCTCAGGACGGAAGAAGACTTTGCCCGGCGTCTCGTCGCCCTGCTGCCCGACACGATCATGGCGGGTGACGATCCCGCCCTCGGCTTCTGTGCAATCCGCGATGATGAGATCTACCAGCTATACGTGGCGCCGGAAGCCCGTTCGAACGGGCTTGCCGCCCGGTTGCTGGCCGATGGCGAAGACCGGTTGGCGCGGCGCGGTGTCGGGCTGGCGCGGCTCGACATCGGGGTTGGAAACCACCGCGCGGCACGCTTCTATAAACGGCAGGGCTGGGAAGAGACCGGCGCAGGCGAGGCCGAGGTAGACAGCTCTGCCGGGCCCTTCCGCCTGAAACTACGCTTCTTCGCCAAACGCGTTGCTCTCGACCCGTAAACCGCCTGTTAACCCTTTGCCGCCTAACCTTCCGACTCATGTGGATGGACAGCGAAACAGGTTTCCATGAGGCGGCGACCGCCTATCGCCCCGGCCCCTCGGCCGACAATGCCGACAGGCTGGCACGGCTGCGGCTGATCCGGTCGCGCCGGGTCGGGCCTGCGACGTTCCGCCGGATGATGGCCGAACATGGCGGCGCAGAGGCTGCCCTTGCCGCGTTACCGGAGGTTGCGAAACAGGCCGGGGTCGAGGGGTATGAGGTCTGCTCGGAGGCCGCGGCGCTGGCAGAGGTTAAGGCCGCTCGACGCTTGGGCGCTCGGATGCTCGGCCTTGGCGATCCGGGCTATCCCGCCGATCTGGCCGACTGTGCCGATGCGCCACCGATCCTCTGGGCCCTCGGCGACACGCGGCTGCTGGCCCGCCCGATGCTGGCCATGGTCGGCACCCGCAATGCCTCGTCCCTCGGCAGCCGCATGGCGCGCAAGCTGGCGGCGGACCTTGCGGAGGCAGGGTTTGTCATCGTCTCGGGCCTTGCGCGCGGCATCGACGCACTGGCCCATCACGCGGCACTGGCAAAGGGCACAATCGCCGTGCAGGCGGGCGGGCTCGACGTGATCTACCCGGCGGAAAATACCGATCTCGCCCATGACATCGCAAAACAGGGTCTGCGCCTGTCCGAACAGCCGTTCGGGCTGGACCCGCAAGCGCGTCATTTCCCGCAGCGAAACCGTATCGTGTCGGGCCTTGCCCGCGCCGTGATCGTGGTGGAGGCGGCGGCGCGGTCCGGCTCGCTGATCACCGCCCGCAATGCGCTCGATCAGGGGCGGGAGGTGCTGGCCGTCCCCGGCCACCCGATGGACACCCGCGCCTCTGGCTGCAACAGGTTGCTGCGCGACGGGGCCACCTTGGTGCGCGGCGCCGAGGACGTGATCGAGGCCATCGGGCCGGCAGAGAAACGCGCCCGCCAGCCCCACCTGCCGCTTGCGGAGATTCCGGAACTGCCCAAACAGCCCGAACGCGACTGGCGCGACCGGGCGGCGCTCAATTCCCGCATCCTGTCCCAGCTTGGCCCCGCCCCCGTGGCGGAGGACCAATTGCTGCGAGATCTGGGCATCAGCCCATTCGAGGCCGCCGCCGTCCTGTCCCGAATGGAACTGGAGGGGGCCGTGCAGCGTCAGCCCGGCGGGCTGATTTCATTGGCCGCCGCTCAGCAGAGCGGTTCGGGGAAGAAATCCCCGTAGTTGCGGCAGTCCCAGCCCCACCACCAGGCATCTGTCGCGCCGATGGAATACTCGACGATCTGCCAATAGGTACCGGGTCGATACAGGTACGCCTGCACCGTCGGCCCGTCGATCAGGTCGGGGGGGATGCCCTCGACCGTCACCAATGGCGAGGACGCCAGGTCAATCGGCGCGCCGCCCGGGCGCTGTGCGGTCAGGTTGGCGACTGCACGGCGGCCGTCGACCAACAACGTCTCGACCACGAATTCCACCGGGCCGCCGAAACGCGGTTCCACATCGCGACGCAATGTATCGAGCAACTCGGCGCGCAGGGCGCTGCCGCGCGGGGGCTCGACCGGGTCGGCAAGGGCCATGGGGGCAAGGCAAATCGAATGGGCCAGGGTCAGAAAAAATCTCATGCGGAAAATCCCAAAGGTTGAATGGCCGCATTGTCTTTTTCCGATAGCGCATTGACAAGCCCTGCCAGAGCGACACATGTTCCCGCGCCACCCGTTATCCGTTGTCCAGAGGTCATTTTGAATGCCAGTCGTCGTCGTCGAATCCCCGGCTAAAGCCAAGACAATCAACAAATATCTCGGGGATGACTTCACCGTTCTGGCCTCTTACGGCCATGTGCGCGACCTGCCGCCGAAGGACGGGTCGGTCGACCCGGATCAGGATTTCGAAATGCTGTGGGAGGTCGGAAACGACTCAAAGAAGCATGTCAAAGCCATCGCCGACGCGCTCAAAACCGATGACAAACTCATCCTCGCGACCGACCCCGACCGCGAGGGCGAGGCGATTTCGTGGCATTTGCAGGAAGCCCTGACCAAGCGCCGCGCGATCAAGAAATCGACCGAAGTCAGCCGCGTCGTCTTCAACGCGATCACCAAGACCGCCGTGACCGAGGCGATGAAGAACCCCCGGCAGGTGGATGAACCGCTGGTCGAGGCATACCTCGCCCGCCGCGCGCTCGATTACCTCGTGGGTTTCAAGCTGAGCCCGGTCCTTTGGCGCAAGCTGCCCGGCGCGCGCTCTGCCGGGCGGGTGCAGTCGGTCTGCCTGCGGCTGATCGTCGAACGCGAGATGGAGATCGAAGCCTTCAATCCGCGCGAATACTGGTCGGTGCGGGCCGTGCTGGAAACCCCGCGCGGGCAGACATTTGAGGCCCGCCTGACCACACTCGGCGGCAAGAAGCTCGACCGCTACGATCTCGACAACCAGGCCGCCGCAACCATGGCAGTACAGGCGGTGTCGTCGCGGGCGCTGTCCGTCGCGTCGGTCGAGGCCAAGCCCTCGACCCGCAATCCCTCTGCGCCCTTCATGACCTCAACCCTTCAGCAGGAGGCCAGCCGCAAGTTCGGTTTCGGCGCGCGCCAGACGATGAACGCGGCGCAGCGGCTCTATGAGGCCGGGCATATCACCTATATGCGGACCGATGGGATCGACATGGCGCCCGAAGCCGTGGCCGCCGCCCGCGATGCGATCAAGGATCGCTACGGGGCGGACTACCTGCCCTCCTCCCCCCGCATCTACAAGAACAAGGCCAAGAACGCCCAGGAAGCCCACGAATGTATCCGCCCTACGGATATGTCAAAGGATCCCGCCAGCCTGCGCGTCTCCGAGGCCGATCAGAAGAAGCTCTATGACCTCATTTGGAAGCGCACCATCGCCAGCCAGATGGAGGCCGCGCGGCTGGAACGCACCACGGTCGGTATCAGCAGCGATGACGACCAGGTCGTTCTGCGCGCCACCGGGCAGGTGGTGATGTTCGACGGGTTCATGAAGGTCTATGAGGAAGGCCGCGACGACGATGCGGGATCGGACGAGGACCGCCGCCTGCCGCAGATCAGCCAAGGCGACAAGCTGGGGAAGGTTGGCCGCGCGATGGCCGAGGAACATGCCCGCCTGACCACTGACGGCAAGGCGCTGATGTCGGACGATGGCGCGGTTCTGGGCCAGCAGCATTTCACGCAGCCGCCCCCGCGCTACACCGAGGCGACACTTGTGAAAAAGATGGAGGAGCTTGGGATCGGGCGGCCTTCCACCTACGCCTCGGTCATCACCACGATCCAGGACCGCGAATATGTGCGGAAAGACAAGAACCGCCTTTTCCCCGAGGATAAGGGCCGGATCGTCACGATCTTCCTGCTGAACTTCTTCCGCAAATATGTGGGGTACGAATTCACCGCAGAACTGGAGGAGGAGCTGGACGAAATCTCCGCCGGGGACCTCAATTACAAGGCGGTTCTGGCGAAGTTCTGGCGCGATTTCTCTGCCGCCATCGCCGAGACGTCAGAGCTGCGGATTACCGAGGTGCTGGACAAGCTGGACGAGGCGCTGGCCCCGCAGCTTTATCCGCCGCGTGAAGATGGCACCGACCCGCGTCAGTGCCCGCTTTGCGGGGAAGGCAGCCTGCATCTGAAAACCTCGCGCACCGGCGGCTTTGTCGGCTGCTCTCGCTACCCCGAATGCCGTTACACCCGCCCGATCGGTGGCGATGCGGATGCTCAGGCGGGCGACAAGGTGCTTGGGTATGATGAGGGCGAGGCTGTCACGCTGCGCTCTGGCCGGTTCGGGCCTTACGTGCAGAAGGGAGAGGCCACCGAGGAAAACAAGAAGCCGCCGCGCGCGTCCCTGCCCAAGGGGTGGTCGGCCGACGCGATGGACCTCGAAAAGGCGCTGACGCTGCTCAGCCTGCCGCGCGAAATCGGGCCGCACCCGGAAGACGGCAATATGATCAGCGCCAATTTCGGGCGCTTCGGGCCTTACGTGATGCATACGGCGGCAGATGCCGAGAAGCCCACCTATGCCAATCTGCGCGACCCCAATGACGTGTTCGAGATCGGCATGAACCGGGCGGTGGAGCTATTGGCCGAGAAACGCTCTCGCGGGCCGGGCCGGGGCCGCACGGCGGTTGCACCGCTCAAAGAACTGGGCGAATACCCGGATCGCGGCGGCGCGGTCAATGTGATGGAGGGCCGCTACGGGCCTTACGTGAAATGGGAAAAGGTAAACGCCACCATCCCCAAGGACGTGAAGCCCGAGGATGTGACCATGGAGATGGCCATCGAGCTGATCGTCGAACGCGAGGCCAAGGGCGGCAAGAAGAAGCCCGCGCGCAAGAAAGCCGCGAAGAAGTAGATTTCGGAGGCCTTTCAGGAACAAAAACCGGCATGTCAGGACGGGACGGGTTGAACTCCGCCCCATCCTTGCCGACATGTCTGTGACCCGTTCCAGATGAAAGCCGACATGCCCGATATTGCCCCCTTGTCCGCCCGCCCCGAGGTGCTCGATTTCCTGCTGACCCGCCGGTCGCGCCCCGCCAAGACGCTGACCACCCCGGTGCCGGATCGTGCGACGGTGGAGACCCTGCTGACCGCCGCTGCCCGCAGCCCCGACCACGGCAAGCTGGAGCCCTGGCGCTTCATCGTGCTGGAACGGGAGGCCAATCTGCGATTGGCGGCGCTGACACGGACCTGTGGCCCTGCCTCCGGCGTCGAGCCCGAGAAGGTGGAGAAGAACGCCAAGTCCTTCGAAGACGCCCATCTGGTGATCGCCGTGATCGCCAGCCCGAAACCGTCTGACAAGGTGCCCGAGGTGGAACAGGTGCTCAGCGCCGGGGCCGTCTGCCTGGCCCTGGTGAACGCAGGCCTCGCCGCCGGGTGGGGGGCCAACTGGCTGACCGGCTGGATGGCTTTCGACAGGGGCTTTCTGACTAAAGGTCTCGGGCTGTCCGACGCCGAATTCGTCGCGGGCTTCATCCATCTGGGCACGGAAACGAACGTGCCCCCGGAACGCCCCCGCCCGGATCTGCCTGCGATCACCACCTGGGTAAGTAAATGATTTTAAACGATTTCCTGAAGGCGGTCCGACAGCTTTCCGACCCGCGCTTCCTGCGTGTTCTGCTGATGGGGCTGGCACTGACCATCGGCTTGCTGGTCGGCATCTACTGGCTCTTCGCCACGGCGATCGGCTGGCTGGTTCCCGACACGCTGACCCTGCCCTGGATCGGAGAGATTGGCGGCATCGACGCGGCCCTGTCCTGGGCGGCCATTCCGGTGATGCTGGTCGCCTCGATCTTTCTGATGGTGCCGGTGGCCTCGGCCTTCATCGGCATTTTCCTGGAACAGATCGCCGACGCGGTGGAGGACCGCCACTATCCCGGCCTGCCGCCCGCCCGCCAGGTCGGCTTTGCCGAGGGGCTGCTGGATGCCGTCCGTTTTCTGGGCGTGGTGATCGGCGTCAACCTCGTGGCGTTGATTGCCTATATCCTGTTCGCCCCCATTGCGCCGATCCTGTTCTGGGTGGTGAATGGCGTGCTACTGGGCCGGGAATACGCGCAGCTCGTGGCGCTGCGCCGCAATGACGCGGAGGGGGCGGCGCGATTTCGCAAACGCCACCGCACCCAGATTTTCGCCGCAGGCGTGCTGATGGCCGTGCCGCTGACGATCCCGGTCGTGAACCTCTTGGTCCCGATCCTCGGCGCGGCCACCTTCACGCATCTTTATCACCGGCTTAGTCGAGCTGCCCCCCGAACAGGGTGAACAGATCAAAACTGTCGACGGTGATGCGCCCCGACAGGATCAGCGCCACCAGCACAGCCCAGATCGGCAGCGACACCAGGGTGGTGATCAGGAATTTCTTCTTGATCTGGATATTGTCCGGCGCGGAGGCGGGCGTGCCGGGCACGACATTGCCCGTGTCGCCTTGCGTTTTCAGGCGCAGCGGCAACACGATGAAGAGCGTCATGAACCAGACGACCGCCAGGAGGACGAGGGAGGTAAACCAGCCCATCAGACCTGCTCCAGCTCGACCAGAGTACCGGTGAAATCCTTTGGATGCAGGAACAGGACCGGCTTGCCATGGGCGCCGATCTTGGGCTCGCCGCTGCCCAGAACCCGCGCGCCCGAGGCTTTCAACTGGTCGCGTGCGGCCAGGATATCCTCGACCTCGTAACAGATATGGTGGATGCCGCCCGAGGGGTTCTTTTCAAGGAACCCGTTGATCGGGCTGTTGTCGCCAAGCGGGTACAGAAGTTCGATCTTGGTGTTGGGCAGTTCGATGAACACCACGGTCACGCCGTGGTCGGGCTCATCCTGCGGCGGGTTTACCTTGGCGCCGAGCGTGTCGCGGTATTGGGCCGCTGCCGCCTCCAGGTCGGGCACCGCAATCGCCACATGGTTCAACCGTCCGATCATGTCGTCACTCCTTTGTCTCTCGCTTGCGCTGCATATGGGGCCGGGAATGGGGGGTTGGCAAGCGGCCCTTCGCCGCGCCCCTGCCGTTAACCCTCTGTCAACCTTGGGCGGGTCTAATGGGTGTCAGAATCGCCTTGGGGGCTTTTGGACATGGACACCGACACTCGCAGACCGGATGAGGAGATCCCGTTTTACCACCCGATACCGACGGCGGACCGCCCGCTTGCCGGGCTGACCGTTCTGGTTGTCGAAGACAGCCGCTTCGCGTCAGAGGCGTTGCGCCTGATGTGCCTGCGCTCCGGCGCACGGATCAGGCGGGCCGATTGCCTGGCCTCGGCGCATCGTCATCTGAATACCTACCGGCCAAGCGTGGCCATCATCGACCTGGGTCTGCCCGACGGGTCCGGGCTCAGCCTCATCGACGAAATGCACCGCACCAGCCCGCGGGTTCCGGTGCTGCTGGCAACCTCGGGGGCCGAACGGCAGGCCGCCGCGCGGGCTTCCCGGAACGCCGGGGCAGACGGGTTCCTGCCGAAACCGGTGGACAGTCTCAGCGCCTTCCAGACCGAGATCTTGAAGCATCTTCCGCCCGAGATGCAGCCGCGCGGCCCACGTGCCGTTGCGACGCAGCTTCTCTGCCCCGACCGGCTGGCCCTCAGGGATGATCTGACCCATGCGCTCGAATTGCTCGATCAGGACAGGCTGCCCGCGGACTACCTGCGGCGCTTCCTGTTGGGCATCGCCCGCAGCGCCAGCGATGTCGGCCTGCTGGAAACCGTCCGTGCCCTACCTGTCCATCTGGCCCATGCGGACCGGGCCAATCTGCGCGCCCTGCTGGCGGACCGGGTGGCGGGGATGGAAGCGGTCTAGCGAGCGATCAATGCCGGATCGGCCCCCGCGCGCACCAGCCGCGTCAGGTCGGACAGGGCCTCCTTCTGGGTTCCATCGGCCCCAAAATTGGATGGCGACAACCATGCCTGAAACGCTTCGCGCAGCGCAGGCCATTCCTTGTCGATACAGGCAAACCAGGCCGTATCCCGGTTGCGGCCCTTGACGATGGTGGCCTGCCGGAAAATGCCCTCATAGCTGAACCCAAGCCGCTGCGCTGCCCGACGCGAGGGCATGTTCAGCGCGTCGCACTTCCACTCGAACCGCCGATAGCCCGCCTCGAAGACCCATTCCATCATCAGGAACAAAGCCTCGGTCGCGGCCCGGCTCCGCTGAAGCTCAGGGGAGAAATTGATGTGCCCCACCTCGATCACACCCACCTCTGGCGTGATCCGCAGATAGCTCGCCACCCCGCCGAACTGCCCGCTGTCCCGATTCTGCACCGCGTAAAAGAGCGGATCGTCCCCGGCGGTGATCTGCCGGATCCAGCGGTGATAGGCGGCTGCCGAGGAAAACGGGCCATAGGGCAGGTAATCCCAGACCGCATCATCGGCGGAATTGGCCCGGTGCAGATCTGCGGCATGGGCGTCGGCGTCGAGCCGCACAAGCCGTGCGTAGCGCCCCTCCAACGGCCCCATGGTTGGGCGCGGCGGTGCGGTCCAGCCGGTCAGTCTGGTCCCGAACGTCTTGTCTGTCATCTCCGTCTCCACCCCGGTTTCGGCAAGGAGCAGAAGACGGGATCACGCGGCGAAGCGCAAGCGCCTCAGCGTAGCAGCCCCGGATCAGGCCCCAGGTCGAGCCCCGGAAAGATCTGTCCCTCCAGCGCCGCCCGGTCGGTGCCGAAAAGCCCCGCCATCGCCCATGCCGCATAGGCGCGCACATCGCGGGTGGGCATCAGGTCACGATCTGCAAACAGATCGCCCTGCCCCAGACCCGGCCAGTCGCCCACCACCCGGCCCCCGCGAATGGCCCCTCCGGCCATCACCAACGCGCTGCCGGTGCCATGATCGGTGCCCGCCGAGCCGTTCTGGCGGACCGTGCGTCCGAACTCGGTCATTGCCAGCACCACCGTCCGATCCCAATCAGGGCCGAGCCCGCTGCGTAGCTCCGATATCGCGCTTGACAGATGCCGCAACGCCCCGCCCATCCGGTTCACCTGCCCGCGATGCGTATCCCACCCGCCAAGTGAGAAACTGGCGATCCTTGCATCCTCACGCAGCCGTTCGGCGGCGAAACTGGCCAGGGACCGGGCCGTGACCGAGCGGTTGGACGCGGAAATG
Source organism: Nioella sediminis (assembly GCF_001879695.1). Taxonomy (GTDB): domain Bacteria; phylum Pseudomonadota; class Alphaproteobacteria; order Rhodobacterales; family Rhodobacteraceae; genus Nioella; species Nioella sediminis. The sequence continues at coordinate 23,730 of NZ_MNBL01000009.1, forward strand.
CTGTCTGCCATCGCCTCCATCATCTCGCCGTCCTCCATGTCCCCGCCATCGAAAGCGCCATGCAGAAGGTCGGAATAAAACTCCGCATCCTCAAAGGCTTCGCGGAACAGCGGATCGTCATGGTACAGCATGCCCAACAGGTCCGCCGTCGCGGGCGTCAGCCCGAGCCGTGAAGCGGGCGACCACGCCACCGACGGCGCAGCCCCGCGCAGGATCAGCGCCTCTTCGCGGCCCACGGCCAGGGCCGTTTCTCGCGTGGCGCCGGGCAAGGTCTGCACCAGCCGGTTCAGCCAGCCATCCTCGTAGGACCGCCCCACCGTCTCGGCCCCGGTGCCCGCCTCCAGCAGATCCTGCCCGTCGAAATGGCTGCGCTGATTGCGATAGGGGGTGGAAACGGCATGCGCGAAGCCAAGCTCTCCGGCCTGCCAGAGCGGCATCAGGTCACCAAGACCGGGATGCAGCGCGAAGAACCCGTCGAGATCCTGCGCGCCCGCGGCGGGGCCAATGGCGAAATCAGGGCGGTAGCCGGAGAAATCCGGGTCGCCATAGGGCTGCACAAGGTCCAGCCCGTCCATCGCCCCGCGCAGGATGATCACAACCAGCCGGTTGTCGGTCGGGGCAGAGGCAAAGGCCACCGGGGTCATCAGCGGGCTGGCCGCCGCCGAACAGCCAATGGCCGAGGCGCGCAGCAGCAGGTCGCGGCGGGTCAGTCGGGACATCGGCTCAACTCCTCTGAAACGCGGGCGAGGCCAGCACCAGCCCGACGCCTTCGATCCGGCTTTCGGCACGGGCGGCGGCCAGCTGCAGATCCGGCGGCGCGGCATCGCCAAGCGCATCGCGGGCAAAGGCGCGCGGGTCGGGCAATTGCGGGCGCAGCTCTGACGGGACGGTCATGCACCATGCAATGCGCGCGGCCAAGGTCTGCGGCCCGATCCATTCTGCATCGTCGTCGAAATACCCGTCCGGGCCGGACGCGTTCTGCCAACCCTGCCCCATGGCCGCCATCGGACGCGCCGCAAGGTTCCTGAGCCGGTGCAACGGCGCGCGGATCACCCCCTCCGGCGGCACCTCAAGCGCGCGCAGGGCCGATGCGAGGAAGTGCAGCGGCTGTTTCACGCGCCCCGGCCCCGGCGTCATGGCGGCAGGATGGGTCAATAGGGTCGCCGTCACCGCCGCCAGATCGCCGCCAGTCTCCATCCAGACCGCCTGCATATCCGCCACCAGCCCCGGATCGGGTGTGTCGGACAGGAAGTGGTCGGCCAGTTTGCGGCTGACATGGGCGGCGGTCTCTGGCCTGATCGCCAGATCATGCAGCGCGGCGCGGATATCGGCGAGCCTGGCCTGACCGTCACCGCCATAGCTGTTGCCCATGACCGTCTCTGCCCCCGGTTCGGCATTGTTCGGCCGGAAAGCCAGCGCGCCGTCCCGCGTGACGCCAAGCCCGGTCAGAAGTTCCGCCATCTGCCGCACATCGTCCTGGGTATAGCCGCCATCCGCCCCGACCGTGTGCAGTTCCAGCAGTTCCCGCGCGAGGTTTTCGTTGAGGCTCGCGCCGCGCCTCTGCCCGGTCAGGGAATTCGGCCCATAAGAGCGCTCCTGATCGAGATAGAGCACCATCACCGGATGCAAGATCGCGGCCTCCAGCATATCACCGAACCGGCCCGCCACATGGGGCCGGATCTGCTCGTCGATATAGGCGGCAATGGCCCCGCGCATGAAGCCACGGCCGCCCACGGTGGTGAAGTGATCGGCCCAGAACCAGACCAGCCGTTCGCGCAGCCCGTGCGGATCGGCCACGCCTCGGGCAAGGGTCACGGCCATCTGGTTCAAAACCTCGCGATTGAGCGCGTCGCGTATGTCACGAAACGCCGCTTCAGCTTCTTCGCTGTCGTTTCGCGCGCGCTGAAGGCGGGTGTATTCGATCCGAAAGGCCGCACGGGTCTCATAGCTGTCGAGCGGGAAAGCCGTGACCATCTGGTCCGGCTCTGACAGCGCGGCCAGCATCGCCTCGGGGGAGGCCGCCGGGAATTCCGGGCGCAGGCCGGTGCCAAAGCGGATCGTGGCAAGAGTGTTCGGGGAGGTCATGGGCAAAAGGCAAACGGGGTATACATACCCGAAAGATAGCCTGCTTCGCGCCCCCGCCAAAGCCCGGAATGCACAGATGCAAAAGGCCCGGCGGGGATATGCCGGGCCTTTCTGTCGCCATGGGCGAAAATCAGTCCTGCGGGATGACGCGCAGGCCCAGTTCCATAAGCTGATCAGCCATCGGTTCGGACGGGGCGTTCATCATCAGGTCTTCGGCCCGCTGGTTCATCGGGAAGAGCATGACCTCGCGGATATTCGCCTCATCGGCCAGCAGCATCACGATGCGGTCGATCCCCGCCGCACAGCCGCCGTGGGGCGGGGCGCCGTATTGGAACGCGTTGACCATGCCGCCGAATCGCTTGCGCACCTCCTCTTCGCCATAGCCCGCCAGTTCGAACGCCTTGAACATGATTTCCGGCTTGTGGTTCCGGATCGCGCCGGACACCAGTTCATAGCCGTTGCAGGCGAGGTCATACTGGTAGCCGTGCACGTCGAGCGGGTTGCCGTCCAGCGCCTCCATACCGCCTTGCGGCATGGAAAACGGGTTGTGGCTGAAATCGACCTTGCCGGTTTCCTCGTCGGCCTCGTACATCGGGAAATCGACGATCCAGGCGAAGGCGAAGCGGTTTTGTTCGGTCAGGCCCAATTCGTTGCCGATCACGACGCGGGCGCGACCGGCCACGCCCTCGAACGCCTCGGGCTTGCCGCCAAGGAAGAAGGCCGCGTCGCCCTTGCCGAGTTTCAGTTGCTGGCGAATGGCCTCGGTGCGCTCGGGGCCGATGTTCTTGGCCAGCGGCCCGGCGGCTTCCATGCCGTCCTCGCCGTCGCGCCAGAAGATATAGCCCATGCCGGGCAGTCCCTGTTCCTGCGCGAACTTGTTCATCCGGTCGCAGAACTTGCGGCTACCGCCGGAAGGCGCGGGGATCGCGCGGATCTGGGTGCCGTCCTGTTCGAGGATCTTGGCGAAGATGGCAAAGCCGGAGCCCGCGAAATGCTCGGACACGTCCTGCATCTTGATCGGGTTGCGCAGGTCGGGCTTGTCGGTGCCGTACCACAGCGCCGCGTCCTTGTAGCTGATCTGCGGCCAGTGCTTGTCGACGGTGTGGCCGCCCCCAAACTCTTCGAACACGCCCTCGATCACCGGCTGGATCGTGTCGAACACGTCCTGTTGGGTGACGAACGACATCTCCATATCGAGCTGATAGAAGTCGGTCGGGCTACGGTCGGCGCGCGGGTCTTCGTCGCGGAAACAGGGCGCGATCTGGAAATACTTGTCGAAGCCAGAGACCATCAGCAACTGCTTGAACTGCTGCGGGGCCTGCGGCAGGGCGTAGAACTTGCCCGGATGCAGGCGCGACGGCACCAGGAAGTCGCGCGCGCCCTCGGGCGAAGATGCGGTGATGATCGGGGTCTGGAATTCGTTGAAATCGAGATCCCACATGCGGCGGCGGATCGAGCGCACCACGTCCGAGCGAAGCTTCATGTTCTTCTGCATCTTCTCGCGGCGCAGGTCGAGGAAGCGGTAACGCAGGCGGGTTTCTTCCGGGTATTCCTGATCGCCAAAAACCATCAGCGGCAGTTCCTCGGACGCACCCAGAACCTCCAGCCCGCGCACGAAAACCTCAACCTCGCCCGTGGGGATCTTGGGGTTGATCAGTTCCGGGTGACGGGCCTTCACCTCGCCATCAATGCGGATACACCATTCGGACCGCACCTTTTCAACGTCCTTGAACGCGGCACTGTCGGGGTCGGCCAGCACCTGAGTCACGCCGAAATGGTCGCGCAGGTCGATGAACAGAATGCCGCCATGGTCGCGCACCCGGTGGACCCAGCCCGACAGACGCACGGTCTGGCCCACGTTTTCCTTGGTCAATTCGGCGCAGGTATGGCTGCGGAAAGCATGCATCACGGATGTCCCTTCGGGGGTGGAATTTCGACTGTGCCGATACACCTTCTGCGCGCCGGGAAGTCAAGGCCGACCCGGCGGTGCTTTGCCGGGCCTACGGTTGTTTCGCGGCGAAATCTTCCCTTTTTCGCAAGATTTGGCAGAATACCCCCCGGATTGTGACACGCGCGACCTGATGAAACGGGGGTTTTGAGGGCGATGTGGGACAAGCTGTTGGACGGAATGCTGCGCGGGTTCATCAAGACCGGCGCGCTGGAAATCGCGCATCCTGATGGCAGGGTCAGCCGATATGAGGGCGGGCCGGGGCCTGCCGTCGGGCTGCGCTTTCACGATCAGGGCATCGCGCGGGGCATCCTGACCGCGCCGGATATGACCTTGGGCGAAGGCTTCATGGACGGCCACATCACCATTGACGGCGACGATCTGGATGGGCTGCACGCGCTGCTGGCGATGAATGTGGCGCAGTCGGGCGATCTGTGGTGGCGCAAGACGATCCAGACCACGCGGCTGGCGCGACGACGACTGGACCAATGGAACCCGGCCAGCAAGGCGCAGGCCAATGTGGCCCATCACTATGACCTGTCGGCAGCGCTCTATGACCTCTTTCTGGATGAGGACCGGCAGTATTCCTGCGCCTATTTCCGCCACCCCGACATGACGCTGGAAGAGGCGCAAGCGGCCAAGAAGGCGCATATCGCCAAGAAGCTCTGCCTCGAACCGGGGATGCGGGTGTTCGAGATCGGCTCGGGCTGGGGCGGGATGGCGCTGACCCTGGCGCGGGATTACGGCGTCGAGGTTCTGGGCGTGACGCTCTCGACCGAGCAGCTGGACTGGTCCCGCGCGCGGGCCGAAGCGGCGGGGATGGCCGACAAGGTGCGCTTTGAGTTGAAGGATTACCGCGCCGTTACCGGACAGTTCGACCGGATCGTGTCCGTGGGCATGTTCGAACATGTGGGCGTGCCCCATTACCGCGCCTATTTCGACACCGTGCGCGACCGGCTGA
>NZ_MNBL01000090.1 GCF_001879695.1 Nioella sediminis
AGACGCCAGCCGCTCATTCGTCCCTCCCCAGCAGGGCCGTCACGTCCGTGATTTCCCGCGTGACCGTGTCGCGGGTCATCACGAAGAACTCGCCGCAGGTTGCGTGCACCCAGACCTCTCGCGCAACACCCTTGGGGGCGTCGTTCAGGTAGAGGTAATCGGACCAGTCCGCATCGCTGACCTCTTCAGCCGGTTCCGGGCGGTGCTTGCACGCCTCGGCGGCGAAGTGGAACTCGGTTTCCTCGCGTGGCCCGCAGAAGGGGCAGGTGAATATCTGCATCGTCTCGCCCCCCTAATGCGAAATCCCGGCGCCTGCGGCTTCGTCAATCAGCCGCCCGCGCGCGAACCGGTCCAGATCGAAGGGGCGGCTGATCTCGTGGTGCTGGCCCGTGGCCATCAGATGCGCCAGCAGCCAGCCCCCCGCCGGGATCGCCTTGAACCCGCCTGTGCCCCACCCGCAGTTGATGAAAAGCCCCTCCGGCCCAACCGGGCCGATGACGGGAGAGCTGTCGGGGACCACGTCCACCACGCCCGCCCATTGGCGCAGCAGTTTCAGTTGCCCGAAGGCCGGGAACATTTCCAGCAGGCCGGAAATCACAACCTCCTGCGCGGGCAGGTTGCCTTTCTGCCCATGGGTCGGCACCCGGTCGAGCCCGCCGCCGAAGACCATTTCGCCCTTGTCGGACTGGCTGACATAGGTGCCGGTGCCAAGGTAAAGCAGCACCGTGTCGAGACAGGGTTTCACCGGTTCCGACACGAAGGCCTGCAGCGCGTAGGTATGGATGGGCAGGCGAACACCCGCTTCGGCCACGATGCCGGGGGTCGCGCCAGCGGCGGCCACGCCGACCCGATCCGCGCGGATGGTGCCAAGGCTGGTTTCCACGCCGGTGATCCGCCCGCCCTCGATCAGCAGGCTCTCCACAGTGCAATTCTCGATAATGTCGACGCCCCGATCCGACGCGCCGCGCGCATAGCCCCAGGCCACCGCATCATGGCGCGCAATTCCGGCGCGGCCCTGCCAGATGCCGCCCATGCATTTATAGCGCGCGTCCGTGGTCTGGTTCAGGAGAGGAATGCGCTGCAACGCCTCGTCCGCGCCCATCAGTTCGCCATCCACGCCGTTCAGCTTCATCGCATTGGCGATGCGCGCGCAGATCTCCATCTGGGCAGGCGTATGGGCTGCGATCAGCATGCCGCGCTGCGAGAGCATGACGTTGTAGTTCAGCTCCTGCGAGAGGCCTTCGTAAAGCCTCAGCGCCAGATCGTAGAGCGCCACGCTTTCCGGGTAGAAGTAGTTCGAGCGAACGGCCGTGGTGTTGCGCCCGGTATTGCCGCCCCCGATCCAGCCCCGTTCCAGCACAGCAACGCGCGTCATCCCGTGGTTCCGGGCCAGGTAATAGGCCGTGGCCAGCCCATGCCCGCCACCGCCGATGATGATCGCGTCATAGGCCGGTTTGGGCCGCGCCTTGCGCCAGGCGGGTTGCCAGCCTCTGTGGCCCCGCAGCCCCTCGCGCAGCAGGGAAAGGGCGGAATACCGGGTCATGACAGGGGGCGCTCCGTCGAACGCTCGGCAAAACTGCGGCTAAAGCGGATGAACTCTTCGACTTCCTCCGCGCTGGGGCGGACCCCGGTGAAGCAATAGAGATAGCCCGCGAGGCGCGGCAGGCGTTCTTCCAGTGTCTCGGCCAGTTCCAGCGCGTAATATCCAATCTGCTGATAATAGAGCACGCGGGCGCGGATATCGGCCTCGGCGGGGTCGTAGCCGTGGCGGATGAACATCTCGGCAATCGCGGCATGGCGCGCGGTGTCGGAGCGGTCGATCACCCGGCGCACCTTGCCATCGCGCCGCGCCCATTCGCGCACCGCGAAATCGAGCTGATGATTGAACCCGTCGGGATCGACGATGCAGCGGAAGAAGTTGTTGACAGCAGCCGTGATCGTCTTGGCGGGCATCCGGCAATGGGCCACCATGATGCCGGTATTGGTGCGCTCCCATTCCGCAAGCAGCTGGTTCAGCAGGTCCTGACGGCTTTTGAAGTACCAGTAGAAAGAGGACCGAGAGACCTCCAGCCGATTGCCGATGGTCAGTACCTTCACGCTGTCCACCCCGTCACTGATCAGGATGTCGCGGGCGACATTCAGCCAATCTTCGCGCGTCACCTTGGTATGGGCGACAGGACGGGGGTCATGGGGTGCGGTCCGTGGTTTCTCGGTCAAGTATCTGGTCCATCTGTGCGTTTGCCTGAGGCTATCGCGCGGCATGAGGAATTGCGAGGGGGCTAGCTGACCGGTAGTGCGCCACCTTCGGCTGTGCGGCGGGCGATGAAGGCATCGAGCGCCGCGACCCGGTCGGGCGTGGCACTGTCTGGCGGCTGGTGATCTTCGACGATCTTCTGCCAGACATCCGTGGCCCGAGTGTTCGCGTCCCGCGATCCGCGTTCGGTGAAGGTGCCGAAATTCGACCAGTCGGCGACGAGCGGCTCGTAGAAGGCCGTGGCATAGCGCTCCATCGTATGGGCGCAGCCGAAGAAATGCCCGCCCGGCTGCACCTCGGCCAGCGCGTCCCAGGCGATATCGGCATCCCCGGCGGGCGTGCCGCTGCACAGTTCGGCGATGACCTGAACGGCCTCCATGTCGGTGATAAGCTTTTCCATCGAGACGGACAGCCCCCCCTCGATCCAGCCCGCCGCGTGGATCACGACCGTGGCGCCGGCCAGCACCGCGCCCCACAGGCTCATCTGCGTTTCATGGGCGGCCTGCGCGTCGTTCACATTGGCCGCGCAGCCAGCCGCGTTGCGCCAAGGCAGGCCAAGGTGGCGCGCCATCTGGCCTGATAGCAGGCTGGCCTTGACCTGTTCCGGCGTGCCGAAGGCGGGTGCGCCGGACTTCATGTCGACATTGGACGCAAACGCCCCGTACATGACCGGCGCACCGGGGCGGGCCAGCTGCGTCAGGGTGATCGCGGCCATCGCCTCCGCGTGGCTCAGCGTCACCGCGCCCGCCACCGTCACCGGGGCCATGGCCCCCATCAGGCAGAAGGGCGTGACGATCGCGGGTTGCCCATGGCGGGCGAAGTCGATCAGCCCCTGCGCCATGGGAATGTCGATCTGGCGCGGCGAGTTGGTGTTGATGATGGTGTAACAGTGGGCGCGGGTCAGGAAGTCCTCATCCGACAGGTCCCGGAAGTCGCGTAACATTTCAAAGCAATCCTCCGCCTGCCCGGTCCCGCGCGAAAAGACGAAGGGGATCTTGTCCGACAGGGTCAGTTGCGTGCGGGTGAACGCATAGTGGCGCAGCGAAATGTCCACGTCCTGCGGCTCCACCCCGGGCGACAGCATCTGGATCGCGTCGAAATGCTGGACGATCTTGGTCAGTTCGATCACATCCGACAGCGCCCCCGGCCTGCGCCCCCGAAGGCGGTCGGTCACGTTCGGCGCCCCCGCGCCGGATTGGAAGCTGAGGGTGCCAAGCTCCATCTGAAGATCACGCTCGGGAACAGCGCCATGCAGGCGGAAGCCGCGCGGGGCCGAGGTCAGCGCCGCCTCGACCATGTCGCGCCCGATGAAGACCATCTCGGTGGTCTCGTCGACACGCGCGCCGCCCGCCTTGTAGAGCGCCCGCGCCTCGGGCAGCAGAACCTTGATGCCAAGCTCCTCCAGTACCCGCAGGGCGGTCTGGTGAATGGCCTCGACCCGGTCCTCGCTGACGGCAGGGATCGCCGGGAAGGGGTTCTTCAGCTGGCGATACTGGCGGATGCGCCCCGCCGGGGCGCCCGCCTCGCCGCCCCGCCGCCGCTTCCGCCGACCACCGGTTTCGACCAGCCCAGTCATGACCCGGCCCTTTGCCCGCGCATTGCGCCGCCCGACGGATCATAGGGCGATGGCGCGATGACCGTCGCCTTGCACTCCTGCCCGACGATATGAACAGACAGGTCTGTACCCTCCGCAGCCGCATCCTGATCCACCAGAGCCATGGCCAGCGATTTTCCAACCGTGTGCCCGTATCCGCCGGAGGTGACGAAGCCGACGCGCTTGCCGTCCTGCCACACCGGTTCATAGCCGCTGGCATCCGCGTCGGTCGCATCGACCTCCAGCGTGACGATCACCTGTCGGGACCCCGCATCGCGCTCTGCCAAAGCCGCCGCGCGGCCGACGAAATCGCCCTTGTCCCAGGCAATCCAGCGATCCATGCCAGTCATGCCGGGCGTGTACCCTTGGGTAAACTCCGCCGACCAGATGCCGAAGCTCTTTTCCAACCGCAGGCTCAGCAGCGCGTTGAACCCGACCTCGCGCAACCCGAGCCCGTCGCCTGCCTCCAGCAAGGCCCGGCGCAGCGCGATGTGATCGGCGGCGGAACAGTGGATCTCATACCCAAGCTCCCCCGCGACCGAGAGCCGCCCGATCTTCGCACGCACCAACCCGACATCGAACGATCCGCAACCCATGAAGGGCAGGTCGGCGACGGGTCCATCGGTGAGCCGTTCCAGAATCTTCAGGCTGTTGGGGCCGGAGAGCGAGAAGCCAATCGTCGCGTCGGAGATATCGGCCACGCTCACATCCGCGCCCATGTGGTCGGTGAACCACCGCATGTGCCATTCGCGCAAGTAGTAGCTGCCCATGATCCACCAGCTGCCATCGCCCCAGTTGAACACCGTTAGGTCACCCTTGAGCTTGCCCGTTTCGCTCAGCATCGGGGCCAGTCGCGCGCGGCCCGGGGCGGGCAGTTTCGACGCCATGATGTGATCAAGCCAGGCCTCGGCACCTTTCCCCGTCACCTCGAAGCGAGAGAAGGCCGATATGTCCAGCAGGCCAGCGGCCTCGCGCACCGCGCGGCATTCCTCGGCCACGATGGGGAAGGCGTTGGAACGTTTGAGGGTAGGCGTTTCCTCGAACCCGTCAGGTGCGAAATATAGCGGCAGCTCCAGCCCGTAACTCGCGCCCCACCGCGCCCCTGCCGCCGTCATCGCATCATGGGCCGGGGCCATTTTCAACGGACGGCCCGCAGGAAGTTGCTCGTTCGGGTAAGTCATCACGAAGCGGCGGGTGTAGAACTGGCCAGTGGTTTCCTTGATGAACCGCTTGTTCTGCGCGTAGTCGCCATAGCGGGCCACATCCATGCCAAAGACATCGGCCTCCGACTCGCCATGTATCATCCATTCCGCCAGCGACTTGCCGACACCGCCGCCTTGCAGGAAGCCCGCCATCACCGCGCAGGCGCACCAGTAATTGCGCTTGCCGCGCACCGGACCGACCAGCGGGTTGCCGTCGGGGCTGAAGGTAAACGCCCCGTTCACCCAGGTCTTGACGCCCACATGCTGCAGCGCGGGGTAACGTTCAAAGCCGAGCGTCAGTTCATGCTCGATCCGGTCCGGGTCTTCCTGCTGCAGTTCGAACCCGTATTCCCACGGCGCGCCATCCATCATCCAGTGATCATGATTGATCTCGTAAATTCCCAGAAGAATGCCCTTCTGGTCCTGCCGCATATAGGTGAAGCCCTCCAGGTCCACCGTCATCGGCACTTCGAAATCCAGCGTCTCAAGCTCCGGGATCGTGTCGGAGATCAGGTAGTGGTGGTTGAGCGGGCTGACCGGCAGTTCGATCCCCGCCATGCGGCCCACCTGCTTGGCCCAGAGCCCCGCCGCGTTGACCACATGTTCGCAGGTGATCGTGCCCTTCTCGGTCACCACCCGCCAGCCTTCCGGGATTTCCTGCAGCTCCAGCACCCGGTTGTTCTCGATCACCTCGGCCCCGCGCTTGCGCGCCGCGCCTGCGTAGGCGTGGACCGTGCCGGTGGTATCGACATAGCCCTCCCGGTCGGCCCACATGCCGCCAAGGATGCCATCCGTGGACATGATCGGGCACAACTCGCCTGCCTCTTCGGGGGTGATCAGGCGGCAATCCTCGATCCCGATGGACTGGAAGGTACGATAGGCCGATTGCAGCCATTCCCACCGGTCGGGCGTCCCCGCCAGCGTCATGCCGCCGGTCATGTGCATTCCAACCGATTGGCCTGATTCCTTCTCGATTTCGGTCAGCAGGTCGATGGTATAGGCCTGCAGCGCGGCAATATTCGGGTCCGCGTTCAGCGCGTGGAACCCCCCCGCCGCGTGCCAGCTGGACCCCGCCGTCAGCGCTTTGCGTTCGATCAGGCAGACATCTTTCCAGCCGAATTTCGCGAGGTGGTAAAGCACCGAAGCCCCGACGACGCCACCGCCGATGATCACGGCCCTGTAGTGAGATTTCATCTTCTTCTCCCTTGCAGAAATCGGCTGCCAAAACCGGTGCCCGTTTCTCTAGACAACACTGTCTAGATTCGTTCGTCAAGAGGCTTGCTCTTGCCGAAAAGCCAACCCGAACCCTCTCTAGGAGTCTGTTTTATAACGGTTTTCCAAAGCGTCTCTGAAAGAGATTGACGGCATCGCGGGGATGGAAAATTCTATGGACAGTTGTGTCCACAGAATCACGACACCCCGTTCAACAAGGGAGATCCCAGTCAATGACCCGCAAGACGCACCCCGTCGCAGCGCTCTACGCCCAAGAGTATGAGGCCGGGCAGCTCAGTCGCCGCGAATTCCTGAGCCGCGCGACGATGCTCGGCGTATCGGCCACCGCAGCCTATACGATGATCGGGCTGACCATGCCCGCCCCGGCCCATGCGCAAGCCATGCGGGGCGGCACCCTGCGGGTGAACATGGAAACCAAGGCGCTGAAGGATCCGCGCCTGTGGGACTGGACGGAATATGCCAATTTCTGCCGTGGCTGGCTGGACTACCTGACCCAGTTCAACCGTGACGGCACCGTCACAGGCGCGCTGTGCGAAAGCTGGGAGGCCAACGAGGATGCTACCCAATACACCCTGCATCTGAGACAGGGGGTCAGCTGGAACAATGGCGATCCCTTCACCGCGTCCGACGTGGCCTTCAACCTTGAACGATGGGCCGACAGCTCAGTCGAGGGCAATTCGATGGCCACCCGCGTCGGGGCCTTGCAGGATGCCGAGACCAACCAGCTCGCCGAAGGCGCGGTGGTGGTTGTCGACGACCACACCCTTCAATTGAACCTGCAACGCCCGGACATCGCGATCATGGCGGCCTTGTCGGACTATCCGGCGGCTCTTGTCCATACCAGCTACACCGGCGGCGACCCTTCGGAAAATCCTGTTGGAACAGGGGCCTACCTGCCCGCGCACAACGAGGTTGGCGTGCTGCAGGTGCTGGAGCGCAACCCAGATCATGATTACTGGCGCGAGGGCGGCTGGCTGGACCGGATCGAGTTCATCGACCTCGGCACCGACATGGCGGCGGTCCTCGCCTCGGCAGATGCGGAGGATATCGACCTGACCTACCGCACCGATTCCGACTATGTCGCTGCCTTCGATTCCATCGGCTGGACCTCGACGGAAGCCGTTACAGCCAACACGCTTGCGGTGCGGTTCAATCAGAACTCTGCCCCCTTCGACAATCGCGACGTGCGCCGGGCGTTGCAGATGGCGGTGGATAATTCGACCATCCTTCAACTGGGCATTGGCGGCCTGGGCCTTCTTGGCGAGAACCACCATGTCTGCCCGATCCACCCGGAATATGCCGAATTGCCGCCGCTTCAGGCCGATCCCGAAGGGGCCATGGCCCTGCTGACCGAAGCGGGTCACGCGGATACGGTGTTTGAACTGATCTCTCTCGACACCGAATGGCAGTCCAACACCTGTTCCGCCGTCGCGGCCCAGATGCGCGACGCGGGCATAACGGTGGAACGCCGCATCATGCCCGGCGCGACCTTCTGGAACGGTTGGACGGAATATCCGTTCTCGGCAACGGAATGGGGCCCCCGCCCGCTTGGCGTTCAGGTGCTGGCGCTGGCCTATAAGTCGGGCGTGCCCTGGAATGAATCGGGTTTTGCGAATGCGGAGTTCGATGCGCTGCTTGATCAGGCCATGGCCGTGGCCGATGCCGACGCACGGCGAGAGATCATGACCCGGATTCAGCAGATCATGCAGGAAGAAGGCGTGATGATCCAACCCTACTGGCGGTCGGTTTTCAACCACTCCAACGGGCGTTTCGCCAATGTCGACGTGCACCCGTTCTACGAGATTGCGGTGCATGACATTCATATGATCGGCTGACCGACAGTCAGCCAACAGATCGACCGGGTCGCGTTTCTGGTGGTCCGGTCGCCCGGCTGCAAGACCTGGGCTGTGGCTGACCTGTTCAGTGAATCGCGTCCTGAATTCCTGCCCGAGCTTCCATGTCCTGCAAGGGCTGCCCGAAACGTGTTTATACGATAGCTTTCCGACACGAGGCTTTCTGGCTTGCGGCCTCGGTGACAATGCTTTGACGGTTGCGTGGCCTCAAGGTCGTTCGGTTCCGATGCCAAGCTTGGAAGATAGCTTTGCAGCAACCCTCTAGAAGATGAAGCCTGCCCATGGGCCATTCGATTTGGCCAAGGCCATGTTGCGGGACCTTTGGAACATGAACCTCGCTCTCGCACATAAGGACAATAAGGTGCCCAGGAAGCAGCTCGAAGACCTTGGCCCGCAGGTGGAAATCATGCCGGGACAGATCGGTGAAGCAATCGGCGCGTCCGTTGTCAGTGGCTGTGAACTCAGAATCGAAAAGCTGGAACACGACAAGATCGTGCGTCAGGCGCGCATTGCAAGTTCCATCCCACCAAAGGGACGGCTGGAGGAGAGAATTGCCCCCCTGAAAAATCCATCAAGTCATTGAAATATATAAATAAACGGCGATTCATTGCTTGCGCCGGACTATGCTCGGATCGGCAGTTTCGGAACCGCTGTGATATGGCCCGAATTATGTGTATGGACCTCCCGAATGATCCTTCCCTTGTATAGATGCTTAGGGGGATTTCGGGTTCAGGAAGCGAGATGGTGCCGCAGGGGAGGATTGAACTCCCGACCTCGTCATTACCAATGACGCGCTCTACCACTGAGCTACTGCGGCCCGCTTCGTGTGGGCGGTGAATTAGACTCAATCGAAGCATGGTGCAAGGGCAATCTGGACCCTTTTTCGCCTTGGTAGTAAGGAAGGGGCCATGAGCACCGAGAAACCCCCAGTGAAAGCAGGGCAAACCGCCCCGAAAAAAGCGCCGCAAAGCCGCGAAGACCGGCTGAAAGCGGCGCTCAAGGCCAATATGGGCAGGCGCAAGGCGCAGGCGCGGGCGCGGGCTGCGTCGGGGGCGGAGCAGGACAAGGGCCAGCCGGAATGACCGGACGGCCCCGGACATAATCAGAGAGGCAAGGCATTGGATCGGATCATTATCAAGGGCGGAACCGAGCTGAACGGCGCGATTCCCATTGCGGGCGCAAAGAATGCCTGTCTCACGCTCATGCCAGCGACGCTGCTGAGCGAAGAACCGCTGACGCTGACCAATGCGCCGCGCCTGTCGGATATCCGCACCATGACGGAGCTTTTGCGCTCGCTTGGTGCCGAAGTGACGGCGATGAATGACGGCAAGGTCATCGCCATGTCCTCGCACGGGGCCGACAACCATTTGGCGCATTATGACATCGTGCGGAAGATGCGCGCCTCGAACCTTGTGCTCGGCCCGCTTCTGGCGCGGCACGGTCAGGCGGAGGTGTCGTTGCCCGGCGGCTGTGCCATTGGCGCACGGCCCATGGATATTCACATCACGGCGCTAGAGGCTTTGGGGGCCGAGATCGAACTGCGCGACGGCTATCTGCACGCCAAGGCCCCCGGCGGTCTGAAAGGCGCGGTGCATGAGCTGCGTTTTGCCAGCGTGGGCGCGACCGAAAACGTGGTGATGGCTGCGACGCTGGCCAAGGGCACCACGGTTTTGAAGAACGCCGCACGCGAGCCTGAGATCGTCGATCTAGTCGAATGTCTGCGGGCCATGGGCGCGCAGATCGACGGGGAAGGCACCTCCACCATCGAAATTCAGGGCGTGGACCGTCTGCATGGCGCGACCCATCCGGTTGTCACGGACCGGATTGAACTGGGCACCTATATGCTGGCCCCCGCGATCACCGGCGGCGAGGTGGAATTGCTTGGCGGCAAGCTCAGCCTCGTGGAAAGCTTTACGGCGAAGCTCAACGAGGCGGGGATTGAGGTCGATGAAACCGACCGTGGCCTGAAGGTGCGCCGCGCCAATGGCCGGGTGAGAGCCGTCGATGTGGTGACAGAGCCGTTCCCCGGCTTCCCCACCGACTTGCAGGCGCAGATGATGGCGCTGATGTGCACCGCCGAGGGCACGTCGGTGCTGGAAGAGAAGATCTTCGAGAACCGCTTCATGCATGCGCCGGAACTGGTGCGGATGGGGGCGCAGATCGACGTGCAGGGGGGGCATGCCACGGTGACCGGGGTGGACCGGCTGCGTGGCGCGCCGGTGATGGCGACCGATCTGCGCGCGTCGGTGTCGCTGATCCTCGCGGCACTGGCCGCCGAGGGCGAAACCGTGGTGAACCGGGTCTATCACCTCGACCGGGGTTACGAGCGGGTGGAAGAGAAACTGCGCGCCTGCGGGGCGCATATCGAACGGGTGCATGGCGATGGCTGATGCCAGGTTCGAGGATGGCGGCGAGGGGCCGCTGCGTCTGAAGGCGCTCGATGCGGATGATCTGAAAGTCGTCTCCGCCCTCATTCAGGATGCGATCTTCCCGATCACCGAGATGACCTGGGACCGCAAGAAGCGCCGCTTTGCAATGCTTCTCAATCGCTTCCGGTGGGAAGAGGGGTCGCGCATCCGCGAACACCCGCCGGAACGGGTGCAGTCGGTGCTGGTGATCGACGACGCGCTGGCCGTGGCCTCGCAGGGCATCGACCGGGGCGACCCGGAAACCGTGCTGTCGCTTCTGGCGCTCGATTGGGCAGCGGGTGAAGATGGCACCGGGCGGATCACGCTGGTGCTGGCAGGGGACGGCGCGGTGGCGGTCGATGTGGAATGCATCGACGTCACCTTGCGCGATGTCACACGCCCCTATGTGGCGCCCTCGCGCAAGGTGCCGGACCACGGGGAATGAGCCTTTGGCCCCGGCGTGTGCGCATCCGGCGTCTACGGGCCGGGGACGCCGCGCTTTGGCGCGACCTGCGGCTGGAGGCACTGGCCAACCACCCGGAAGCCTATGGATCGACCCATGATGACTGGGCAGGCCGCCCCCTGTCCGACTTTGCGGATCGGTTGGAAAGCGGCACGATCTTCGGGGCGTTTGTCGGTACGGCGCTTGTCGGGTCCACCGCGCTGGACGCGGACGGACCGGGGCAGGGGGGTGTCACGGCGGTCTATGTACAGGCCCCGTACCGGGGCCGGAACATCGCGCGCCGCCTGCTCAAGGCCGCCAGCCACGCGGCAAAGCAACAGGGGATGACGCGCCTGGTCCTGTCGGTCGCCGAGGGAAACGTCGCTGCTCGGCGGTTCTACTATGCCGCCGGGTTCCGCGATGTCGGGGGTGAGCCGCGGGCGCTCGCCCGAAATGGCAAGCTGCTGGAGGTCTCCCGGATGCAGAAAGACCTGTAACCTCGTCGGCAGCTTCCCCATGCGGCCAAGCAACGCTTGTCCCCCCTGCGCCTAAGCGATATCCCGTCCCGGCCAGTCAGGAGAGCCGCAAGATGCCCCAGTTCCTCAGCACCCGAGACGCCGATTTTTCGGATCGGTTCGAAGCGCTTTTGAACATGAAACGCGAGGACGCGCCCGAGGTCGATGACATCGTGGCAGGCATCATCGCGGATGTCAGGGCGCGCGGGGATGCGGCGGTGATCGAGCTGACCTCACGGTTCGACCGGATGGACCTGACGCCCGAGACGCTGGCCTTTACACAAGAGGAGATTGACGCCGCCATCGCCGAGGTGCCCGCAGCAGACCGCACGGCGCTGGAACTGGCGGCAGAACGCATCCGCGCCTATCACGTCCGCCAGATGCCAGAGGATGCGCGCTGGACCGACCCTGATGGCGCAACCCTTGGCTGGCGCTGGACGCCGGTGTCTGCCGCGGGCCTCTATGTGCCCGGTGGCCTCGCCTCTTACCCTTCGTCAGTCCTGATGAACGCGATCCCCGCGCAGGTCGCGGGGGTGGAACGGCTGGTCATCTGCGCGCCCACGCCAGACGCCAAGGCCAACCCGCTGGTGCTGCTGGCCGCGCGGCTCTCTGGCGTGGATACCGTCTACCGCATCGGCGGGGCACAGGCCGTGGCCGCCATGGCCTATGGTACCGGAACCATTCAGCCTGTCGACAAGATCACCGGCCCCGGCAATGCCTTCGTCGCCGCCGCCAAGCGCCGGGTTTTCGGCAAGGTCGGCATCGACATGATCGCGGGCCCTTCCGAGATTCTGGTGATCGCCGACAAGGACAATGACCCCGACTGGATCGCGCTCGACCTTCTCAGCCAGGCCGAGCATGATGAAAGCGCGCAATCCATCCTGATCACCGATGACGCTACCTTCGGGCGTGCCGTGGCCGAGGCCGTGGACAAGCGCCTTGAAACGCTGGAGCGTGCCGCCATCGCCGGGGCCAGCTGGCGCGACTATGGCGCGGTGATCACTGTGGATGATCTGAGCGAGGCGGCACGGCTGTCCAACCGCGTCGCGCCCGAACATCTGGAGCTTTGCGTGGCCGACCCCGAGGCGCTGGCCGAAGAGATCACCCATGCCGGTGCGCTCTTCCTCGGTCAATGGACGCCCGAGGCCATCGGCGATTATGTCGGGGGTCCCAACCATGTGCTGCCCACGGCCCGCTCTGCGCGGTTCTCTTCCGGCCTGTCGGTCATGGACTTCCTCAAGCGCACAACCATTGCCAGGATGACACCCGAGGCGCTGAAGGCCATCGGCCCGGCGGCGGAAACGCTTGCCAAATCCGAAAGCCTTGAGGCACATGGTCTTTCAGTACGGGCGCGGCTCGACCGATTGAATGAAGGGGCAGGGGAATGAGTACCGACATCTGTCATATCGAGATTGACGACAGCGGCCTGCCCGCGCCCACGCCCGAGATCGAACAGGAACGCAAGGTCGCCATTTTCGACCTGCTGGAAGACAACAGCTTCACCCTGCCGGACCGCGACGGGCGCGAGGTGCCTGCCGCGCCTTACAGGCTGGGTCTGGCGATCCGCGAGCGGCGGCTGGTCTTCGACGTGGACACCGAGGCAGGCGAAGACGCGGCGGAGTTCCACCTGTCGCTGTCCCCGTTCCGGCAGGTGGTCAAGGACTACTGGCAGATCTGCGAAAGCTATTACGACGCGGTCAAAAAGCTGCCCCCCAGCCAGATCGAGGCGATCGACATGGCCCGCCGCGGCATCCACAACGAAGGGGCCCGCGTGCTTCAGGAACGGCTGGAGGGCAAGGCCGAAGTCGATCACGACACCGCGCGGCGCCTCTTCACCCTTGTCTGCGTTCTGCATTTCGGCGGGTGAGCGGCGTGGCGCAGGACTTCCCCCATTCCGTCCTGTTCTGTTGCGACCATAACGCAATCCGATCCCCCATGGCCGAAGGCCTCATGAAACGATTCTACGGCCACCGCGCCTATGTGCAGTCGGCGGGCGTGCATAACGATCTGGAAATCGACGGCTTCGCCATCGCTGTCTGCGCCGAACTGGGGGTGGAGCTGGAAAGCCACCGATCCCGCAGTTTCGACGAAATGGAACAATGGGGCGATGACCTGTCGGGGTTCGACCTCATCATCGCGCTGTCCCCTGCCAGCCTGCGCCGGGCGCAGGAACTGACCCGGCATTTCCATGTCAACGTGGAACACTGGCAGATCCTCGATCCCTCGGGGATCGGCAACAACCGCGAGTCCAAGCTCGACGCCTATCGCCAGACACGGGACATGCTGATCAAGCGGATGCAGGACCGGTTCGGTCCACCAACGGAGGAACAGGAATGAGCCGCGCCACCATCGACGCCTATTACGCCGCCTTCAACGCAGGCGACACCGAGGGCATGATTGCCTGCCTGACGCCCGATGTGGCCCATCACGTGAACGAGGGCGGGGTGCGCATCGGCACGGACAAGTTCCGCGATTTCTGCGCCCATATGAGCCGCTGCTACCGCGAACGCCTGACCGATATCGTGGTCATGATCTCTCAGGACGGCACCCGCGCGGCGGCGGAGTTTACCGTGAACGGCGAATACCTTGCGACGGATGAGGGCCTGCCCGAGGCGAAGGGGCAAACCTACGTCCTGCCCGCCGGCACGTTCTTTTCGCTGGAAGGCGGCAAGATTTCCCGCGTCGTGACCTATTACAACCTCGCGGACTGGACGGCCCAGGTCTCGGCATGAGCCTGACCTTCCGCAGCTTCATCGGTGCGGATGTGGGGCAGGTGCTCGATGACCTCGCCCGCCTGCGCATCGCGGTCTTCCGCGACTGGCCCTATCTCTATGACGGCGACCTTGCCTATGAGCGGCGGTACCTGGAGCTTTACACCAACCCCCGCGCCATCGTGGTGGGCGCCTTCGACGGGGGCCGGATGGTCGGCGCGGCGACAGGCATGCCGCTGACGGATCATGACGACGATTTCGGAAGCGCGCTGGCAGGCATCGACGTGCCGATGTCAGACATCTTCTACTGCGCCGAATCCGTCCTTTTACCGGGCTATCGCGGGCAGGGCGCAGGCCACGCCTTTTTCGATGCGCGCGAGGATCATGGCCGCAGCCTTGGCCTCACCCACTCCGCTTTCTGCGGGGTCCAGCGTCCGGTCGACCATCCGGCCCGGCCCGCCGATTACCGCCCGCACGATGCCTTTTGGCGCAAACGCGGCTACATTCCCGTACCGGGAGCCATCGCCCGTTTCGCGTGGAAAGACCTCGGGGACGCGGCGGAGACCGAAAAACCCCTGCAATTCTGGATGAAGCCGCTCTAGGAAGCGCGCTTTTCAATCGGGGCGAACGGGCTCAGCCCCAGCCAATCCTGCATCCCCGCGATCACATCCGCATCGCCCACCAGCAGCAGCCGGTCCTCATCGACCGCTCGGGCCACCGTGTCGATTCCCATCCAGATCGCCGTCATGGTCTTGAGATCGCACCGTACATAGAGATCCACGTCGAACCCCGGATCTTCCGAACACAGGTCGGCCCCTTTGTCCGGATCGGTCAGCATCCACCAGTGTCCAGACGCCTTGGGCAGGTCTTTATAGATGAAATGGACCACCACCCGGCGTGGCGGCATCAGGTCCACCCGCAGGTTGCGCCGCATGTCCCACATCAGAAGGCCGGGGTCGGCCTTCTCCAGCGAGGGCGCGGTTTCCACCCATTTCTGCCCCCATGCCCCGATGGCCATGATCACCTCGCGCAGCTCTCGCCCCGCCTCGGTCAGAACGTATTCGAAGGTTTCGGGCGTCTTACGCACCAGCCGCCGCTCCACCACTCCCTGATCCTCAAGCTCTTTCAGCCGCTTCGACAGCAGCGCGGGCGACATGCGAGGTACGCCCCGGCGCAGATCGTTGAATCGCGTCGATCCTGTGCAAAGCTCTCGCAGCAGGACAATGGTCCAGCGGCTGCCGAGGATCTCGGAGGCCATGGCGACAGGGCAGAACTGGTTATAGCTGTGCTGGGTCATGTCGGCATCTCCTTTTACCTGCTCAACCCTAACGGGACTGGAACGGATCAGGCCAGTTCAGAAACTGTACCGGGTCGATTCACCTTCTGAACTGGTCGCGCGACGGCTGGCTCTGAAAGGCTGGCCACACCAACAGCGAAAGGACGGACCCATGAAGAAATACGTGATCGAACGCGATGTGCCCGGCATCGGCGTTATGAGCGGCGAAGAACTGTGCGGCGCGGCTCAGACCTCGAACGCGGCGCTGGCCAAGCTGCCCGGTCGTGTCCAATGGCAGCATTCCTACGTTGCCGGCGACAAGACCTTCTGCGTTTACCTCGCCGAGGATGAAGCCGCGATCCGTGAGCATTCCGAGCTTAGCGGCTTTCCCGCCAATACCATTACGGAAATCACCGCGGTGATCGACCCCACCACGGCGAACTGACCTCTTCCTGAGGCAGGCGGCTCCGGCTATAGCAGGCGGGATACCCCGAAGCCGGAGCCGTCGCCATGAAAATCGCCGCCGTTTCCTATCGTTGCGACCGCCATCCCGGCTGGGTCTCGCATGAGATCAAGCTGGAACGCATTCTAAAGGACGCCGCAGCCGATCTGGTCGTTTTCCCCGAATACGCGGCGATGGAGGCGGCGCTGATCGCCGGACCGCCAACTGCCACCGTCACCGAATGGCGCGATCTGGCGGCGGAACGGGCGGGCGACTGGGTCAACCAGTTCCGGCACATGGCGCAGATGCACGGCTGCCATATCGTGGCGGGGTCCGGTCCCGTGCAGACCGACAGGGGTGTGGTCAACCGCAGCTGGCTGATTGCCCCCGATGGCAGCGTCGATCATCAGGACAAACGCCTGCTGCTGCCCTATGAACGCGAGGAGATGGGCCTGATCCCCGGCGACGATCTGCGCGTCTTTGACACCGCGCTTGGCAAGATCGGCCTGCTGATTTGCTATGACAGCGAATTCCCCCTTCAGGCCCGTGCGCTATGCGAGGCCGGGGCGGAATTCATCGTCGTCCCCTCCTGCACCGACTTCCCCGCCGGGCAGACCCGTGTGCGCCAGTCCTGCCGTGCACGGGCCATCGAAAACCAGTGCCTCGTCGTGCAGGCCCCGCTGGTGGGCGAGGTGCCCGGTTGCGAGATCATCGACCGGTCCACGGGCCGCGCGGGCTTTTTCTGCCCGCCCGATCACGGATTGCCATCGGACGGGATTCTGGCCCAGGGCGAGACCGATCAGCCCGGCCCGGTGACCATCGAGGTCGATCCCGCCGCCATCGCCGCGCCGCGCCTGACCGGGCAGGTCGGCAATTTCTCTCACTGGCCAGAGGGGCTCGAAACGGTCACACCCCGGCAAGTTCCGGCACGAAAGTGAGATTCGCCTTGAAAAACCCGGCGATCAGGCGCATTTAACCGCCACTTCCGCGCATTTGACGCGGATAACCACTATAGGAGAGACCATGGCCAAGGAAGAACTGCTCGAATTCCCCGGTGTCGTGAAGGAACTCCTGCCGAACGCGACATTCCTGGTCGAGCTGGAAAACGGCCATACGATCATCGCGCACACGGCAGGCAAGATGCGGAAAAACCGCATCCGTGTTCTGGCTGGCGACAAGGTGCAGGTCGAGATGACCCCCTATGATCTGACCAAGGGTCGGATCAACTACCGCTTCAAGTAATCGCTTCATGCGACTTGTTCTCGGATCGGGAAGCCCCCGGCGGCTGGAGCTGTTGGGGGTCTTGGGCGTTCAGCCCGACGCGATTCTGCCCCCCGATATCGACGAAGACCCCCGGCCCGGCGAGCTGCCACGCCCTTACGTGGAACGCGTCGCGCGGGAAAAGGCTTTGGCGGTCACGGCTGACCCCGATGACATCGTACTCTGCGCCGATACCACCGTCGCCATGGGCCGCCGGATCATGGGCAAGCCCGCCGATGCGGGGGAAGCCGCCGAATTCCTGACGGCGCTCTCTGGTCGCCGCCACCGGGTCTATACCTCGGTCGCCGTGCGTCGCGGGGAAAAGCTCTGGGCGCGGACCGTCGAAAGCCGGGTCCAGATGAAGCGCCTGTCGGACGCCGAACTGAACGCCTATCTCGCCAGCGAAGACTGGCGCGGCAAGGCGGGCGGCTATTCCATTCAAGGCCCCGCAGGCGCGTTCATCCCGTGGATCAGCGGCAGCTTTCACGCCATCATGGGCCTGCCCCTGCCGGAAACGGCGCATTTGCTGACGGCCGCTGGCTGGCCGGTCTGGAGACGCTCATGAAAGGCCGCATCGTCCTGCTCGACACCCTGAACGACCGCCCTGCCGCCGCTTTGATGGTGGATGGGAAGTTGCAGGATCTGCTGATTGACCCGCCCGAGGACGGCCCGCCGGGGATAGGCGCGATCCTGCGCGGGGTGTGTGACCGGCCCCTGAAAGGGCAGGGTGGCATGATGCTGCGCCTTCCCGACGGTCAGACCGCGTTTCTGCGGCAGGGCAAGGGGTTATCCCCCGGTCAGCCGCTTCTGGTGCAGGTCACCGGCATGGGCGCGGATGGCAAGGCCACGCCCGTCACCACGCGCCTGCTGTTCAAATCACGTTACGCCATCGTCACACCGGACGCGCCCGGGCTGAACATCGCCCGCTCGATCAGGGATGAAGCCGAACGCGACAGGCTGCTGGAAATCGCCCATGAGGCCATGGCGGGCGCGCCGGAAGCTTTCGGCCTGATCCTGCGCAGCGCCGCCGATGAGGTGGACGAGGACGCACTGGCCGAGGACATCACCGCGATGCGGGATCTTGCCGAAGCTGTCACCGCCGATCTGGCGGG
>NZ_MNBL01000091.1 GCF_001879695.1 Nioella sediminis
CCGCCGATCTGGCGGGCGAACCGGAATTGCTGGTCGATGCCCCCGACGCCCACATGACCGCCTGGCGCGATTGGGCCAGCCCGGAACCCGATGAGGTCATCGACCGGGAGGGGGCATTTGCCGATCTGGGTGTGCTGGAGGAAATCGACGCGGCGCTGACCCCCGAGGTGCCACTCACCTCCGGTGCTTCGATGATGATCGAACCCACCTCTGCCCTCGTCGCGGTTGACGTCAACACCGGGCCTGACAGTTCGCTGGCCGCCGGTCTGAAAGCCAACCTCGCCGCCGCGAAGGACCTGCCGCGCCAGTTGCGCCTGCGCGGGCTTGGCGGTCAGATCACGCTCGACGTGGCGCCCATGCCCAAGAAGGACCGCCGCCAGTTCGAAGATGCCCTGCGCCGCGCCTTCCGCGCCGATGGCACCGATACGGTGCTGGCAGGCTGGACGCCCCTTGGCATGTACGAGCTGCAACGCAAGCGCGACCGCTGGCCGCTGACGGCGCTGATCTGATCAGGCGACGCTGACCGGCAGGCTGTTATAGCCCCGAAACCGCGCCAGCCCCATGATCTCCGCCGGGCCATCCGCCCGCAGTCGTGGGAACCGCTCCACGAATTTGCCAATCGCAATCCGCCCCTCGATCCGCGCCAGCGTCGCGCCAAGGCAGACATGGATGCCCGTGGCAAAGGCCAGATGCCGGTTCGGATTGCGGGTGATATCGACCGCTTCGGGGTCGTCGAACACCGCCGGATCGCGGTTCGCCCCGGCGATAGAGGTGTGGATATAGGTGCCCTTGGGCAGCACGCAATCCGTCAGCGCGATATCTTCCCCCGCCAGCCGGTTGCCGATCTGAAGCGGGCTTTGGACCCGCAGAAATTCCTCCACCGCCGTCCCGATATGTTCAGGTTCCCGCTGCAATAGCCGCAACTGGTCTGGGTTGTCCAAAAGGATGCCGATAGAGTTGCCAACAAGGCTCGTTGTCGTCTCATGCCCGGCATTCAGCAGGAAGATACAATTCTGCACCAGCTCCTCCTCTGTCAGCCGCCGACCGTCCACCTCGCCGAAAATCAGGCTGTCCAGCACCTCGCCTTGCCCCGCGCCCTCGGGGTTTGCCCGACGATGGGCGATCAGATCGGCCAGAATCGCCCCGAACTCCGCCACCGCGTCATTGCCCGCCTGCAGCCGTTCCGGCGAAATCACCGGGTCGAGCGCGCCCAGAATGGCCAGCGAAAAGCCCCGCAGCTTGGCGCGATACGCCTCCGGGATGCCCAACATGAAGGAAATGATCTCGGTCGGCAGGACCATGGCGAAGGCCGGGATCAGGTCGAAGGTCCCCAAATCTTCCAGATCGTCCAGCATCCGACCCACGATCCCGTCGATCAGCGGCTCCATCTCGGCCAGCTTGCGCGGCGTGAAGGCCCCCGCCAGCAGCTTGCGCACCACCGTGTGATAGGGCGGGTCGTTGAAGATCAGGCTGGTCGTGTGATGGGTCAGCAGCGGGCCGGGGCCGAACTTCTTGCCAAATTCCTCCGTCTTGTCCGACAGCATCGCGCGGCTTTGATAGACCTTCAGGCAATCGGCATGGCGCGTCAGGTAAACGGACCCATCCGGGTTGCGGTGCACGGGACTTTGCTCGCGCAGCGCCTTCAGCGTGGGGAAGGGATTTTCTATGAATTCCCGCCCGATGCTGTTCAGGTCGAAGTCGCGGATGGATGCTGACATGTGAAATTCCCCTCTCCCGTACTCTCACGCTAGGGCAGGGGGCAACAGGCGGCAAGCGGGCTGGCATCCCGGCGCGCATGATGGCAATATGACGTCCCGTCACAACGGAGTGCACCGCATGTCCTGCCCGATCTGCACCAAAGATACGGATCAGAAATACCGCCCCTTCTGTTCGCGCCGCTGTGCCGATGTGGATCTTGGCCGCTGGCTGAATGGCAGCTACGCGGTGCCCTCGCAGGACCCCGAAGATCTGGAAGCGGCGGCCGAGGCATTGGCCACAGACAGTGACCGGCTGCACTGACTCGCGCCCTGTTTCGTTCTTGGCAGGCCTGAAATTCGGGCGATGTGCCAAGAAAATGTTCGGCTCTTCGGAAATCTGAAATCGGGGATAATCCAGAGCTTAATCTACCAGTCCAGACTGAGAACTTCATCAGTCCAGCCAGAACGATTTCCTTGACGTAAGCGCTTTCACCCTCGCAAGCTGCAACATGCAAAAAGCATGGGCGCGGGCAAGGCCGCGCTGAGAACAGGGAGACTACGAATGAAGAAATTTGCACTTGCGGGAACGGCTCTTGGTCTGGTGATGAGCGCTCAGGCGTCCGTCGCCCAGGGACTTGACGAGATCACCGTTGCCTATTTCCTCGAATGGCCGATGCCGTTCGAATACGCCAAGCAGATGGGCATCTATGAAGAAGAGATGGGCGTGACCATCAACTGGCGCGCCTTCGACACCGGCACCGCCATGTCCGCCGCCATGGCCTCGGGCGACGTGCATATTTCGGTCAGCCAGGGCGTGCCGCCCTTCGTGGTCGCGGCCTCTGCCGGGCAGGACATCCAGGTTGTCGACGTGGCGGTCAGCTACTCTGACAATGACAACTGCGTGGTTCACGAGTCGCTTGAAATCGACGCCTCCAATGTCGCGGATCTGGAAGGTCAGCGGGTTGGTGTGCCGATCGGGACCGCCGCCCATTACGGCTTCCTCCGCCAGATGGAGCATTTCGGCATCGACGTCAGCACGCTGGAAGTGGTCGACATGGCGCCCGCCGATTCCGCCGCTGCACTGGCGCAGGGCTCGCTTGGCATGGCCTGCGGCTGGGGCGGTGCGCTGCGCCGCATGATGGAACATGGCAACACCCTGCTGACCGGTGCGGAAAAGCAGGAACTGGGCATCTACGTCTTCGACGTGACCTCGGTCCCCGCCTCCTTCGCGGAAGAAGAGCCGGAACTGCTGGCCGCCTTCCTGTCCGTGACCGCCGACATGAACGCCATGTGGAACTCGGGCGAGCATACCGACGAAATGCTTCCGGTGATCGCGCGCGACGCGGGCATGGATGAAGACGCGACCGCCGCGACGCTGGCCGGTTTCGAATTCCCCTCGGTTGAAGAGCAGCTTTCCGAAGCATGGCTCGGTGGCGGCACCCAGACTTTCCTGCTGGAAGTGGCCAACTTCTTCGTCGAGACCGGCAATATCGACGCCGCCCGCGAGTCCTACGAAAGCGCGGTCAATACCGGTCCGTTGCAGATGGTGCATGACGGGATGTAATCCCGACATCACGGACGGCGCGGCAGTGCTTCGCGCCGTCCACTCTGCAGATTTTCTTTTAATACTTGGAAGGTAGGGCAGTATGACCGGGCTTGTGCTCGACAGCATCTCCATGCGTTTCGATCTGCCGGATGGCGGGGTCGTACAGGCGCTTCAGGATGTATCTCTGACCATCAAGGAAGGGGAGATCCTGTCTGTCCTCGGCCCCTCGGGCTGTGGCAAGACCACCCTTCTCAACATCATCGCGGGGTTTCTTGCGCCCACCGAGGGCAAGATCGAGCTCAATGGCCATTACGTGACCGGCCCCGATGCCGAACGCGGCATGGTGTTCCAGAAAGGCGCGCTCTTCGAATGGATGAGCGTGCGCCAGAACGTCGATTTCGGCCCCCGCATGAAGGGCATGCCCAAGGCCGAACGTGACCAGATCACCGATCACCTGCTGGAAACCGTGGGCCTGCAGGATTTCAAGGAAAAGGCCGTCTATGAACTGTCGGGCGGCATGCAACAGCGCGTGGCCCTGGCCCGCTGTCTGGCCAATGACCCCGATGTGATCCTGATGGACGAACCGCTGGGCGCGCTCGACGCGCTGACGCGCGAGAAGATGCAAGGGCTGGTGCTCAAGCTCTGGAAGGAAACCGGCAAGACCATCATCCTGATCACCCACTCTGTCGAAGAGGCGCTGCTTCTGGGCGAAAGGCTGATCGTGATGGCCCCCCGCCCCGGCCGCCTGCATCGCGAATACAACCTGCCCTTCGCCGATATGGGCGTGAACGCGGACCTGCGAGAGGTCAAGAAACACCCCGAATTCAGCGAGCGGCGCGAGGAAATCCTGTCGATGATCTGGGATATGGAAGAAGAGATCATGGGCCGGACAGAGGGGGCCGCATAACATGTTGATCGCAGCCATCTATGCCGCCATTTTCATCGTCGCCTTCGTCGCGGTGAAGGCGTTCAATTCGATGCGCGAGTCGCGCCACGATTTCACCTCGCTCAAGACCGTGACCTTCGGCGATGAAAGCGCCGTGCGCCCAACGCGGGCGGCCTCGGTCATCTCGGTCATTTCGATTTTCCTGATCTGGGGGGCGTTCACCGGCTCGGTGATCTCGCCCATTCACGTGCCGGGCCCGTTCCTGGGCGACACCAGCTTTACCTATACCGCCGAAAACGCCGCTGGCGAACGCGATGACGCCACGGTGACGGTGCTTGTCCGTCCCGTGGGCGAAGAGGTGGACCTGCCCGAAATCGACCCCGGCGACGGCTTTGCGCTGAACGATGTGGACGCCATCAGCGGCGGGCGGTCCAGCCTGATCCAGACCGGCGACAACGATATCGGCGCCGACGAAGACGGGTTTCGCGTGGTCGCCATCAATGGCCAGCCGCTGGAGCCGGAGGTGGGCGAGGTCGATACCGGCGACGGGGTCGTGACGCTCAGCCGCCGTGGCACCGTGCGTTTCACGCCGAATGCGGGCATGCAGATGGAACCGATCTGGCTGCCGCCGCCAGAGGCCGTCTGGAGCCGGGTCATCGAAATCTCGCGGGAAGGCTATCGCGATTTCACCCTCGCCGAACATCTGGGTTATTCGCTGTTCCGGGTGCTGGCAGGCTTCGCGCTGGGCGCCGCCGTGGGCATCCCGCTGGGCTATGCCATGGGCCTGTCCAACTGGTTCCGCGGCTGGTTCGACCCGATCGTCGAATTCATGCGCCCGGTGCCGCCGCTGGCGCTGATCCCGCTGGTGATCATCTGGTTCGGTATCGACGAAAGCGGCAAGATCTTCCTGCTGTTCCTCGCCGCGCTCTGGATCATGACCATTGCCGCAAGGGCAGGCGTGTCGGGCGTGTCGATTTCCAAGATTCACGCGGCCTATTCGCTGGGGGCCTCGAAAAGCCAGATCATGCGCCATGTGATCATCCCCAACAGCCTGCCGGAAATCTTCACCGGCGCGCGGGTGGCGATGGGCGTCTGCTGGGGCACGGTGGTGGCCGCCGAACTGGTTGCCGCCGAACAGGGCGCCGGTCAGATGATCGTGGCCGCGTCGAAGTTCCAGCTCACTGATATCGTGATCATGGGGATCATCCTCATTGGCATCATCGGCTATGGCATCGACATGCTGATGCGCTGGGCCGAGCGGGTTCTGGTCCCCTGGAAGGGCAAGGTCTGAGTGCCAGGTGATGATCGTTGCGAAAAGGCCCCCGGTGTTCCGGGGGCCTTTTCGGTTTCGCCGCCTACGGCGTCGACCGGGGGCGGCCCGGTTTGCCCCGCTGGCGCGGGGGCTTCACCGGGCCGCCAGCGCGCGCACCGTGTCTCTGCGTCAACCAATTGCAAATGAACTCACCCGTAAGGAATTGGTAGGAAAGCTTTCCGGGGCAAGGCGATTTCGCCGCGCCTTTGGCGCGTCGACCGGGGTGGCCCGGCTTACCCCCCGCCTTGGCGGGGGCCGCGCCGGGCCACTTGGGGCTCTGCCCCAAACCCCGAGGTATTTGGACCAAGATGAAAGGAAAGGGGCATTCTTGGCGGTTTTGTCTGCACGGGGGGTGTACAGGGGGTGTACAGGGGGTGCACGCATGGCACCGGGGTGTTCCGGGCGCAGAAAAGCCCCGGGGCGCTGTCGCACGCCGGGACTTTTGGGACCGCTGTCGGGCGATCAGATCAGCCGAAAACCTTGGTCAGCGCCTTGTCCACCGCATCGGTGATCGCGTCGATATCCTCGGCCGTTGCGATCAGCGCGGGGCTGAAGCACAGCACGTTGTTGCGCCCCGGAATCGAGCGGTTGGAGGAGCCGATGATCACACCCTGCGCGGCGCAATCCGCGACCACGGCCATCACGTCCTTTTCCTCGACCGGTTCCTTGGTCTCGCGGTCTTTCACCAGTTCCGCGCCCAGGAAAAGCCCTTTGCCGCGCACGTCGCCGATGATCTGGTGCTTGTCCATCAACGCCCTGAGGTTGCCGATCATCCGGGCGCCCATCTGGGTGCAGTTTTCCAGCAGGCCCTCTTCCTCGATGATCGCCATATTCTCCAGCGCCGCCGCCGGGCCGCCGGTACAGCCGCCGAAGGTGGAGATGTCGCGGAAGTGGTTCAGCTTGTCCGTGGGGTCGGTCTTGAACAGATCGAACACCTCTTCCGTCGTCACCATGCAGGCGATGGCCGCATAGCCCGATGCGACGCCTTTGGCCATGGTCACGAAGTCGGGCTTGATGCCGTAATGCTGGTAGCCGAACCATTCGGTGCCGGTCCGGCCCACGCCGCAGACGACCTCGTCGATATGGAGCAGAACGTTGTATTCCTTGCAAATCTCCTGCACGCGGTCCCAGTAGCCTTCGGGCGCTTCGATGACGCCGCCGCCTGCTGTCACGGGTTCCAGGCAGAGCGCGCCGACGGTTTCCGGGCCTTCGCGCAGGATCACCTCTTCGATCTGATTGGCTGCGGCGATGCCGAAGTCCCGGCCCGAGAGATGGCCCAGGCCAAGCTCTTCCTTGCGGTATTCCATGCAATGGGGGACGCGCACGAAATCCGGCGCGAAGGGGCCGTACTGCATGTTGCGTTCATCCTGCCCACCCGCCGACATCGCGGCGAGGGTAGAGCCGTGATAGTCGCGGTCGCGGTATAGGATCTTGGTTTTCTTGCCGCCATATTTCTTGTGCGCGATCTGGCGCACCATCTTGAAGGCCTTCTCATTCGCCTCGGAGCCGGAGTTGGTGTAGTAGACGCGGGACATGCCCGGCATTTTCTCGATCAGCTTCTCGGCAAAAAGCGCGCCGGGGATGGAGCCTGCGGCCTGCGCGAAATAGCACATCTTCATGAGCTGCTCATGGACGGCATCGGCAATGCGCTTGCGGCCATAGCCCACGTTCACGGTCCAGACAGCGCCGGAGACGGCGTCGATATACTCCTTGCCATGCGCGTCCCAGACCCGCATGCCCTTGCCCTCGACGATGATCCGGGGCTCGCCGGTTTCAAAGGGTTTGTGCTGGATCAGATGGTGCCAGACATTGGCGCGATCCGCCTCGATCACATGGCTGATATCATTGGGGTTGAAGGGGGTGTTCATATCTCTCTCCACCGGAAAACGGTCTCTGTGGTCACAGTGCCGGGTTGCGCCTGTGTCAGATAGGGCCAGAGCCTATCCATGCATAGCGCCAGTGGATTGACAAGCACCCTGTGCCCCGCGCATGTGGTGTGACCAGAGCTAACCAGAGGTTAAGTCCAGCCGTGCCGATCCCGGTGGAATCCTTCTTTCTCGACCCGCAGGCCGAGGGAACCCTTCAACAGAAGGTCCAAAGGCTTGTAGCAGAGGGCATTCTGTCAGGCCGTTTCAGGCCCGGCGAAAAGCTGCCATCCAGCCGGAAACTGGCCGTTCATCTGGGGATCAGCCGGATCACGGTGACCAATGCCTATACCGAACTCGTGGCGGATGATTACCTGAATTCGCGAGGGCGGTCAGGCTATTTCGTGTCCGATACGGCGCCGTCCCCGCCTGAATTCGATCTCAGCAACCGTAAGGAAAAACCGGGGATCGACTGGTCGCGGGCCATCGGGCAGCGGTTTGACAGCCCGGCCCTGCCGCTGCGCCCGCTGAACTGGCATGAATACCCCTATCCGTTCATCTATGGGCAGGCGGACCCGTCGCTCTTCTCGCATCAGACCTGGCGGCAATGCGGGTTGCAGGCGCTTGGACAGAAGGATTTCAAGATCCTGACCGCCGACCGTTACGAGGAAGACGACGAACGCCTGCTGGAACATATCCAGCGCCATATCCTGCCGCGCCGGGGGATCGCCGCCCGCAAGGAAGAAATCCTGATCACCATGGGCGCGCAGAACGCGCTGTGGATGACGGCGCAGATCCTGCTGACGCAGCGGCGCAAGGCGGTGCTGGAAAACCCGACCTATCCCGGCTTGCGAGAGATCCTGACCCAGACCAGATGCCATCTGGTGCCCATTGACGTGGATGACGAGGGTTTGCCGCCCGAGGCGCTGCCGCCCGATACGGATGTGGTCTTTACCACCGTCTCGCACCATTGCCCGACCAATATGACCATGCCGGTGGATCGCCGCAGGCGACTTCTGGATCTTGCGACCGAGCGTGGCTTCGTGGTGGTCGAGGACGACTATGAATTCGAACTCTCCTTCAAGAATGCACCATCGCCCGCGCTGAAGTCGATGGATGACACTGGGGCAGTGATCTATATCGGCTCGTTCTCCAAGTCGCTTTTTCCGGGGCTGAGGCTGGGATATGTCGTGGCGGATGAGGAGTTTATCCGCGAAGCGCGCGCGCTGAGGGCGCTGGTCTTGCGCCACCCGCCCGGCCACATCCAGCGCACCGTCGCCTATTTCCTGTCGCTCGGCCACTATGACGCGCAGATCAACCGGATGCGAAAGGCCTACGAGATTCGCCGCACGGTCATGGCCGCCGCAATCGAACGCCATGGATTGTCCATTTCAGGGGCGGTTGCCACTGGCGGCTCCAGCTTCTGGATGGCGGCCCCGCCGCGTGTGGACACCGAGATTCTGGCCCGCAGGCTTTATGATCGCGGCGTGGTCATCGAACCGGGGCGCAGCTTTTTCAGCCCTGCGGATGACGCCCGCCGGTTCTACCGGTTGGCCTACAGTTCCATCCCATCTGAAAAGATCCCCGAAGGCATTCGCCGGATCGCCGAAGAGATCGCCGCCTTTGGCCATAGCGAGCCGCGCTAACTGGCCCTAACGGCGGGGCAGGGCAGGGCGCTACAACCGACGTCAAAGCACAGACAGTGCCCATTCTTTTCCGTGGAGATGCCGCCAATGAAAATGACCACCGAAGAAGCCTTTGTAAAAGTGCTGCAAATGCATGGGATCGAAGATGCCTTTGGCATTATCGGCTCCGCCTTCATGCCGATTTCCGACCTGTTCCCGCAGGCGGGCATTTCCTTCTGGGACTGCGCCCACGAAGGCTCGGGCGGGATGATGGCCGATGGCTATACACGCGCCTCGGGCAAGATGAGCATGATGATTGCCCAGAACGGCCCCGGCATCACCAATTTCGTGACCGCCGTGAAAACCGCCTACTGGAACCACACGCCGCTGCTGCTGGTGACGCCGCAGGCCGCCAACAAGACCCTGGGGCAGGGGGGATTTCAGGAGGTCGAACAGATGGCCGCCTTCAAGGATATGGTCGCCTACCAGGAAGAAGTGCGCGACCCGTCGCGCGTGGCCGAAGTGCTGAACCGGGTGATCATCAATGCCAAGCGCGCCTCCGCCCCTGCGCAGATCAACATGCCCCGCGATTACTGGACGCAGGTGATCGACATCGACCTGCCCGCGATCGTGGAATTCGAACGCCCCGGTGGCGGTGAAGAGGCCGTGGCAGAGGCTGCCAAGCTGCTGTCCGAGGCCAAGTCGCCCGTCATCCTGAATGGCGCAGGGGTGGTTCTGGGCGGCGCGATCCCCGCCTCCATGGCACTGGCCGAACGTCTCGATGCCCCGGTCTGCGTGGGCTACCAGCATAACGACGCCTTCCCCGGCTCTCACCCGCTTTTTGCCGGTCCGCTTGGCTATAACGGATCGAAAGCCGGGATGGAGCTGATCAGCCAGGCGGACGTGGTCCTGTGCCTGGGCACCCGTCTGAACCCGTTCTCGACCCTGCCGGGCTACGGCATCGACTACTGGCCGCAAAACGCCAAGATCATCCAGGTCGATATCAATCCCGACCGGATCGGCCTGACCAAGAAGGTCTCGGTCGGCATCGTGGGCGATGCAAAGAAAGTCGCAACCTCCATCCTTGAACAACTGTCCGACACGGCAGGCGACGAGGGCCGGGCCGAGCGCAAAGCCAGGATCGCGCAGACCAAATCGGCCTGGGCGCAGCAGCTCTCCTCGATGGACCACGAAGATGACGATCCCGGCACCACCTGGAACGAGCGCGCCCGCGCCGACAAGCCCGACTGGATGAGCCCGCGCATGGCCTGGCGCGCCATTCAGCGCGCCCTGCCGAAAGAGGCGATCATTTCCTCTGACATCGGCAATAACTGCGCCATAGGCAACGCCTACCCGTCGTTTGAGGAAGGCCGCAAATACCTCGCCCCAGGCCTCTTCGGCCCCTGCGGATACGGCCTGCCCGCCGTTGTCGGCGCCAAGATCGCCTGCCCGGATACGCCCGTCGTGGGCTTCTCGGGCGACGGCGCCTTCGGCATCGCGGTGACCGAGCTGACCGCCATCGGCCGTGGCGAATGGCCCGCGATCACGCAAGTGGTGTTCCGCAACTACCAGTGGGGGGCCGAGAAGCGGAATTCGACGCTCTGGTATGACGACAATTTCGTCGGCACCGAGCTTGATGAACAGGTCAGCTATGCGGGCATCGCGAAAGCCTGCGGGCTGCAGGGCGTCGTGGCGCGCACCATGGACGAGCTCTCTGACGCGCTGGACCAGGCCCTGAAGGACCAGGCCGCCGGCAAGACCACGCTGATCGAGGCGATGATCAACCAGGAACTGGGGGAGCCCTTCCGCCGCGATGCAATGAAGAAGCCGGTCGCCGTGGCGGGCATCGACGCCGCCGACATGCGCCCACAGAAAACGGCCTGATCAAGGGACGGAACAAGGGCAAGGGCCGCGGCACGAACTGCGGCCCTTTTCCTTTGTCTTGAGGGCCCTAGCCGGTCCGCTGCGGGACACAAATCGCCGCAAAACCGCGTCATCCCACAAGCCCGCAAAAAATCTCTCAAACCCTATGGACAGCCCCGCCCGAACCCCCTAGAACGCCCCCAACCCGCAGGAGACTCTCCTGCTCCCGTGCCCGGGTAGCTCAGGGGTAGAGCAGTGGATTGAAAATCCTCGTGTCGGTGGTTCGATTCCGCCCCCGGGCACCACTTCCCAAGTTAACTCGTTGGTTTCGCTTCAGCTTTTAGCCACCGCTAGGAGCAGTAGACCATTTCGCCGACGTTCACCTTCGTGAAGGACGGGGTTTTCTACTTCAGCCGCCACATTCCGCAGGAGTTGAGGCAGCACTATACCTCGCCTCGGATCGCTTACTCGTTGAGGACGAAGTCCCCGAGGATCGCAGAAGCCAGGGCCAGACGAGCAGCCGATCAACTGGACGAGTATTGGTATCACCTGCGGTGCGAGGCCGCGGACCTTCCAGGCAAGCACATGCTGCGGCTGCAGTCGGTTACCGGACAGCGGATCGGTGATGTTTTTGAGATGCGTTGGTCCGATGTTCAGGACGGTGCGGTCTTTGTTCGTCAGAACAAAACTCAAAAAGAGCTGTGGGTTCCAATCTTTCCAGAGCTTCAGGAGGCCCTTGATGCCGCCAGCCTTCACACGGTTTTCATCGTGACCAACGAGCGCGGGACCAATCGTTGGTCCTATAGGGGTGCCTCACAGGCTGTGAGGAAAGTCAGAGAGGCAATTGGGGCGCTGGACTATGATATTCATAGCTGGCGCTACAATGCAGCCACAGAGCTGCTGGAAGCGGGCTGCGAGGACGATCTGATTGCCGCTGTAACAGAGCAAAGCCCCGCGATGGTCCAGCACTATTCGGAGAAGGTTCGCCAGAAGATCAGGGCCGCACGGGCATAGCGTATGCGCGTCGAGCAGAACCCGTCATAGCTCGATAGAGCTTACCTTTGGTTCTGCCTCAATACTTTAGACAATAGGTAGGCCAATTGGACTCAATCCTGTTTTTCGCCCTGATCGTCAGCGCCTTCATTCTCGGTTTCTGGTTCTGCATTGTTCTTTGCGCACGGATGGCGAAAGACCGGAACCGCAGCCCATTCTTTTGGGTGCTTGTCTCGCTTGTGGGAAGTCCGCTAGTGGCCATTCTCCTTCTGTTGTTGCTCGGTGAAGCAGAAGTCTGAATCGACCGTCACATGGTCGCAATCCCCCACTGGACCGCGAACAGAACAAAAACAGAATGTTTAGACATTTGTTTAGACCTCGCATCCCCCAGCTGGGGAAATTCTCGCTAAGTCATTGAAAACACTTGGAGGCGAGTACCGGAATCGAACCGGTGTACACGGATTTGCAATCCGCTGCGTCACCACTCCGCCAACTCGCCGCCGGTGGTGTTGGCGCGTTTTGCCCCATTCTCGGGGTTTGTGCAAGCGGCTCTTTTAGGGCAGATGACGCCTGCTCGCAAACGGGCATCTTGTGCGTCGGAACTGGCCGCGAGAACATGGCAAATCGGTGATGACCGGGAGGCGAGTCCGGGAGGCGAGCCGGTGATGGAATACGGTTTTGCAGACCGTTGCGTTCGACCACCCCGCGAACGCGCCCGACCTTGCACGATTCATCTCGCTTGATTGATCCTTGAGACGCACCTGGCGAATGCGCTGTTTCTGCATCGGCGAGGGTCGCACCGGATGCGCGCGGCGGCTTGTCCGTTGCCCCTGCTGGCCCACTGTGGCAAGAGGGGCGAAACAACAAGCTTCCCGGGTTCGAACATGCAAGATTTTGCCACCCTCCGCACCGTGATGGTCGACACTCAGGTCCGCACGCAGGACGTCACGAAGTTCAACATCATCGAAGCCATGCTGACCGTGGCGCGCGAGGCCTACTTGCCCGAGGCGCTGCGCAACGTGGCCTATATGGGCGAGAACGTGACGCTGGAAGGTGGCCGCGTGGTGTTGGAGCCGCGCAGCCAGGGCAAGATGCTGGATGCTCTGAATGTCGGTCAGGACGAACTGGTGCTCGATCTGGGCTGCGGTCTTGGCTATTCGGCGGCGGTGCTGGCGCATCTGGCCGAGGCTGTCGTGGCCGTGGAAGAGGTTCCGGGCATGGCCGAAGACGCACAGTCCACGCTCAGCGCGCAGGGCGTCGACAATGTCGCCGTGATCGAGGGTGCGCTGGCCGAGGGCAGCGCCAAGCACGGCCCCTATGACGTGATCTGCATTGAAGGCGGGGTCGAGACCGTGCCCGATGCGCTGACCGATCAGCTCAAGGAAGGTGGCCGTATCGCGGCGATTTTCATGGATGGCCCCCTTGGCGAATGCCGGATCGGGCACAAATTGGATGGCAAGATGAACTGGCGCATGGCGTTTAACGCGACGGCACCCGTTCTTCCCGGCTTCACAAAGCAGTCGGGTTTCGTCTTATAATCTGTATCCCCGGGGTTCCCACCGGGGGGGGTGACCGGGGGAAAGAACATATGCGTGCGACGATCCTGAGACATCTGGCCGCCACGGCGATTGCCGTCGGGGCGATGCTGTCCCCCTTGGCGGCAAGCGCCGACAGCCTGTCCGACGCGCTGGCCGATGCCTATCGGAACTCCGATCTTCTGGAACAGAACCGCTATCTTCTGCGGTTGCAGGATGAAAGCGTCGCACAGCAGGTTGCCGGGTTGCGGCCGGTTCTGTCCTTCGTGGCCTCATCGCAATGGGATATTCCGGCCGATCGCCAGACGGACCGTCTCAGCCTTGTGGCCTCGATGCTGGTCTATGATGGTGGCGGGCGCCGCCTGGCCCGCGATGCGGCGCAGGAAACCGTGCTAGCCACTCGTCAGGGGCTGGTGAATCTCGAACAGCGGGTGCTGCTGGACGCGGTGACCGCCTATATGCAGGTCTGGCGTGACATGCAGGTCGTTCAGGTCCGCGAAAGCAACGTGCGGGTGATCACCCAACAGCTGCGCGCGGCAGAGGACCGGTTCGAGGTTGGCGAAGCCACCCGGACCGACGTGGCGCAGGCCGAGGCGCAGCTGGCTCAGGCGCGCGGGGCATTGGTGGCCGCACAGGGTGCGCTGATGATCGACCGCGAACTGTTCGAGATTGCCGTGGGGCGCGGGTCAAACGGGCTGTCCGGGCCCGGCGGGTTTCCGTCTCTGCCCGCCTCCGAGGATGAAGCCGTCGCCATCGCGCGGGTGTCGCACCCCGCGATCCTGGCCCTTCAGCACGAGGTCCGCGCCGATGAGCTGAGCCTTGCCGCAGCCCGCACCGACTACGGTCCCGAGGTCAGCGTTTCGGCCTCGACCGGCTTTGACCCGGCCCCGTCGGCGAATGGTGAGGGGTCTACGCGATTGTCCATCGAATTGACGCAGCCGCTCTATGCCGGCGGGCGGCTTGCCTCCGCGGAACGGATTGCCTTGGCCACGCTGCACGCGACCCAGGCTGAACTGAACTATGCCACGCGCGAAGTGTTGCAGGGAATCGGCAACGCCTATGCGCAGATTCGAATCGCCTCGGCCTCTATCCAGGCCTCGCAGCAGCAGATTCGCGCCAGCCAGCTGGCCTTCCGCGGCATTCAGGAAGAGGCATCGCTTGGCGCACGGACTACGCTGGATGTGCTGGACGCCGAACAGGACCTGCTGGAGGCGCGCATCGGCCTGATCGAGGCCCAGACATCGCTGTACACTGCAAGCTATGGGCTATTGGCGGCCATGGGCCTGCTGACCGTCGAGCATCTGGGGCTGGACGTGCCGGAATATGATCCAACGGCGTATTACAACGCGGTCAGCGGGGCGCCGATCCGGCCGATTTCACGCCAGGGCCAGCAACTCGACGCGGTGCTGGACCGTCTTGGGCGCGACTGAGCCCGCGATAGGCACAAGTTTAGCTATCCATTGCCCGAACGGCCTGCGGAGTCTATCCTGCCCGGAAAACAAACCCTTGTGCCCCGGGGCAGGTGCGGCAAGAGCGGAGTGGTCCAAATGGCAGACGCGGCGAAATCCGATGAGATCGAGGATGTTCTGTCCTCTATCAGGCGACTGGTGTCCGAACACCAGCCCCCGGTGCGGTCCGAACCTGCCCGGGCAGAAGCGTCGGAGCCGCGCCCTGAAGGTGTCATGCAACCCCCTGAGGACGCGCCGGCTGCGGGTGACCGCCTGCTTCTGACACCGGCCTTGCGCGTCACCGACCCCGAGGATCCCTGGGTTCCGATTGTCCCGCGCGCCGGGGAAGCGCACCAGTCAGAGGGTGCGGACAGCGCCGTTGTCGATAACGCGGATATCGCGCGCGATGACGGGGCCGATTGGGCCAAGGAATTGTGGGCTGACGACTCTGCCGGCGACGTTCAGGAGCCGGACGTGCAGGAAGAGCACACGCCCGATCCGCAATTGCAGGCCGACCAGTGGGAGGCGGGTGACCTTGTGGTAGCGGATGGCACCCCGCTGGATGACGGGCTGACCGACCCGGTCGATGTAACCGAGGCCTTGTTGCAGGACGTGACGGAGGCCGCCGCCGAGGTGGATGACGAGGATTTCGCCGATGTGCCCCTGTCCTTCATCCGCAGCACATCGAGCGTCAGCGATTACGAGCCGGGTGAGGATAACGATGCGCTGCCCGATGGGGACCTGCCCGCGCCGACGCTGGAACTGGCCGAGGCCCGCGCAGCAAGTGCGTCCCCGGCTGAAAGCGCCCCGCGCGTGAAGGTGGAAATCCTGCGCGCTCAGACGGATCCGGCTGAGGATGGCAACCCCGCCGCAGGGGCAGAGCCTGAGCGGTCGGACGAGATCGCGGAACAGGTTGCGGCGGACCTGGTCCGGGAGCAGACTTTCGAAGCGGAAGCGGAAGCGGAAGCGGAAGCGGAAGCGGAAGCGGAAGCGGAAGCGGAAGCGGAAGCGGAAGCGGAAGCGGAAGCGGAAGCCGGCCAAACCTCGGAATCGGTTGACGAAGACGGAGTCGTGACCGATCTCCTCGCGCGTGAAACAGAGGTAACGGGCCCGTCTCCGGACGCGCTCGACGATGTGGAAGACCTGGGCGAAACTCCGTTCGCCTTCCCCGATGACGGGGACGGTTTCGTGGACGAAGAGGCGCTGCGCGAGATCATTGCCGAGGTTGTTCGCGAAGAGCTGCAGGGGGAAATGGGTGTGCGCATCACGCGCAATGTACGCAAGCTGGTGCGCCGTGAAATCCGCCTGGCGCTTGCCGCGCAGGACATCGAATAGCGCGACGCCCCCTTGACCTTACGACCTGAGGGGCCAATCTGGACCTCATGTTTCCTTTGCGCGATCACAACCCGTCCGAACGGACTCCTTTCGTCACCTGGGCGCTGATCGCGATCAACGTCGTGGTGTTTCTGAGCTATTTTCCCAGCATAGGCGGTCAGGAACACCTGCTGATGGCCTTCTACATGGATTGGGCCCTGGTACCGGCCGAGGCCTCTCAGGGGCTGGAGATGCATACGATCATCACCTCCATGTTCCTGCATGGCGGTTGGATGCACATCATCGGCAACATGCTGTTCCTCTATATCTTCGGGGACAACCTTGAGGATCAGCTTGGGCATATCGGCTATCTGATCTTCTACCTCGCCGGGGGTGTCGCGGCGGCCTTCGCGCAGATGGCGGCGGATCCGGGCTCGACGGTGCCCATGGTCGGCGCGTCGGGGGCGATCGCCGGGGTGATGGGGGGGTACCTGATGCTGTTCCCGAGGGCGCGGGTGGACCTGGCGCTGATCATCTTCGTGATCATCAAGGTCATCACCGTGCCCGCCTGGCTGATGCTGGGTCTCTGGTTCGGGCTGCAGCTCGTCAATGGCGCGGCAATGGATGCGGCGGGCGGCGGGGTGGCCTACTGGGCCCATGCGGGCGGGTTCATCGCCGGTCTGGTTCTGATCCTGCCTGCCTGGCTGCGGCGGGGCGGCCCGGCCTTCTGGCGCCTCAATCACGGGCTACCACCGCATGAAGCGCGCAACAGCGAGCCCGGATGGACCTATACATCCCGGTCGGAGCCGCGACGGTCTGAACCGGAGGAGACCGGGGACAACACCCGTATCCCCCGAGCGGGACAGCGCCGGGTGGATCGCCGATCGCCCTGGGGTGGGTCCCGCTGAAACGCCTGCCGCCCGGTCCAATGTCTGGATCCGGGCGGCAAAGAATTTTGCAAAATTCTTGAAAGATCCTTCAAGGATCTTCCCCGCGCTTCGTCACGCGCGTTCGGAGTATTCCATCGTTTCGGTATTCACGACGATCATCTCGTCTTGCCCCACGAAGGGCGGCACCATGACCTTGACGCCATTGTCGAGGATCGCGGGCTTGAAGCTGTTGGCAGCGGTCTGCCCCTTCACCACCGGTTCGGTTTCGACGATCTTGCAGGTCACTTTCTGCGGCACGGTGGCGTTCAGCGCCTCGGACTCGTAGAACTCCACCACAATCGTCATCCCGTCCTGCAGGAAGGGGCGGCGATCGCCAAGCAGGTCGGCGGGCAGTTCGATCTGTTCGTAGGTCTCGGCATCCATGAACACCAGCATGCCGTCGCTCTCATAAAGGAACTGCTGGTCCTTCTGTTCCAGCCGCACCCGTTCCACCTTGTCGGCGCTGCGGAAGCGTTCGTTCAATTTGGAGCCGTTGCGCAGGTTGCGCATCTCGACCTGGGCGAAGGCACCGCCCTTGCCGGGCTTCACATGATCCACTTTCACGGCTGCCCAGAGGCCGCCATTATGTTCCAGCACGTTTCCCGGGCGAATTTCGTTGCCGTTGATCTTGGGCATGAGTCTTTTCCGTGGCGAAAGGTTGAGAAAATCTTGGCAGATCCTATATCTGCCGGTGGCAGGGGTGGCAATACACCTGAAATAGAGAGGATTGTGCACCAGGTATGCGGTACGCGCATACCTAGTATGCGGAGATTACACACCCGAATCGCTCATACTATGGGCATAAGGGACGCCACGCCGGAAATGCAAGAGCAATAAAAAGGACGACGGAATGAGAGATTTCGTTGATGGAACGGCATTCAACCACGAACAGGGCCAGCGGTCCCGCAAGCTGTTTGCGGCCGTGGTCCTTGCCGCTTTGGATGACGCCATCGCTGATGACAAGAAATACGGTAACGGCCCCGAGCAGATCGCCCGGTGGGCCCGGTCTCGTGATGGGCGCGAGGTTCTGTCCTGCGCCGGTATCGACCCAAATGAACGGGTGGTCGATGGCCTGATGGCATTCGTTGCCAACGGGGTTCGGACCTCTGTCGCGCTGTCGCGCGAGGAAAGCGAGCGCCGGAACCAGGCCGAAGCCGCCTGACCAGATCTGACAAGCTGCCGGAAAAACGCGCCCTTTTGGGGCGCGTTTTTCGTTTTCGGCGGCAGAGGACATGAAAAAGGGCCGCCCCAACTGGACGGCCCTTCGGTCCCTTTGACCTGCGCTTAGGCTCAGTCTGCGCCCCGCACATCGAAGGTAGCATCGGGCGAGGGGTGGAAGACCTTCTGCACGAAGAAGATTACCACAGCCGCGCCCACACCGATGATGTCGGTGATCCAGCCGCCCTCGATCATGAACAGCGCTGCCGCGACAAGACCCACGCGCAGGAACCAGGCGGTGCGCCCGCCCATGAACCAGCCCTGCATACCGCAGGACAGCAGGAACACGCCCACGGTCGCGGTGGTTGCGGCGCGGATCACTTCGAACCACGTTCCGTCCATCAGGATGGCCGAATTGTAGAAGAACATGAAGGGCACCACGAAGGCCGAGATCCCGATCTTGAAGGACGCCACCGAGGTCTCCATCGGGTTCGACCCCGATATCCCCGCCGCTGCGTAGCTGGCCAGCGCCACCGGCGGCGTGATGGCCGAGACCACGGCGAAGTAGAAGACGAAGAAATGCGCCGTCAGCTGCGGGATGCCGAGGTTCACGAGGCCCGGCGCCACGACCGACGCCGCAACCGCATAGGCCGCCGTCGTGGGCATGCCCATGCCAAGCAGGATCGCGATGCACATGGCGAAGAACAGCGCCAGCAGCTGGCTTGCTGCCGCGATATCCAGCAGCATCGAGGAGAAGCGCGCGCCGACGCCCGTCAGGCTGATCACACCCACGATGATACCCGCACAGGCACAGACCGCGATGATCTGGATCGACATGATCCCCGCCAGCTCGAACGCATGCAGGATCGACCGCAGGCCCATCCGGTTGGGGGTCAGCCAGCTGACGACAGCCGCCGCCACGGTGGCCAGGGTGCCCGCCCGAATGACCGAGTAGCCGTAGAACAGGGCCACGATCAGGATGATGATCGGGATGAACAGATAGACCTGCCGGATCATCTTGTTCAGCTTCGGCAGTTCATCCTCGCGCATCCCGCGCATACCCAGTTTGGCGGCCTCCAGGTCGACCATGAAGTAGATCGACGCGAAGTAGAGGATCGCCGGGATGATCGCCGCGATGGCAATCTCCTGGTAGGGGATGCCGGTGATCTCGGCCATGATGAAGGCGCCCGCACCCATGATCGGCGGCATGATCTGCCCGCCCGTGGACGCCGCGGCCTCGATCGCGCCAGCTGTCTTCTTGTGATAGCCCACCTTCTTCATCAGCGGGATCGTCAGCGAGCCTGTGGCCACCACGTTGCCCGCAGAGGTGCCGTTGATCATGCCCATGAGGCCGGAGGCGAAGATCGCCACCTTGGCCGGGCCACCGCGCGCGCGCCCTGCGGCGGCGAAGGCGAAGTTGACGAAGTAGTCGCCCACTTTCGACGCCTGCAGGAAGGCCGCGAAGATGATGAACAAGATGATGTAGGTCGAGCTAACAGCCGTGGTCGGCCCCAGGATGCCCGCATCCGAATAGACATGGCCGAAGAAACGCTGCCAGGAATAGGGCGTCTGCACGGCCAGGATGCCGGGCAGGAGATGCGCCGTGAAGGTGTAGGTCAGGAACACGCCGGTGATGATCACGAGGGCCAGACCGGCCACGCGGCGCGTCAGTTCCATGATCAGGGCCGTACCTGCCGTGGCGGCGAAAGCCACGCCGACGGGAACGAAGGGCGTCCCGACCGAGTTGCGCGCGGCGGTGCCATAGATCGCCACGAGATAGACGGCGACAACCAGCCCACAGGCGGCCAGCACGATATCGGACGTGGCAAAGCGGTCGCGCGGGGCGTTTTCGAACCAGCCCAGGACGATGGCGCCGAGCGTGGCGACCAGAAGGGGCAGACCGAACCAGTAGATCTCCTGCGCGTAAACTTCGGCCCCGGCAGGAATCTGCGGGCTGGAAATCCAGACCGTCAGGCCGCCCATTTCCTGCAGCGTGCCGGAATTGATCAGCATGGCAAAGCCGATGGCCGTATAGGCCGCCACCGCAACAGGCAGCAGCAGAAGATAGCCCGCCTTGGACAGAAGCGGTGTTGCCGGACGCTCCTCGTCCCGGAAGAGCCGGGCAGAAAAGAGGAGGAACCCGAGAACCACGGCGCCCGCGATATGGACGATGCGGAAGTTCCAGGTTTCCAGCGGGAATTGCGGCAGGAAGGGAATGTCGATCCCGGTCCAGTCACTGATGGACACGCCGTTCAGCGCCAGCATGTGGAAAGCGGCGTAGAGCGTCGCCAGCGTGGCGAGCAGGATGGCGGATATCCCGCCGAAAAGCCGACGGTTCCGTTCGACGGGTTCTTCATCCACGCCCTCTGCGAGAATGATGTCCTCGTCTTGTGCAGTTTGGTTTGTCATGGTCCCCTCCGCTCCGCCTAGGGAGAGATGTCAGGCGGATCCCGGTTTGAAAAATGCCGCGCCCAGGGTTCGGGCGCGGCACAGGTTGTCAGGCCTCAGGCCGCGATTACATGTCGCCGTGGATCATGTCGGCGGGGATGTCCGCGCCGGCGTTTTCGGCGAACCACTGGGCCGCACCGGGGTGCCACATCAGAACACCGTTGCGGTCCCAGTTTTCGGGCAGGGTGGAACGGGCGGCGCGGTGGA
Organism: Nioella sediminis; assembly: GCF_001879695.1. Lineage (GTDB taxonomy): Bacteria > Pseudomonadota > Alphaproteobacteria > Rhodobacterales > Rhodobacteraceae > Nioella > Nioella sediminis. The sequence continues at coordinate 20,827 of NZ_MNBL01000091.1, forward strand.
TGTTCACCATGCGCTCGTTATCCGACATCACCACATCGACGACGGCATAGACGAAGCTCGCCGGCAGGTCGCAGTTGGCGATGGCGAAGTTCCACATCGAGACCGAGCGTGCGGGCGCTTCCAGCGTGGTGTAGGTGTCGGCTGCAATGTCGAACTGGCTGACCGGGAAGGCTTCCATGATGGTGGCCTGCTCTTCCTCGGTGAACTCGATGATGTTCACGTCGGTCTGCACTTCCAGCTGGCTGACAGCGGGAACCGGCACACCTGCGGCAAAGGCGATCACGTCCAGCAGACCGTCCTGAAGCTGGCCGCCAAGGTCGGACCAGCCGCCGTTGCGACGCTCGAAATCGACACCAAGGGTTTCCATCATGCGCGGGAAATAGGTGTCCGAGGTCGATCCAGCAGGGCCGAAGCCGATGCGGGCGCCTGCGGGGATGTCCGCGATGGACGCGATGCCAGAGGAGGCCAGCGCGGTGACCGAGAACGGGGTCTGGTACATCGGGAACATGGCGCAGGCGTTGGTCATCGGCAGGCCCGGCGCGATCGGGTTGGTGCCTTGCAGCGATTCTGCCGCCGGGCCCATGGTGGTCATGCCGAACTGTGCTTCGCCGGTGTGAACGAGGGCCATGTTCTGCATCGGGCCGCCAGTGACTTCGCCGCCGCCGGTAATGCCCAGTTCTTCCGCCACAAGGTTGGCCCAACCGGAGCCATAGGCGAAGTAGGTGCCGCCCTGAGACGCGGTGCCGACGGTGAAGCTTTCGGGCCAGCCTTCGCGGTCCATGTGGCCATCGGCGAATGCGACGGTCGTGGTCAGCGCGGTGGTCAGCGCGAACGCCGTGACTTTGGTGAATTTCATTGTGAGTTGTCCTCCGGTTCATGCCGGTCGTTTCCGGCTTTGTCCGAATGAAGCCTCCTCTCCATCCGGGGCCCTCAGGCGGGCCATGCACGGCGCAGTAGCAGGAAAGGCCGCTTCCGGTTCAACTGCCTTGCAAGCGGGAAATGGCGGCCATGCAAAGAAAACCTGACGGATGGGTCGTGCAGGGGACAAAACGGGCCTTCGGGTGTTCCGAAGGCGACACATCGCGCGGATATGTCAGCCCTCGTCGGTGAATGACCCGCGCGACAGCCCGTGTTTCTGCATCTTTTCATACAGCGCCTTGCGGCTCAGCCCGAGCGATTCATAGGTGTCTTTCAGGCTGCCGCCATGGGCCGTCAGGCTGGCTGCGATCAGGGATTTTTCATGCTCTGCCATGCTGTCGGCCAGGCTGCGGCCCTCAGCGCCGGATGACGCCGGGTTGCCGATATCCAGATCGAGCCCCAATGCGAAGCGGTCGGCGGCGTTGCGCAACTCGCGCACATTTCCGGTCCATTTGCGGGCGGCAACGGCGGTCAGCACGGCACCGGGAATCTCCGGAATCGGCAGCTTGTAGCGGGCAGCGGCTTCGGCCACCAGATGGGTGAACAGCCGGGGAATATCCTCGCGCCGGTCCTCAAGATCGGGGATGCGCAGGGTGACGACATTCAGGCGATAGAGCAGATCGGGGCGGAAGGTGCCCGCGGCGGCCTCTGCCTCCAGATCCTGCTTGGAGGCGGCGATGAACCGGACATCCAGCGCGATCGGGTCGTTGGAGCCAAGCCGTGTTACCGTCCGGTTCTGGATCGCGGTCAGCAATTTGGCCTGCACCGGCTGGCTCATCGCGTCGATCTCATCAAGAAACACCGTCCCGCCGCGCGCGTGTTCGAACTTGCCAAACCGGGCGCGGGTGGCACCGGGGAAGGCGCCTGCCTCATGCCCGAAAAGCTCGCTTTCGATCAGATCGGCGGGCAGGGCGGCGCAGTTGATATGAACGAAGGGCTTGCCATCGCGGGCACTGGCGCGGTGGATCGCGCGGGCCGCGACCTCCTTGCCGGTGCCGGTGGCACCCTGGATCAGCACATCGGCCTCGGTCGCGGCGATGGCCCGGACCTGCGCGCGCAGTTTTGTCATCACCTCGGATCGCCCGGTCAGCCGCGCCTCGATCGTGTCGCGCGCGCCCACCTGCCGCCGCAGCGCCCGGTTTTCCTGTGTCAACCGCCGCTTGTCCAGCGCCCGGCGCACGGTCGTCACCAGCCGGGACGGGGCATAGGGCTTTTCGAGGAAATCATAGGCCCCGTCGCGCATCGACTGAACCGCAAGATCCACATCGCCGTGACCGGTGACAAGGATCACGGGAAACTCCGGGTCGATTTCCAGCACCTTGGCCATCAGGGTCAGCCCGTCCATGCCGGGCATGCGGATATCGGTCACCAGAATGCCCGGAAAGTCCCGCGCCACATGCGACAGCGCGGTTGCGGCATCGGAAAAGCAGGTGACGTCCAGATCCTCCAGATGCAGCGTCTGTTCCGCCGACAGCCGCAGGTGGTCCTCGTCATCGACAAAGAGAATGGTTTCGCGGGTCATTGGGCGGCCACTGCCTGTTGATCCGGGGCCTGGGCCAGATCGACGATGAACACGGCGCCTCCTTCGGGGTGGTTGCGGGCGGCCAGAGTGCCGCCGAAATCGCGCACGATATTGTAGGAAATCGACAGGCCAAGGCCCAGACCCTTGCCGGGGCTTTTGGTGGTGAAGAACGGATCGAAGATATGGGTCAGCGTGTCTTCGGTCAGCCCCGGACCCCGGTCGCGCATCTCGACCCGCCACCGGGTTCCATCGCCCAAAATGGCAATCTCGATCTCGGGCCTGTCCATCATCTCCATCGCGTCGAGCGCGTTGGACAGAAGGTTGACCAGCACCTGTTGCAGCCGAACGCGCCCGCCCATGACCATGATTTCCCGCGCGGGCGGATCGTAGTGGACCGTCGCCTTCGCGGCCTTCAGCTTGGGCGCCATCAGGTCGAGCGCATCGCCCAGAACCGCCAATAGCGGGATCGGCCCGATCTTTTCCTGCGGTCGCCGCGCGAAATTGCGCAGATGCTTCGAGATCGAGGCCATCCGGTCGGCCATCTGTGAAATCAGCCCGACATTCTTGCGCGCGTCCTCGGGTCGGTCGCGGTCGAGGAAGGTGGCGGCGTTTTCGGCATAGGCCTTCACGGCGGCCAGCGGCTGGTTGAACTCATGGCTCAGGGCCGCCGACATCTGGCCAAGGGCCGCCAGCTTGCCCGCCTGCACCAGTTCCGTCTGGGTCTGGCGCAGGCGTTGCTCGGTGGCGCGGCGTTCTTCCACCTCCTGCACCAGCTGCGCATTGGCCGTGTTGAGATCAGCAGTGCGCTCGGCCACGCGGCGTTCCAGTTGTTCGCGATGCTGGCGCTGCTGTTCCAGCCGTTCGACAAGCCGCGCACGCCGTTGCAGGAACAGGACCGCGACCAGCCCGGCAAACAGGAAGACGAGCACGATCAGCGCCATGGTCTGGCGGGCCTGAAGCAAAGCCGGGCCGGTCGGCGTCAGCACCGACACGCGCCAGCCGACGGCAGCGATCAACCCGGTGCTGGTGACGAACTCCTCGCGCCCGTCGCCCCCCGTGACGGTCAGCAGATCATGGCCTTGTGTCAGGGCGCGCCGTTCGGTTTGCAGCAATTGCAGCCGGTCCAGCGGGTATTGCCGCGTGGCGGCGATCGTGTCCAACGCCGGTTCCGGGATCGGCCCGAGGCTGTTGAAATGCCAATCGGTGCGGTCAGACAGGAAAATCACGTTGCTGGGGTCGGTCACGACGATGGTGTTGGGACTGTCGCGCCAGGTGGCCTCGAACTCATCCATCAGGATCTTGACCGCTACGACCCCCACGATCTCGGTGCCATCCAGAATCGGGGCCGCGAAGTAATAACCACGCTGGCCCGAGGTGGTGCCAAGCGCATGGAACCGGCCACGTCCTTCGGTGAGGGCGTCGGTGAAATAAGGCCGGTAATCGAACCGCCTGCCAACGAAAGAGGTCTCGCGCCGGTAATTGCTGGCGGCGATGGTCAGTCCGTCCCCATCCATCACCCAGATATCGGCGACGTTCAGCGTCAGGGCCGTCTGGCGCAGCTGTTCATTGGCATAGGGCACCAACCCCTGATTGTCCGGGTCGCGCAGGATGCGGGTCAGAATCGGGCGTTCGGCCAACAGCCGGGGCAGCACATCTGTCCGGTTGAGGGCGCCGCGCAGGGACTCGGTGGCAAGCCGCAGGGTCGATTCTTCCCGCGCCGCTGCTTGCAGAAGGAAATAGCGTTCCAGCCGGGGCAGGGCGGCAAGGCTGATCCCAACCGCCAACGCCACGATCACCAGCAGTGATCGCAGGGCAGGCGTGCTGCCGAAGCTTCTGGTCAGGCGTCGTCCCATGGGCGGCAATTATGCGGTGCGCCGCAGCGATTGCCCAGACCCCGCGTGATCATGGTTTTCATTGCCGCGCGCATCGCCCATGGTGAGGCAAAACAGGGAGGCGAACACATGGTCGGGACGCAGTTCACGGGGCCGGAGATCTGCGCGAAACCCGCGCATGAGGTGGTGGCGATGCTGAAAGCGGGCGAGGTCTCGCCCGGCGAGCTGATCGACGCGGCGATGGCGCGGATCGCGGCGGTGGAGCCTGCGGTGAACGCTGTGGTGACGACCTGCGAGGCGCGCGCGCGGGCGGCGGTGCCGGACCCCGCCCAAGCCGATCATCCCGGCTGGCTGGCCGGGCTGCCCATCGGCATCAAGGATCTGACCCCGGTCGAAGGCGTGCGCACCACCTGGGGGACGCTCGGCTACGCCGATCACGTGCCCGCCGCCAGTCATCCGCTGGTGCAGCGGCTGGAGGCGCGGGGCGGGGTCGTCCTCGGCAAGACCAACACGCCGGAAATGGGCGCGGGTGCCAACACGTTCAACGCGGTCTTCGGGGCGACCCGCAACCCGTGGGACACGTCGCGCAACGCAGGCGGCAGTTCCGGCGGCGCGGCGGTGTCGCTGGCCACCGGAGAGCTGTGGCTTTCGCATGGGTCCGACCTTGCGGGCAGCCTGCGCACGCCTGCCGCCTTCTGCGGTGTCGTGGGGTTCCGCCCCAGCCCCGGCCTCGTCAGCCCCGGCCCCTCGGGCAACCGTTTTCACCCCGAGGCGGTGCAGGGCCCGATGGCGCGGTCCGTGCGCGACTGCGCGCTGTTTCTGGATGCGATGGCCGGTTTCAACCCGGATTGGGCGATTTCCTTCCCGCCACCGGACGAACCCTTTCAACAGGCCGTGCTGCGCGCCGATGAAAAGGTCCGCATCGCGTTTGCGCCCACGCTTGGCGGCTTCGCCCCCTGTTCGGAGGAGGTAGAGGCGCATCTTCGACGCGCTTTGACGCAGGTGGCCCGCGCGGGAGGCGTTGTGGAGGAGGACTGCCCGGAGCTGCCGGGGCTGGACCGGGCCTACCGCACCTTGCGGGGCTTGCTCTGGATCAGCGGCACCGGGCGCGAGCCCGAGCACATCCAGCGCCATTACAAACCGACACTGGCCCAGAATATCCAGCAGGGGCGCGAGTTGACGGTCGATGACGTGACCCATGCCCATATGGTCAAGTCGGATCTCTTCGACCGGATGGCGGCCTTCCTGAAGCAGTTCGACGTGCTGGCCTGCCCGGTGGTGGGGCTGATGCCCGGCCCGGTCGAGGAGGAGTTCCCGCGCGAGATGGATGGCCAGCCGCTGACAGACTATATCGACTGGCTCAAGTTTTCCTTCCTGTCTCCAACGGTTGGTCTGCCTGCGGTCTCCGTTCCCGTGGGCCTTTCGGAGGGCGGCCTTCCCGTCGGCATTCAACTGATCGGACGCCCGCGGGGCGAGGCGCGGCTCTTGCAGGTGGCGCGCGCGGTGGAGGTCGCCTGCGGCGGGCCGCTTGGCCCGATAGATCCCATACAACCCCAAGGCTGAGCCCCTTGCGGGCGGGGCCGATTTCGCGGCATCAGAACAGGGTGACGACTGGAAAGGACCGGCCCGATGTATGACAGCAATTACCTCGCCCACAGGCTGCGCCGCGCTTCCGCCGGCAAGGAGAACCGGACGTTCCTGACCCATGCCTCGGACGGACGGGCGGTGAGTTACGGGGCCTTCTTCCACGATGCCGAACGCATGGCCTCGGCCCTGCGCCACATGGGGGTGAAACCGGGCGACCGGGTGGCCGTGCAGGCCCCCAAGACGCAGGAGATGCTGGAGCTTTACGTCGGCTGCGTACTGGCCGGGGCGGTCTTCCTGCCGCTGAACACGGCCTATACCCCGGCTGAGGTGCGGTATTTCCTTGGTGACGCCACCCCGGCGCTCTTCGTCTGCGATCCGGAGAAGCTGGAGGCGCTGATTCCAGTGGCGCGGGACTGTGGCGTTGCGCAGCTTCGCACCATCGCTGCCGATGGCACAGGCACGCTGCGCGATGCGCGCGACGCGGAGGTGCCCGGCTTCGACCCGGTGCCGCGCGGGCCGCTGGATCTGGCCGCGATCCTCTACACTTCGGGTACCACGGGCCGCTCCAAAGGCGCGATGCTGACCCATCGGGCGCTGGCGTCGAACTCGGAAACCCTGCGCGACTACTGGCGTTTCACGGATCAGGACGTGCTGATCCACGCGCTGCCGATCTTCCACACCCATGGGCTTTTCGTGGCGACCAACGTGACGCTGATGGCGGGCGGGGCCTGCATCTTCCTGCCGGGCTTCGATGCCGCTGCGATCATGGCGGCGATGCCTGAGGCCACGGCGCTGATGGGGGTGCCCACCTTCTACACGCGGCTTTTACAGCAGGAGGGATTGGCCGAGGCCACGAAGGGCATGCGGCTCTTCGTGTCGGGATCGGCGCCGCTGCTGGCCGAAACCCATGATCGCTGGCGCGCCGTCACCGGCCACGCGATCCTTGAACGCTACGGCATGACCGAGACCAACATGAACACCTCGAACCCCTATGACGGCGACCGGCGGGCGGGCACCGTGGGCTTTCCGCTGCCGGGGGTGGAGCTGAAGATCTGCGACCCCGAAACCGGGAAAGCGCTGCCACAGGGCGAGATCGGCGTGCTGGAGGTGCGCGGTGAGAATGTCTTCGCGGGATACTGGCAGATGCCGGAGAAGACGGCCGAGGAGCTGCGCGAGGACGGGTTCTTCATCACCGGCGATCTGGGGAAGATCGACGAGGATGGCTACGTTCACATCGTGGGCCGCGCGAAGGATCTGATCATCTCGGGCGGGTTCAACGTTTATCCCAAGGAAATCGAGGAGAAGATCGACGACCTGCCCGGCGTGCTGGAAAGCGCCGTGATCGGCGTGCCCCATCCCGATTTCGGCGAGGCGGTGGTGGCTGTCGTGGTGCCTCAAGCAGACGCGGAGCTGTCCGAGGCGGGTCTCATTGCGGCGATTGCTGGGGAACTTGCGAAGTTCAAACAACCCAAGCGGGTGATCGTTCTGCCGGAACTGCCACGCAACACCATGGGCAAGGTGCAGAAAGCGGCGTTGCGGGAAGAGTATAAGGCTTTGTTTGCATGAGAGAGATCGACGACGCGCTTGGCCATGGCGGGGACTGGACGGAAACCGGGCAGGGCAGCCTGCCGTCCTGTTTCGCGGTCAGCGATCTGGCCTCGGCCTCGGTGGCGTCGGTCGGGCAGGGTGTTGCGTCCCTGTGTGCCGCCCTTGGTGGTGACGTGCCGAAGGTTGCCGTGAACCGCCGCCTTGCCTCTCTCTGGTTCTCCTTCTCCATCGACCCGCAGGGATGGCAACTGCCACCGGCCTGGGATGACCTCGCCGGGGATTACCGGGCGGCTGATGGCTGGATCAAACTGCACACCAATGCGCCTCATCACCGGGCCGCCGCGATCCGTGCCCTGGGATGTGCGGAAACCCGCGAAGCGGTGACGCGCGCCGTGGGGCGCTGGAGTGCGGCGGAGCTGGAGGCGGCGGTTGTCTCTGAGGGCGGGGTTGCGGCCGAGATGCGCAGCATCGCGGCATGGGGTCGGCACCCGCAGGGTGCCGCCGCGATCTCTGAACCGTTGGTGACATGGGAGGCCCCGCGCGAGGGGAAGATCCGAGACTGGGGCGGCACGCCGGAGAGGCCGTTGAAGGGGCTGCGCGTTCTCGATCTGACGCGCATTCTGGCGGGACCGGTGGCCACGCGGGCGCTGGCGGGGTTCGGCGCGGATGTTCTGCGCATCGACCCGGTGGATTGGGAAGAGCCGAGCCTTGCCCCCGACGTGACTCTCGGCAAGCGTTGTGCGCGGCTCGACCTGCGCAGCCCGGAAGGGCAGGCGCGGTTCGCAGAACTTCTGGCCGGTGCGGATCTCTTCGTGAACGGCTATCGCCCGGATGCGCTGGAGAAACTGGGATTGGGGGCAGAGTGGCGGGCCAGGGTCGCGCCGCAGGTGATGGAGATTCGGCTTTGCGCCTACGGCTGGACCGGCCCGTGGGCGTTGCGTCGTGGCTATGACAGCCTCGTGCAGATGTCGGCGGGAATCGCTCAGGCGGGCATGGACTGGGCCGGGGCGGACAGGCCGACGCCCCTGCCGGTGCAGGCGCTGGATCACGCCACGGGCTACCTGATGGCGGGGGCCGCCTTGGCGGCGTTGCGCGATGCGGTTGCGGGCAGGGGACTGAGGAATGCCCGCCTGTCACTCGCCCGCACGGCAGCCTTGCTGGCGCAGTACCCGGCGGATGCGCGCGGGGGCTTTGCATCTGCGGGAGACGCGGAGTTCAGCCCAGAGCCTGAAGCCACGCCTTGGGGACCTGCGCGCCGGTTGCTGCCGCCGCTTGTACTGTCCGGGGTGCCGATGAGGTGGGACCGGCCAGCCTGTGATCTGGGAAGTTCAGCACCGGCATGGTGAGCAGAAGGGGCCGCAGACGAACGCCCCGCCCACCC
>NZ_MNBL01000092.1 GCF_001879695.1 Nioella sediminis
TTCCAAGCTATAGCGCCGGGGTGATCAGTTCATTGACCGAAGCAAAGCGGGCGTCAGGCGCGGTCAGGGACAGCACCGCCTCGCGGATCGCCTCGGCTCGGGTCTGACCCAGGACCGGACCGGCGAAAGCCATGTATTTCTCACGGATCGTTTTCGCATCGAAAGGCGCATCCGGCCCGCCCGAGGCGTTGAGATCGCCCGAGGCGTAGACGGACCCATCCTGCATCTCGATCTCGATATCGGCCCACCGACCCTGCGCCGGGAACTTCGCCTGGTGCCGTTCCTCCACCGCTCCCTCGGTCAGGGCCACCAGCCGCGCAACACGGGGGTCAGACAACCCCTCGCCGGAAATCTGGTCGAGCCCGATATGGCCCTCGACCAGCATCCAGGCCACCGGGAAGGCCAGCGCGTATTGCGCGCGGGCCGAGTGGTCGGGCATGCCGGGATAAAGCGCGATCGATTCCGCGAAGCTGCGGATGGTGATGCGGGCGATCTTTTCGTGGTCGATCCCGTGGCGTGCGCGCAGCAGTTTCGCGCCGTCAATGGGGGCATGGGCCCACCGGCAGATCGGGTAGGGTTTCACATATTGCAGCTCGGTCTGCCAAAGCTGCCCCAGATCGGCCCAGTGGGACGCGACTTCGGGCGCCTCCAGCGTGATGGCCGGTGCACCGGTGAAGCCCATCTCGGCCATGATGACCGACGACAGTCCCACCAGCGCGCCCATCCCCGACCCGTCATGCAGCATGGTGGGATTGGCGATCTCGCGCATCATCTGGCTGCGGGGGCCGTGATATTCCGCGATGCCGAGCGCGTGGCGTAGCTGTTCGTCCGACAGGCCGCGCAGCCGGGCGGCCAGCGCCACGACGCCAAGGGCATTCCACGCACCCGAGGTGTGGTAGTCGCAGGCGCTGGCATGCAGCGCGGTGCCTGCCCGTCCCGCCACTTCGTAGCCTATGACAAGGGCGGCCAGCGCCTCGCGGCCCGTCAGCCCCGGCAGGTGCTGCGCCAGAACCGAGAGCGCGGGCACCACGGCCACGCCGATATGCCCCTTTGTGGGGTTGTAGCCGTCATGGCCGTCGAGATTGTCAAGCTGCGTGGCCGCCGCGAAGGCCGCCCCGGCGAGGCTTGCGGGACGCCCGTCGAACAGCATCGGCGCCGACATGGCCGGGTCCGACGTGCCGTAGAGCGCCAGTGTGGTGTCGCGGGCGATCTGGCCCGCCTGCATCGGGGTGGCGGCCGCGCAGATGCCGAGCGTGTCGAGCAGGAGGAGCGCGGCGCGCTCCATCGTGCTTTGCGGGATGGCGTCGGGCCGCCCGCGCAGGGCGAAATCGGCAAGCCGGGTGAAGGCGGCGGAGGGGGTCGGGATGGCAATGGACATGGGGGGCGTTCCTGTTGTGCACAAGAACAGGGTAGCGGCGGGACGGACGGCGCCGGTTGCCGGGTGGCGACGCGGAAGGGCCCCGTTTGGTCGGTTTCAGCCCTTCGCCGTGGCGAAGGCGACGACCGCCTCGACCAGTATGTCGAGCGTGTCGATCACCCGCGCTTCGGCGCTTGCGGCCTCTGCTATCAGCGAGAATTCAGAACAGCCGACAAGCTGCGTTTCCGCGCCCATGGCGAGCAAGTCTTCTGACGCCGCGCGCAGGATGTTGCGCGCCTCGACCGTTGCGCCATTGGCCTTGATGATGCGGATCGCGTGCAGCAGCGGCGCGTCATCTGTCAGCCAGACCGGGGTCGCGCCGACCTTTTCCAGAGCCCTGTCGAAAACACCGGTGATCCGCGTGGCGGGCGAGGCGAGGATACCTACCCGACCAGCGCCCGCCCGGTCCGCCGACAGCGTGACCATGTTCAGGAGCGGGATCTCGACGGCGGCGGTGATGCTGGCGGCGTAGGAATGGGCGGTGTTGCAGGGCATGGCGAGCGCCTCGGCCCCGCCGGTTTCCAGCCGCCGGGCCATCTCTGCCAGCACCGGGGCGGGATCGCCGCCGGTGCCCTCGATCAGATGCGCGATGCGCGAGGGCACCTGCGGGTTCATGTCGATGAGCAGAGGGATGTGATCGGAATCATCCTCGGCGGCCACGGCATCAAGCAGCCGTTGCTGCATCAGGATCGTGGCCTCCGGCCCCATGCCGCCAAGGATGCCGATCCGCCGCATGGCTCAGCCCCGGAAGGCGAAGTCGTAGCCGAAGAGCCCGACCGCCCCGCCGGTATGCAGGAAAACGATGCGCTGCCCTTCGAATTCCCCCTTGCGGGCAAGGTCGATCAGCCCCGCCGCGCCCTTGCCGGAATAGACCGGGTCCAGCAGGATGCCCTCCAGTTCCGCGAACATGCGGATCGCCTCCAGCCCGCTTTCCGTGGGCAGGCCGTAGCCCTCGCCCACGTAATCGGTATTGGCCATCACGTCCTCGCGCGCGACGATGCCGGGGCAGCCCAGTTTCTCGGCTGTGCGGCAGGCGAGGTCATAGACCATCTGTTCCTGCTTCGGTTGCGGCGCGCGGGTGCCGATGCCGAGGACGGGAATGCCCGAATTGATCGCCTTCATCCCCGTGACCAGCCCGGCTTGCGTGCCCGACGATCCCGTCGCATGGACCACCCGGTCAATGACCAGCCCACGGTCATTGGCCTGACCCACCAGTTCGAAGGCGCAGTTGACGTAGCCAAGCGCGCCCGTGGGGTTCGAGCCGCCACCGGGGATCACGTAGACGGTCTTGCCCTTGGCGCGCTCGGCCTCGGCGGCCTTCTCCATCTCGGCGGGCATGTCGGTGCCGCCGGGGAATTTCTCGGTCGTGGCGCCGTGCAGGTGGTCGAGCAGCACGTTGCCGTTGCCGTTGTAATTGTCGTTGTTGTAGCCGGTGCGGTCTTCCAGAAGGATATGGCAGTCCATCCCCAGTTTCGCAGCGAAAGCGGCGGTCTGACGTCCGTGGTTCGTTTGCGTCGCGCCCTGGGTCATCACCGTGTCGGCACCCATCTCGACCGCTTCGGCCATCAGGAATTCCAGTTTGCGGGTCTTGTTGCCGCCGGTACTCATCCCCGTGCAGTCGTCGCGCTTGATCCAGATCTCGCAACCCAGTTCCTTCGACAGGCGCTCCATTGGTTCCAGAGGGGTGGGCAGGTGCGCGAGGTGCAGGCGGGGGAAACGGGCGAGATGCATGGGCGTGGCTCCGGGCTTTGCGTTCGGCGCGGAGCGTAGCGCTGTCCCTGTCGCGGCGTCCAGAGCGTTCTGATACGCGTAAGGGGTTTATTTCCATCAGGTTTCGCGCAACTTAAGATCGGTTTCCAGAGCTCTTAACTTGCGCGGGGGAAGGCCTTTGCAAAGGCCTTTCAACGGCCTTGCAAGGCCGTTCCCCGCGCGTCGCTCAGGCCGGAGTGCTGCGGCGCAACAGGTAGATATCCATGATCCAGCCATGCGCGGCGCGGGCCTCTGCGCGGGTCTTGACGATTTTGTCGGTAACTTCGGAAACCGCGCCGGACAGAGAAATCTCGTTGTCCATTCCGGCATAGCCCGTCCACCAGATCCGCAGCCCCTCGGGGTCCAGCGCCCGAAAGCTCAACTCGCCATCCAGCATCACCACCGCCGTATCCGCTCCGTCGGGAAACCCGTTGTCGCGGATCTGGCGGCCGGTGGTGACGACCACGGGGCCATTGATCTCGTTCAAAGGAATGGCATGGGCCGCTGTCAGCGCCTGGATCGAGGTGATGCCGGGGATCACTCGGGTCTTAAGCGGCAAAAGCGCCGCCACCCGCTCCGCGATCCGGAGCGTCGAATCGTAGAGCGAGGGGTCGCCCCAGACGAGGAAGGCCACCCGGGTGCCGTCACCCAGATGGGTGCGGATCGTCTCAACCCAGATCGCGGCAATCGCATCGTGCCAGGCGTCCACGCGGGTGTGGTAATCGGCAATCGCGGGGTCGCGCACCGGCAGGGCGAACTCCACCACTTTCGTTGCCGGGTCGGTCAGCACATCGGCGCAGATCTGGCGGCGCAGGCCCGCAAGGTCATCCTTCTCCGCCCCCTTGGTGGGGATCAGGATCAGGTCGGCCGCATTGATCGCGTCGATGGCCTGCAGGGTCAGGTGACGCGGGTTGCCGGTGCCGATGCCGATCAGGTCGAGCGCGATCATGGGGGCCTCATGAAAAATGCCCCCCGGGGGTAGCCGGAGGGCATGGGGATTGTCCAGCGGTTCAGGCCGCGTCGGGGTCAGGGGCGGCGAAGCGGGCTGTGAGCCAGCCAAGCAGCGCCCAGACCGCCAGTGCCACGCCCAGAACGCGTGCCGAGAACTCGGCGGCCAGTTCCGGCGGCGCGTAGCCGTAGAACTCGTCCAGCACCGGGGCGCCGATGGCGTGTGGAAGCGCCACAAGCGTAGCCCCGGCGATCACGGTCAGCACACCACGGCCATAGCCAATGAGGGCCAAGCCGCCTGCGGTCGCCACCACGGTGCCCAGCCACCAATACTGGCGCAGGGTGATATCCGCCCCGATCGCACCGGGCAGTTCGGGGGCGAGCCCCATGGCCGGGGACAATTGGAACGCGGCAAAGCCTGCAATGCCCCAAAGCACGCCTTCCTGCGGGGTGATCGTGCGGCCAAACAGGCCAGCCACTTGATAGCCGGCCACGAGAACCAGCCCGTAGCCCGCATAGATGAGCCCGGTGAACAGAACGGTCAGCAGGTTGCGCGTGAAGGCAGAGCCCTCGCTCGCCCCGCCATGACCACCATGGTCGTCATGACCTGCTTCCTCGCCATGGCCCATCGGCTCCCCGAAATGGACCAGTTCGCCGGATTCATAGAGTTCTGCATGCAGGATGATGTCCTGCACGAACGCGAAATGCAGCACGGTTGCAAACAACCCTGCTGCAAAGCCGGCGATCAGCCCGCCGGCCAGCATACGCATCAACATGGGATGTAACGTGCCGCTGCCTTAGTGGCAGGGGAAGCCCGTTGCGTGGCGCATGTCATGGGCGGCGTCGTGCAGCACGGCCGACTGTGCGTGGCCTGCGAGGAACAGGACGCCCGCGCCCAGAAGCGCGACGAATAGGATGCTGAGGACCTTGGACTGCGTGGCGGAGCCGGTGGCAATCAGTTGCGACATTTTCATTTCTCCTTGCCGTCACACCCGACGGCATATCTGGTTTCACGTTTCGTGGCCGGTCTCCTGACTCGCGGGTCACAGCCGAGCCTTTCCCCTTCCCACCGGCGCCGGAAAGCCCCGGCAGTGGGTTCATGAAAGGCCGCTCGCCGCTCACAGTCGCGGGGGCGGTCGGGGCTATGGGCGCCGCAACTTGGTCCGCCCTTTCCCCGTTCCCGTTTCAGCCCCGATGCTTCGCACCATTGGGACACCACGGATTCAGTATGCCGTTGGCGCGGCGCTTGGGTCAATGTCGAAAACACGCGCGGTTGCGCCCGAAAACGACCTAGCTGGGAAATTCCACGCCTCAGCCCGGAATGCGGGCGATGGCCTTGAGCCGCAGGTCGCCGATCACGCGGGCATCGGGAAAATTCCCGTCGCTTGAGTCGGCGTAAAGCGGCAGGAATGCCAGGATCAGCGGCAGGTCTGCTTCGGTCAGATCGCCGAAGAGATAGGCGGTTTTTCCGGGCGCGCGGACGGAGAGCGTCGAGGGGCGCGGGCAGCCTGACATGCAGTCCACCGTGTTGACTGTCGAGGTTGGCGTATCGGGCAGGGCGGAACGCAGTCTCTCCGCGAAACCGGATTGGCCAAACGCGCAACTGGTGCAGACAGTCAGCGTGATCTCAGACATCGCCATCGGCCAGCGGTCCGTAAAGGATCAACCCGGGCAGCTTGCTGTCGGAAGTCAGCAACTCCTGCGCCAGTTCTGCCACGGTGGAGCGGTGGAGCCGCTGGTTCTCGGTCGAGACGGATTCGGCATAGAGCGCGGGCGTGTCGGCGGGCAGGCCCAGATCCACCAGCCGGTCCACCAGCCCCGCAAAGGTGCGCTTGCCCATATAGACCACGGTGGTCGCGCCGGGATCGGCCAGGGCCTTCAGATCGAGCCCCTCGGGAAGCGCGCCGGTCACGTCATGGCCGGTGACGAACTGTACTCGGCGGGCAGTCAGGCGGCGGGTGAGCGGAATGCCTGCGGCAGCAGCGGCGGCGGAGGCGGAGGTGACGCCGGGGATGATCTCATACGGGATGCCCTCGGCACGCAGCGCGGTGGTCTCTTCCTCCAGCCGCCCGAAGATGCCGGAATCGCCGGATTTCAGGCGCACCACCCTCTGGTCGATGCGCGCGTAATCCACCAGCAGGCGGCTGACATGATCCTGTTTGGGCGAGGGACGGCCCGCCCGCTTACCCACGCCAATGAGGTCGGCGCCCTCGCGGGCATGGGTCAGGATCGGGCCGGAGCTGAGATCGTCGAACAGCACCGCATCGGCGCGCGCCAGCCGGTCGACCGCCTTGAGGGTCAAAAGCTCGGGGTCGCCCGGGCCGGAGGAGACGAAACTGACGAAACCGGTCATGTTACCGCGTGGCCTCCGCGATCAGGTGAAAGAAGGTGCCGGTGGCATGGCCCCGGTGCGATCCCGTCTCGGGCACCGCCGCGCCGCCTGCATCGACCACCTCGGCCAAGGGGGCGTCGGGCTGGTCGAGGATGGTAGAGTAGTGGAACTCGTGCCCCCGCAGCCGCGCGCCCGCCGCATGGCCGGGCATGGCAGTTTGCAGCGTCGCCAGCCGGTAGCCCAGATGCATCTTGCGCTTTTCATAGGAGGTCACAAGGCCAAGCAGCCCCGCCATCTCGTGCCGCATGCCCTCCTTGTCGATCAGCGCCGTTCCCATGGCCATGTAGCCGCCGCACTCGCCATGGACCGGGCGGGTGTCTGCGAAGGTTTTCAGGCCGGTGCGGAACCTTGTGGCGGCAGCCAGTTCTCCCGCGTGCAGTTCCGGGTAGCCACCCGGCAGCCAGCAGATATCGGCGCTGTCGTCTGGGGCCTCATCGTTGAGGGGCGAGAAGGGCAGGATCTCTGCCCCCGCCCGCCGCCAGCCGTCGAGTTGATGCGGGTAGACGAAGGAAAACGCCCCGTCGCGGGC
>NZ_MNBL01000093.1 GCF_001879695.1 Nioella sediminis
GCGCACCCTGCGGGTGCGTGTCCGCAGCGATCGCCAGAAGGGCATCGAGATCGACGTTGTCCGCCACGAAACGTGCCGCCGTGTCCAGAATGTGCGGCATCTCTGCCTGTTCGCCCGCCTGCACAAGTCCCAGATGGCGCGAGGGCATCTCGATCTCTTTCTGCCGGGGCAGGGCGCCGAGCACCTCGATCCCAACCTCCGCCATGCCCGCGCGCAGCATCGCCTCGTGCCGGGGGGAGGCCACGCGATTGAGCACCACGCCCGCGATCCGTACGTCGCGCCGCATAAGGGCAAAGCCCTTGGCCACCGCCGCCGCCGATTGCGCCTGACCGGACGTGTCCAGCACCAGCACCACCGGCCAGCCGGTCAGCGCCGCCAGATGCGCACTGGAGCCGTTGCCGCATTCGCCATCGCTGACCACCCCGTCGAAAAGCCCCATGGAGCCTTCCGCGACGATCAGGTCAGCGCCATCCGCCACGCCAATGAGCCCGCCGATCATCCCTTCGCCCATGGCCCAGGTGTCGAGGTTCACCGAAGCCCGGCCCGCCGCCGCGGAATGGAAACCGGGGTCGATATAGTCCGGCCCGCTCTTGAACGGTTGCACGGTCAGGCCCCGCGCACGCAGGGCGGCCAGCAGGCCAAGCGTCAGCGTGGTCTTGCCGGTGCCCGAGGCGGGGGCGGATATGATAAGGCCCTTGGGGATCACTCGACGGTCTCCGGGAAGCGCGGGTCGGTGCCCACGGGGCGGAAGCGGCGGTCGTAATCGCCAGCATAGAGACAGCTTTCGTCGAAATCCTCGGCGCCCAAAGCGGGGCCGACAAGGATCAGCGCCGTGCGCCCGCGTTCGCCGCCCGTGGCCTCCTCGACCGTGGAAAGCGTTGCCTTGACGATGCGCTGATCGGGCCATGTGGCGCGCCAGATCACGGCGACGGGGCAATCCGGGCCATAGGCGGGGGTCAGGCGCGTCACCACATCCTCCAGCACATGGACCGACAGGTGAATGGCCAGCGTCGCGCCGGTGGCAGCGAAGTTTTCCAGTGTCTCGCCCTCGGGCATGGCCGACGCGCGGCCAGAGGTGCGGGTCAGCACCAGCGACTGCGCCACGCCGGGCAGGGTCAGTTCCGCGCCGAGCGCAGCGGCGGCAGCGGCGAAGGAGGGCACGCCGGGGGTCACGTCATAAGGGATGCCCTCGGCCCGCAACCGGCGCAGCTGTTCGCCCATGGCGGACCAGACCGACAGATCGCCGGAATGGAGCCGCGCCACGTCATGGCCCGCAGCGTGCGCCGCCTTGATCTCCGCGATGATCTCGTCAAGCGACAGCGGCGCGGTGTTCACGATCCGCGCGCCTTCGGGGCAATACGAAAGCAACTCCTCCGGCACCAGCGACCCGGCATAAAGGCAGACCGGGCAGGACGCGATCAGGTCGCGGCCCCGGAGGGTGATGAGGTCGGCCGCGCCAGGGCCTGCGCCGATGAAGTGAACGGTCATGTGTCAGTCCTTTCTGCCAGCGCAATCGTGGCCATGCCGCAGGCGCTTTGCACGCGGGGGGCGATCAGCCGTGCCCTGTAGCCGCCTTTGCGGGCCGACGCCAGAGCCAAGGCTTCCGCGACGGAGCCGGTGGCGAAACGCGCCTTGATGCGGGGGGAGCAGGTGAGCGTTTGCTCACCCGCGATGTCCTGTTCGGTCAGGTGGGTGAGGGGAAGACCCTCGGCCTTGGCCCAGTTCAAAAGCGCGGGCGTAACCTTGCTGTCGAGGCAGGCCAGCGCATCTGGGCGGCGACCTGCGCGCGTCATTGCATCAGCGAAAGCCGCTTCGCTTGCATCTGCGCGCAATCCCACCCCGGCCCAGATCATCGCGTCACCACCCATTGCATCACGGGCCGCGCCCTTTCCCATCCGCGCATGGAGCCAAGAGGCCCGGCTTCGGCCAGTTCCGCGCGCAGCAGGTGCCCGCCATAGGCCCCGTGCCAACGGATCAGCAGCGCCTCGGTTTCCAGCGTGACGGCGTTCATGACCAGCCGCGTGCCCTTGGGCATCCGGTTCCACAGCGCCGTCAGCATCTCCTCCGTCGCGCCGCCGCCTACGAAGACGGTATCGGGGTCGGGCAGATCGGCCAGCGCTTCGGGTGCGCGGCCCTCCACGATGGTGATCCGGTGATCGAGCCCGAATTTGTGGGCATTCAAGCGGATGTTTTCGGCGCGGTCGGCGCGGGTTTCCAGCGTGGTCGCGGTCGCGCCGGGGGCAGCAAGGCAGAACTCGACCGAGATCGAGCCGGAGCCTGCCCCAAGGTCCCACAGATGCTGGCCGGGCCGGGGCGCGAGGGCCGAAAGCGTCAGGGCGCGCACCGGGCGCTTGGTGATCTGTCCGTCGCTTTGAAAAATCTCGTCGGGAAGACCCGAGGCGCGTGACAGGCCGGGCGCGCCTTTGGCGTCGATCGCGGCGAGGGCGGGGGAGGCGACCTTTCCAAGGTCGCGATCCTCGGCTTTGAGGCTGCGCAACCGTTCGCGCGGCCCGCCTAGCGCCTCGCAGATGGTCAGGCGCGCCGCCCCGTAACCATGGTCAGTCAGCCAGGCGGCAAGTTCGCCAGCGGCATCGCCATCGCGTAGGGTGCACAGCACACGGGCGCCCTCGTGCAGTACCGGGGTCAACCGTTCGAAGGGCGCGGCGTGAAGGCCAAGGCAGATCGTGTCTTCCAGTTTCCAGCCAAGCCGCGCCGCCGCCAGCGAAAAGCAGGACGGCGCGGGGAAGGCACGCCATTCGTCGGGCGCAAGGTGGCGCGACAGCGATCCGCCCGCGCCGTGCCAGAAGGGATCGCCCGAGGCCAGCACCGCCACGCTCCGCCCGCGCAGGGCCAGTATCGGCTCGACCGAGAAGGGCACGGGCCATGCGCGGCCCCGGTCCCCGACTTCGGCAAGGTCCAGGTGCCTTGGCCCGCCAAAGACGATTTCCGCCGTATCCAGCGCGTCTCGGCTTGCGGGCGGCAGCCCGTTCAGGCCATCTTCACCCAGACCGATCAGGGACAACCAGGGCTCAGCCATGACACGCATCCTCCTGCTTGGCGGCACGACCGAGGCCACCACGCTCGCCCGCCTTCTGGCCCAGGCGGGGGCGGATGCCATCTTCTCTTACGCGGGGCGAACCGACAAGCCGATGGCGCAGCCCTTGCCCACACGGGTCGGGGGCTTTGGCGGTGTGGCGGGGCTGGTGGACTATCTGAAGGCCGAGGCGATTACGCATGTGGTCGATGCCACGCATCCCTTCGCCGCGCAGATGAGCACGAATGCCGTTCATGCCTGCGCCGAGGCGGGCGTGCCGCTGGCGGGGCTGGAGCGACCGGGCTGGATCGGGGGGGAGGGCGACCGCTGGACCCATGTCGCAGACATGGGCGGCGCGGTCGCGGTCCTTCCGTCCGAAGGGGCGCGCGTTTTCCTGGCCATCGGCAAGCAGCATGTGGCGGATTTTGCCGCGAAGCCCGCGAATTTCTACCTGCTGCGCCTTGTCGATCCGCCGAAAGACCCGCTGCCCCTGCCGGATGCCGAGGCCGTCATCGCGCGCGGCCCTTTCGACGTGTCGGGCGACCGCGCGCTGATGGAACGTCACCGCATCACCCATATCGTCGCCAAGAATGGCGGCGGGGTAGGGGCGCGCGCCAAGCTTGAGGCTGCACGCGAACTGGGCCTGCCGGTGATCCTGATCGACCGGCCCCACGTGCCGCCACGCCGCATCCTGACCAGCGCCAGCGCGGTTATGGATTGGCTGGATCACAGCGCCGACCTCGGGGTGTAGACGTAGTTTCCCACCCGCCGCGTATCGCGGTTGCCGACGATCACCATGGTGCGCATGTCAGCCATCTCGGGCGTGGCTTCTGCCAGCGTGACGGTAGTGATCGCTTCCTCGGGCGTCGAAACCGCGCGGGCGAAGGAGATGAGGGTTTCTTCCCCGCAGGCCTCGCGCAGGATCTCCAGCGCGCGGGCGAACTGGTGGGGGCGTGATTTCGAGCGCGGGTTGTAGAAGGCCATGGCGAAGCCCGCCTCACCTGCAAGACGCAGGCGTTTTTCGATCAGCTCCCACGGCTTGAGGTTGTCGGAAAGGTTGATTGCCGCGAAATCATGGCCCAGGGGCGCGCCGATCCGGGCGGCTGCGGCCAGCATCGCGGTGATCCCCGGCAGCACGCGGATGTCGAGGGAAAGCCACTCCGCCGGCCCCGCCTCCAGCGCCTCGAACACGGCGCTAGCCATGGCAAAGACGCCCGGATCGCCAGAGGAGACCACGACCACGCGCTTGCCCTCGGCGGCCATCTCCAGCGCGTGGGTGGCGCGGTCAAGCTCCACCCGGTTGTCGGATTCATGCAGCGTCAGGCCGGGGCGCGGGGTCACGCGGCGGACATAAGGAATGTAGCCCACAACATCGGTCGCCTCGGCCAGCACTTCGGCGACCTCGGGCACGATGAGCGACTCACGCCCCGGCCCCAGCCCCGCGACGACGACCCACCCGCTCATGGCCGGCGGCCCTGTCCGTGCAGGAGGCAGATGGCGAAATAGGGCGTCTCACCCGCGAAGTCGGTCAGCTTCTGCACCGTCTGTTTCGGCATCGTGCCGCGTTCCACCAGCCACGCGTCATCGAGCCGCCCCGCAGCCTCCAGCGCGCGTTTCAGCTTCGGCAGGTTGCGCCCGATCTTCATGACCACAGCGGCGTCGGTGTCCTTGAGCCGCCGAACCAATTCCTCCTCCGGCAGGGTCGCCATGGCAACGGTCAGCACGTCGTCGCCCCATGTGATCGGCAGATCGGTCGCCGTCCAGCAGCCGGACATGCCGGTGATGCCGGGCACGAT
The DNA here is from genome assembly GCF_001879695.1 of Nioella sediminis. GTDB lineage: Bacteria > Pseudomonadota > Alphaproteobacteria > Rhodobacterales > Rhodobacteraceae > Nioella > Nioella sediminis. The sequence continues at coordinate 4,831 of NZ_MNBL01000093.1, forward strand.
CTCCACCTCCACGCGGCCTTGCAGGCGCGAATGCAGGTGCATGAACGAGCCGTAGAAGAACGGATCGCCCTCGCACAGGACGATCACGTCATCACTTGTGGCGAGCATTGCCAGCCGGTCGGTCCACGCGTCGTAGAACTCGGATAGGATGCGGTTATATTCCGGGTCCTTGAAGGAAATCTCGGTCGTCACCGGGTATTCCATCGCGTGTTCGGTGACCTCGGGCGACAGCATCCCCTCGACGATCTGGCGCGCCTGCCCCTTGCGGCCCGCCTTGCGGAAATAGGCCAGGTGACGCGCGGTGCGGATCAGCCGGTCGGAGCGGACGCTCATGAGTTCGGGGTCGCCGGGGCCGAGCCCGGTGCAGATGACCTTGCCCATGTCGCTTACTCCTTGAAACTGGCCAGCGCATTGACCGCCGCCACGGTAATGGCCGATCCGCCAAGACGGCCCTGCACGATCATGGAAGGAACCGGCAGGTCCTGCATCAGCGCATCCTTGGACTCGCGCGCGCCGACGAAGCCGACGGGGCAGCCGATGATGGCGGCGGGGCGCGGGCAGGCGGGGTCTTCGAGCATATTGAGCAGGTGGAAAAGCGCCGTGGGGGCGTTGCCGATGGCCACGAGCGCACCCTCAAGATGCGGGCGCCACAGTTCCAGCGCGGCGGCGGAGCGGGTGTTCGCCATCTCCTTGGCCATCTCGGGAACGCGCGGGTCGCGCAGCGTGCAGATCACCTCATTGTTTGCGGGCAGGCGCGGGCGGGTGATGCCTTCGCTGACCATATAGGCGTCGCACAGGATCGGTGCGCCGTCCTTCAGGGCCTGCCGGGCGATGGTGGCCATGCCGGGCGAAAACCGCACGTCCTTTTCCAGCCCCACGAGGCCCGCCGCGTGGATCATCCGCACGACGACCGGTTCTTCGTCGTTGTCGAAGCGGTCAAGGTCGGCTTCGGCGCGGATCGTGCGGAAGCTTTCCTCGTAGATGGCGGCGCCGTTCGTTTCATAGGTGTGGGGCATTCAAAGGGCCTTCTTGATCTGGTCGGGGGCAAGGCCGATGGCCTCGGGCGTGGCGTCGGCGCGGCCGTCGCGGATAAGGTCGAACCGGTCAGGGCCGGTTGCGGTCAGGGTCAGGGCCGCGGGGCCGGGATGGGCGCAGCCCTTGGCGCAGCCGGAGATGTGCAGGCGCTGGCCTGCGGGCAGATGCGGGGCGAGGGTGCGGGCGAGGTCACGGGTGGGCGACAGAGCCTGTGGACAGCTCGGCGCGCCGGTGCAGACGTCTATCGCCAAGCGCGGGTCCATCGCGTCGTGGATCAGGCCGGGCAGGTCGGGGGCCTCGGTCACGCCTTCCAGCAGCAGCATCCGCCACGGGGTGACGCGGATCGGCGCAAGCTCCGCCAGCGCGGCGAGGCTGTCTGCGGTGATCTGCCCGAATTCCAGTGCCACGAGTTGGCCCGCTGATGTGGCACCCGGAGCCGGAGGCGTTGCGCCTGCCACCGCTGGCGTTTCGTGGAACTGGCCGGGCAATACGGCCCCGCTTGACAGATGCCGCGCCATGCGGCCCCGGCCTTCGGGCGCACCGCCGGTGTCAAGGAACCATCGGGCGAGGTCGAGCGCGGCCTCGGCGGCGGTGGCTTCGGTCACGGGAGCTGCAAGGCCGCTGCCATCGGGGCGCAGGACAAGGCCGTTTTCGCCGCGCTCGATGCGGATATCGGCGGAGGTCCCGCGCAGGATCGGCTCCGGCCCGCAATCGACGGCAAAGCCGAACTTGCCCGGCAGGTCGGGGGCGTCAGGCTGTGCCAGCGCGTCGGTCAGGGTGCGGGCGATGCGATGCGTCGTGTCACCCTCGGACCAAAACGGCTGAACCACCAGGTTGCGCCGGGTTTCCGCCGCCACGTTCCGGTCGATGAGGCCAAGCGCCGTCAGCCCGTCGATCAGGGCAGAATGGGACTCGGGCCTCACCCCCCGGATCTGCACATTGGCGCGGGCGGACATGTCAATGAGCCCGTTCCCGTGCTCTGCCGCCAGCCGCGCCACACCTGCCGCCTGATCCAGCGTCAGCCGCCCAATCGGTGCACGCACGCGGACAACCAGCCCGTCGCCCGACATCATCGGGCGCAGCGCACCGGGGCACCAGCCATGGACCACGGGGGCGCTCATTGTGCGGCCTCCAGACTGGCGGCGATGGAGTTGCGGCGGGTCACCCAGAGCCCCGCATCGTGCAGCGCCTGGAATCGGGCGCGCATCGCGGCGAGGGCCTCGGGATTCTCGCGCTCCATGAACGCGACCAGATCGTCGCGGCCAAGGGTGGCGTCGTGGTAAAGGTCAAACAGATGCGGCGGCACGGCGGCCGCCAGATGGGCGAAAGCCGCAAGGTGGTCGAGCGTCGCCGCGATCTCTGCCGCGCCCCGGAAGCCGTGCCGCATCATGCCATCCGCCCAGTCGGGGTTGGCTGCGCGGGCGCGGGTGACGCGGGCGATTTCCTCGGTCAGGTCGCGGGCGCGGGGGCGGTCGGGCTGGGTCGCGTCCATGTGGTAAAGCGCGGGCGCATCGCCGCCAAGCCGGGCCACGGCGGCGGCAAAGCCCGCCTCATGCGCGGCGTAGTCCGAGGCCATCAGCAGATCGGTTTCCGGCAGGTCCTGAAGATGCACGAAACTGTCGGCGGATTTCACGCGGGTTTCCAGCGCATCGCGCGCCTCGGAGGAGGTCCCCTGCGCGTCAATTGCGTAGGAGGAGGCCGCGAGCCATGCCTCGCCCGCCGCACTGCGGGCCTCGTCGGAATAGTCGTCCAGATGCGCCGTCATCCCCACCCCGTAGCTGCCGGGGCGCGGGCCGAAGACGCGCGGGGTGCGGGCGAGGTAGGGGTTGTCCTCTGCCGCTTCCTCGCGGTCGGCCAGGGCGCCCGCCGCCGCCTCGAACATCTGGGCAAGGCCGGGGAAGACATCGCGGAAGAGGCCCGAGACGCGCAGGGTCACGTCGATCCGGGGGCGGCCAAGCAGCGCCAGCGGGATCACCTCGAAGCCCGACACGCGCTCGGACCCCTCATCCCATTTCGGGGCGAGGCCCGCGAGGTGCAGCGCCATGGCAAACTCCTCGCCCGCCGTGCGCATGGTGGCCGATCCCCACAGGTCCACGACCAGCCCGCGCGGCCAGTCGCCATGGTCCTGCAAATGCTTGCGCAAAAGCTCCTCGGCCAGCTTCACGCCCTGCGCATGGGCGGCACGGGAGGGCACGGCGCGGGGATCGGTGGTGAAGAGGTTGCGCCCCGTGGGCATCACGTCAGACCGGCCCCGATGGGGCGACCCGGACGGGCCGGGGGCGACAAGCCGACCCTCCAGCGCGGACAGCAGCCCGGCGCGTTCCTCCGCCCCGCAGGTGCCGGTGCCGAAGATGTGCAGCCCGTCGCCATACTGGCTTTCCTTGATGTCGCAGACGAAGCGGTCAATGCGGGTGATCGCCTCGGCGGCGCTGGCGTCTTCCGGGATGCCCAGATCGGCCTCGACCCCGGTCCCCTGCGCCTCCGCCCGGATGTCAGCGATCAGCCGGTCGCGGCGGGCGGGGTCCAGACCGTCGGCGGTCGAGTATTCATCCAGCAGATGTTCCAGCCGCCCCATGCCCTCGGGCAGCGTCGTCTGCGCCATCGGGGGCGGCATATGGCCGATCGTGACGGCCCCCACGCGGCGCTTGGCCTGCGCGGCTTCGCCGGGGTCGTTCACGATGAAGGGGTAGATGACGGGCAGGGGGCCGAGCAGCGCCTCGGGCCAGCAGTCCTGCGAAAGTGCCACCGCCTTGCCCGGCAGCCATTCCAGCGTGCCATGCGCGCCCACATGGATCAGCGCGTCGGTTTGTGCACGGAGCCAGAGGTAGAAGGCCACGTAGCCATGGCGCGGGGTGCGGGAAAGGTCGTGGTAGTCGTCGTCGCGGGTTTTGACCTCGCCCCGTTCGGGTTGCAGCGCGATGAGCGCCTTGCCCGCCCGGATCGCGGCGAAGGTGATCTGGTCACCCTGCGCGGCGGGGTCGGTTTCCGGCGCGCCCCAGGCGGCGAAAAGGTCGTCGCGCAGGGCGGCGGGCAGCGTTTCCATGGCCGCGCGGTAGTCGGCCAGCGGCCAGCCGATCCGCTCGACCAGCAGCCGCTTGCCCATGTCGGGGGCCTGGCCGAGGTCGTGGCCCTGCGCCGTCAGCCCCTCCAATAGCCCCTCGACCGAGGCCAGCGGATCAAGCCCGACCGCATGGGCGAGGTTCCAGTCGCGGCCCGGATAGGTGGAGAGCACGATTGCCAGCCGCTTGTCGGCGGCGGGCAGGGTGGCAAGGCGGTGCCAGCTGGCCACCCGGTCCACCACCTGAGCGATGCGGCCCTGATCGGCGCGGTGCGCGAAACGGGAATACTCCAGGTCAGGGTCCTTGCGCCCCGGCTGCTTGAAGCTGGCGACGCCCGCGAAGATGCGCCCGTCCACCTCCGGCAACACCACATGCATGGCGAGGTCGGCGGGCGACAGGCCCCGGTCCGCCTCGGCCCAGTCCTTCTTGCGCGCGGTCGACAGCGCGATCTGGAAAACCGGGCAGTCGGGTTCAGACAGCGGCGAGGGCTTGCCATCCGCGCCTTGCGCCGAGAACGCCGTGGCGTTGACGATGGCGGCGGGGGACAGCCGGGTCAGTTCGGTTCGCAGCCAGTCCGCAGCGGCGGGCTGTTTCAGGCTGGACGCGAAAATCCCCACGGCCTCGAAGCCCTTTTCTTCCAGCGCCGCGATGGTGGCATCCACCGGGTCGGTATCGGCGGCGGTCAGGTAAGAGCGGTAGAAGGTGACGGGGACGAGCGGCTTGCCCGAGGGCGCAAAGCTGCGCAGCACACCAACGCCCGGACGGTAGAAGCCGAAATCGGGCACGGTCTTTTCGCCCACCACGGGGCCCGCATAGAGCCCGCCCGCCAGTGCGAGTTGCGCCAGCGCCGCATGGGCCGCCACGGCCCCGCCCGCGTCGCACAGGTGCTGCAAGCGGCGCAGGGTGGAGACGGGCAGGGTGGAAATCTCATCAAGCCGCGGATCGGGGCGGCCATCGGCGGGCAGGACCGCCAGCGCCATACCGGTCCGGTCCGCCAGTTCGCGCAACGTGGCCAGGCCATAGGGCCAGTAGCTTTCACCGCCAATGAGCTTGACCAGAACTGCCTTGGTGCCGACCAGCGTCTGTTCGGCATAGGTATCGACCGACAGCGGATGTTTCAGGGCGACCAGATTGGCGAGGCGAACCGAGGGTTCAAACCCATGCGTTTTGGCGCGTGCGTAGCCTGCCGCGAAGGCCCCCAGGTCGGAATCGGAAAAGGACAGCACCACCAGATCGGCAGGGCTCTGCCCCAGATCCTGCGGGGTGTCGGTTTCCTCCAACCCGTGACTTTCGCGGAAGACGACATGCATCGGGTCACGCCTCCGGTTGCCGTGGCTGTCGCCACGGCCCG
>NZ_MNBL01000094.1 GCF_001879695.1 Nioella sediminis
GATGTCGGCAAGTCACGCCTGCGCCTCCAGCACCGCGCGGATCGCGGCGGCATCGACGTGGTCATGCTCGCCGATCACGACAAGCTGCGACCGGCGGGGCAGGTCGCCCCAGGGACGGTCGAACTGGGTGCGCAGGCGCTCGCCCACGGCCTGAACCAGCAGTCGCATCGGTTTGCCCTTCACGGCGATATACCCTTTCACCCGCAGCGCATTCTGTTCCCGCGCCAGCCGCAGAACGGCGGCTTCCAGCGCTTTGACATCTTCTACCTCGTCCAGCTCGATCACCACGCTGTCAAAATCGTCATGTTCGTGGTCATCCGCGCCGTCATGGTGGCTGGGACGCGCATCGAGATCGTCTTCGGCGGCTGCTTCCAGCCCCAGAACCACGCGCGGGTCGATGACGCCCTCGGTCATCGGCAGGATCGAAACGGGGCGGGGCATTTCGGCTTCGATCACCGCGCGGGCCTTGGCAAGGCCGTCCTCTCCGGCCAGATCGGCCTTGGAGAGCAGCACGATATCGGCGCAGGAAATCTGATCCTCGAACACCTCGCCAAGCGGCGTGTCGTGGTCGAGGCTGTCATCGGCCTCTCGCTGCGCCTGAACGGCGTCCACGTCGCTGGCGAAGCGGCCAGCGGCCACGGCCTCGGCATCGGCCAGAGCAATCACGCCATCGACGGTGATGCGGGAACGGATCGCGGGCCAGTCGAAGGCCTTCAGAAGCGGCTTGGGCAGGGCCAGGCCAGAGGTTTCGATCAGGATATGATCGGGCGTCTCGGGCAGCGCCATCAGCGCCTCGATGGTGGGGATGAAGTCATCGGCCACGGTGCAGCAGATGCAGCCATTGGCGAGTTCCACGATGTTTTCCGCCGGGCAGTTTTCATCCGCACAGGTCTTGAGGATGTCGCCATCCACGCCCGCGGTGCCGAACTCGTTGACCAGAACGGCCAGCCGCTTGCCCTGATTGTTGGTCATCAGGTGGCGGATCAGCGTGGTTTTGCCCGCGCCGAGAAAGCCGGTGATGACGGTGACGGGGATCTTGGAGAGCGATTGCATGGGTCAGTCCTTGGGGTCTGGGGCCGAGAGCGGGGGGATGCGGGCGATGGATTGTTTGCGGAACACCTCGGGCCGTTCGCGCCAGGGCACGAGACCGTCGGTGGTGGCGGCATAGGCGCGGATACCGGCGAGGATCTGGTCGAGGTGATCCTCGGGGTCGAGGCGGCCATAGATATAGGTCCAGCGGTCGGGCCCGCCGGTCAGCGCCAGCGAGCAGCCATTGGAACAGGCGGACAGGCATTCATTGCCGCGCAGGCGCACACCTTCGGGCAGGTCGGCGGCTTGCAGCGCCGCGTGCAGGCGGAAGCCCGGGCGCGGTTCCTCGTGCACCCGTTCGCCCTCCACCGTCTTGCGGCAGGTCGTGCAGACCGTGACTGTCACCTCGCCCATGCGCGGCCTCTCTCGATTTTGCGAAAAGGGATGACCAGCCGGGGCGCGTTTGCCCATCATGGCCGGCGCGACACACCCCGTTCGCCCGTTACTCCTGTTGCTGGCAGGTCTCCCGGCTTGCGGATATCGGGGCAGGTCTGCCCCGGCGGCGTCTGGTCCTTCCCGGGCTGTGCCAGTGGTTCCAGGGCCTTCTCCGGTCACGGTCGCGGGGGCGGCTGCGCTTCGGCGATGAACCGTGCAAGGTCGCAAAGCCTGTCGCATTCCCTCTTCGCCTGTTCTAGGAACAGGAACCAGCAGACCCGCACCTGCGGCATGAGCCGCACCGATGTCAAGCGAAGGATGAAGAAATGGCCGATACGCCGCTCTCGGATGAAGACCGCCACGCCCAGAAGATGGCCAAGAAGAAGGCCGCGCGCGACAAGATCATGGCCACCAAGGAAGGCGAGAAGGGGCTGATCATCGTCCATACCGGGCCGGGAAAGGGGAAATCCTCCTCCGGTTTCGGGATGATTCTGCGCTGTATCGCGCACGAGATGCCCTGCGCGGTGGTCCAGTTCATCAAGGGGGCCTGGGATACAGGCGAGCGGCGCATTCTGGAGGGGAATTTCTCTGACCTTTGCCAGTTTCACGCCATGGGCGAGGGCTTTACCTGGGAGACCCAGGACAAGAGCCGCGACATTGCCATGGCCGCGAAGGGCTGGGAAAAGGCGAAGGAGCTGATCCGGGACCCGGAAATCAAGATGGTGCTTCTGGACGAAATCAACATCGCGCTGCGCTATGACTATCTGGATATCGCCGAGGTTGTGCGGTTCCTGAGCGAGGAAAAGCCGCCGATGACCCATGTTGTACTGACCGGGCGGAATGCGAAGGAGGAGCTGATCGAGATCGCCGAACTGGTGACCGAGATGACGCTGGTAAAGCACCCGTTCCGGTCGGGGATCAAGGGGCAGAAGGGAGTCGAGTTCTGAGAGCGGTTTCGCCGCCTTCGGCGTCGACCCGCGGGGGGCGCTGCC
>NZ_MNBL01000095.1 GCF_001879695.1 Nioella sediminis
AGCAAGGGTTTGTTAAGGTTAACGTGCCATGATGGGCGTGCGGTACAGGGAGAGGTCCCGATGACCGCCCAAGGTGAAAGCGCCGCGTCTAACCTGCCTCGGCAGCACTGGGCGCGGCGCCGACAGCATTTCCCTTCCGATTTCATCTTGGCTGAAATACCTCCGCCGGAGGCTCCTGCCCTGTCCGTCGGCGCAGGCTTTCGAGGGAGTAATCAAGGGGAACACACGCATGGGTAAGACCAGGATGCTGACGGAATTCGGCCAGGGCACCAGCCTGCGCCGACAGGACTATACCGAGGCCGCGATCCGTGCCGTGCGCGATGCGCTTTGGCACAACTCGATCAACTTGGCGGAGCTTTTCGGCCGCGACAAATCCGAGATGCTGATCGATGTGGAGATCGGGGTGGGCGCGCCGGAGCGGGTGGACACGGACGCGGTGGCCGCCGTGTTTCCTTATGGGCAGGTTTCCGTGCGGGCCGTCAAAGGCGGGCTCGACGTGCCTCGCGCGGATGGCAAGGCGCCCACGGTGATCGCGGTGGCGGCGCTGTCGGTGTCCTTCGAGATGGAGGGCGCGTGATGGCGGAGCAACGGTTCATCATTGAGATGGGGATGGGCAACGACCTGCACGGGCAGGACTACACCAAGGCCGCCGCACGGGCCATCGAAGATGCAATTCGGCACAGTTCGATCCCCATGTTCGAGGCGCTCGGGCTGGATCATGCGCAGATGCACGTCCAGGTGACCGTGGGTGTGCAGGCCCCCGATCAGGTGGATTGCGCGGCGCTGACTGCCGGGCTGCCGCGTGGACGGGTCGAGGTCAGGGCGGTGCATGGCGGGCTCGACGTGACCAACCCGGATAGCGGTGCGGTGACGGTGATTGCCAGCGCGGCGGTCGAGGCGTTTCTGGATCCCGCATTGGTTTCAGGGCGACAGGGCCTGACATGACCAAGGCGCTGATGATCCAGGGGGCGGGGTCGAACGTGGGCAAGTCGCTGCTGGTGGCGGGGCTGTGCCGGGCGGCGCGTCTGCGCGGGCTGTCGGTCGCGCCGTTCAAGCCGCAGAACATGTCCAACAACGCCGCCGTGACCGTGGACGGGGGCGAGATCGGGCGGGCGCAGGCCTTGCAGGCTCTGGCCTCGGGGCTGGAGCCCGTGGTGGACATGAACCCGGTGCTGCTGAAGCCCGAAACCGATGTGGGCGCGCAGGTGGTGGTGCAGGGCAAGCGCCTGACCACGGTGAAGGCGCGGGACTATGCGGGCCTGAAGCCGCAGTTGATGGCGCCGGTGCTGGAGAGTTTCAACCGCCTGAAGTCGCACCATGATCTGGTGATCGTGGAAGGGGCTGGCAGTCCGGCGGAGGTGAACCTGCGCGCGGGCGACATCGCCAATATGGGCTTCGCCGTGTCGGCGGGCGTGCCGGTGGTGCTGGCGGGCGATATCGACCGGGGCGGTGTGATTGCGCAGATGGTGGGCACCCAGGCAGTGCTGGATTCGGGCGATGAGGCGCTGATAAAAGGCTTTCTGATCAACAAGTTCCGGGGGGATGTCAGCCTTTTCGATGATGGCTACCGGATGATCGAAACGCGCACCGGGTGGTGTGGCTTCGGGGTGTTGCCGTTCTTTGCCGAGGCCTCCAAACTTCCTGCCGAGGACGCGTTGGACCTGCCCCGTGGGGGCTTCGGCGAGGGGTTGAAGGTCGCCTGCCTGGCGCTCAGCCGCATCGCCAATTTCGACGATCTCGACCCGCTGGCGCAGGAGCCGGGCGTGTCGCTGACCATGGTGCGGGCCGGTGAGGTGATCCCGGCCGAGACCGACCTTGTGATCATCCCCGGCAGCAAGTCCACGCGCGGGGATCTGGCATATCTGCGGGCACAGGGTTGGGATATCGACCTGTTGGCCCATTGGCGGCGCGGCGGACATATTCTTGGGATTTGCGGAGGATATCAGATGCTTGGTCGGATGGTTCACGACCCGGAAGGGATCGAGGGCAGCGCCGGATCGACCGATGGCCTCGGGCTGCTGGAGGTGGAGACCGTGATGACCGGCGACAAGAGCCTGACCCGTGTCGAGGCGGTGCATGAGACCACGGGCGCAATGATGCAGGGCTACGAGATTCATATCGGGCGTACGGATGGGCCGGACCGGGCGCGGGGCTTCGCGCGGGTTGCCGGACTGCCAGAGGGTGCGCGGTCTGCGGATGGGCGGGTGCAGGGCAGCTACCTGCACGGGATGTTCGCGGAAGACGGGTTCCGGCGCGCCTTCCTGGACGGGTTCGGGGTGCAGGCCGGAACGCAATCCTACGGGCAGGTGGTGGAGCAGACCCTGGATGAGCTGGCCGCCCATATGGAGCGGCATCTTGATGTGGAGGGGCTGCTGGCATTGGCACGCTGAGGGGCGATTTCAGCCCGGCACCCTGCGTACACGCCCCGTACACCCCGCGTGCAGACAGAACCCCGGTGCGCCCGCCCCGTTTGACGCAGGACGAAAGCGCCTTATCCCGCGCGCCCGGTTCCAAGCCCGGCGCGCATCAAACTGGTCCGCACGGGTTTGACCGAGTAAAACGCCCGAAGCGCCCGCATCCGCATGTCGCGCAGCCCCTGGATCGAGACCATGGAGGCCCGGTTCAGCGCGTCGATTCCGGCGACGCGGGCGCGTACCTCGCCGTGGCGGGCCTTGTGATAGGCGGCAAGCATCCTGCGCGACCCCAGATCCTCTGGGTTGGCTTCGGCCAGGTCCAGCAGCGCCCGCATGTCGCCGAGGCTCATGTTCAGCCCCTGCGCGCCAATGGGAGGCACCACATGGGCCGCTTCCGCCACCAGCGCCACGCGCTCGGCCTCCATCCGCTCGGCCACCTGAGAGATGATCGGCCAGACCGTGCGCCGTGTGATCAGCGTGAGCGGACCCCAGAGACCAGCGGACCGCGCGGTCATCTCGGCCTCGAAATCGGAGGTGGGCAGGGCGGCCAGCCGTGCCACTTCGGGGCCGCGTTCCATCCAGACTACGGCGGAACTGGGGCGGCCCTCGTGTTCGGGCAACGGCACCAGCGTGAACGGTCCGCCGGTGCGGTGGATCTCGGTTGAGACGTTTCCATGCGGCACGTCATGGGTGACCGCGAAGGCCAGCGCCTTCTGGCCATAGCGGGTGGTTTTCACGGGGATGCCCACAGCCTCGCGCACCGGTGAGCTGCGGCCATCTGCGGCAATGACCAGCCGGGTGCGGATGCGAGCGCCATCCGAGAGCGTCACCAGCGCCTCGCGTTCGCGGGTCAGCACGCCCGCTGTGCCGGTGCCGGGGCGGAAATCGACATTGGGCATCTCGGCCAGCCGGGCCACCATTTCCCGGCTGAGCAGCCAGTTGGGCAGGTTCCAGCCAAACGGCAGGTCCGAGATATCGGCGGCGTTGAAATCATGGCTGCTGCGCGGCTCCGGCTCTGCGCCGCCCGCGTCCACGATCCGCATGATCTGTAGCGCGCTGGCATGGGGTTCCAACCGGTCCCACAGCCCCGCGCGGATCAGAAAATCGCGCGAGGGTTGCAGGAAAGCCGTGGTGCGCAGGTCCGATCCCTCGGCCTGCATGACGGTGACCGGCGGGGTGGGGTCGACGCAGATCACCGAAAACCCCGCCGACCCGAAGGCCGCGGCCGCCGTCAGCCCCGCAACGCCGCCGCCCGAGACCAGCACATCGGTTTCGATCATTTGGGGCATGGGGGGGTCTCCTTCACCGGCATGGTGTCCGTCTGATACGCCTGAAACGGGGCAAGGTCCAAGCGGCAGAAGGGCGCGTCAGCCGAGCGTGATGCGGATCAGCAGGTAGAAACCGAGCACGACCGCCGTCAGCGCCCCGATTATCAGCCCGGCATAGCCGAAGACGATGGTGCCCGCGATCCATGCAACGGCCAGAAGCGCAATGGCCCAGAGCATCACGGTTGAACTGTCCAGCGCCCTCAGAAGCGACCGGATCAGCGGGTAGAGACCCTTCGAGGGGCCGGAATGTGGAATGAAAGCCATGGGATATCTCCTGTTCGCAAACAGGGAGATAGGTGTCGAACCGGCATCGGAAACGGACCGGATGACGCAGTGCGACGGGCTGACGCTGCCGGTTTCGCCGTGGCTGCGCCACGTCGATCCGCGCGGCGCGTTTCGGGCCGCGGGAACGCCCTTGCAAGGGCGTTTCCGGGGGCTCTGCCCCCGGCTCCGGGCGGCGCCTCCCCCGAGGTAGTGTTGCCAAGATGAAGGGCAGTTCGGAGTCAGCCGGTCAGGCGCGACAGGAACCCTGCAAGGTCATCCGTGTGGTGGTGGACATGGGCGGCGGGTTCCGGGTCCGGGGCCACGTGGACGGTGCGCAGGCCCATCTGGTGCGGGGCGGCGAGGTTGCGCACGTCATCCTCGAACATCGCCGCGCGGGTGGGATCGAGGCCATCCCGGGCAAAGACCGCCTCAAACGCCCGGCGTTCCGGTTTGGGACGCAGGCCCGCATGTTCCACGCCATATATCGCGTCGAAGAGGCCCGACAGCCCGCGCGCGGCGATCACCTGCTCGGCATAGGGCGCCGTGCCGTTGGTATAGATGATCCTCCGGCCGGGCAGGGCGCGGATACGGGCGGCAAGATCGGGGTCAGGGGTCAGCACCGAAAAGTCGATCTGGTGGACCTCGTGCAGATAGGGGCCGGGATCGACCCCGTGGATATCCATCAGCCCCGCCAGCGTGGTGCCATGGTCGCGCCAGTAGCGGTAGCGCAGGCGGTCGGCCTCGGCCCGGTCGACGCCGAGCGCCTCCATCACATAGGCGGTCATCTTGACATTGATCTGGTCAAAGAGCGCCATGTCGGGCGGGTAGAGCGTATGGTCGAGGTCGAAGACCCAGGTCGTGATATGCTCGAAATGCGCGCGGGGCATAGGCAGGGTCCTTTTTTGCCGCGCCCCGAAAGGCTTGCGCTTGGACCGGGGCGGTCCTAGCCTTGCCAGAAAACCGGGGGGAAACCAATGGCCAGTCCGAAAGCGCCGCAAAAAGACGCCTATGACCTGATCCTGAAAGCCATCGATGAGGGCACCTATCGGCCCGGATCGCGGCTGGTGGAATCAGAGCTGGCGGAGCGGTTCGGCGTTAGCCGCACCCCCATCCGCGAGGCGTTGCAGCGGCTGGAAACACAAGGGTTGCTGACCCGCGACGGGCGCAGCCTGATCGTGGCATCGCTCGATCATGACCAGATGGCGCAGCTCTATATCGTGCGGGCCGAGCTGGAGGGGCTGGCGGCACGGCTGGCGGCGCAGCATGCGGCGGCTGAAGAGATCAAGGTGTTGCAGGAGATGGTGGCGGCAGACCACGCGCTTCTGGATGATCCGGCGGCGCTCAGCCGCGCCAATCGGCGGTTTCACAAGCAGATTCACCTGGCCTCGCATAACAAGTACCTGGTGCAGCAGCTTGACCTCGTGCACCGGTCCATGGCGCTGATGGCGACCACATCCCTGGCGGCAGAGGGGCGCGGGCCGGTGGCGCTGGAGGAGCATGACGCGATTGTGCGCGCCATTGCCGAGCGTGACGGGGACCGCGCGGCGCGGATGCTGAAGGATCACCTGTCGACGGCGTTCGAGGTGCGGCTGAAGGAAGAGGCCGGCAAGGTCTGATCCTGCATCAGGTCGGTGGCCTGCCCGCCCTGAGAAAACCGCCCATGGGCCGTCTTGCGCCAGTGAAAAGGTTTGACCAGCAGCTCTGCCAGCCCCAGAAGCGTGGCGGCAGAGGCCAGCAGGAAATAGACATCCAGTATCGGAATCCAGAGCCGGAGCTTGCGGTGACGCGGCAGGGCGGCGGCGCGCCAGGCGGCGTAGAAGGTCAGCATCTGGCAGGCCACGAAGAAGAAGGCGAGGCCCAGATAACCCTGCGTGGTCAGGTAGGCATCCAGCGGGTGCGGCAGGCCTGCGACTTTCACCACCAGGGTCCACAGCACCGGCGCCAGCGAAAAACCCAGGACCGTCCCCAGTAGCTGCGCCTGTAGCCCGATGAACCGCCGCGCGCCAAGGTCGCGCCACAGCTGCACCGGGTCGCGCATATGGGTGGCCCAGGTCATCGCATAGCCCTTGAGCCAGCGTGAGCGCTGCTTGACCCAGGGCAGAACGGCGGCATTGGCCTCTTCATAGGTGGTGGTCTCGATGATCTCGGTCCGGTAGCCCTGCCGGGTGAGCCTGAGGCCCAGATCCGCATCCTCGGTCACGTTATGGGCGTCCCACGCGCCCATTTCCTCCAGCAATGACCGGCGGAAGAACAGCGTCGTTCCGCCAAGCGGCACGAAGAGGCCAAGTCGCGAGACGCCGGGCAGAAGCAGCCGGAACCAGGTGGCATATTCCAGTGTGAAACAGCGGCTGAGCCAGTTGTGATGGGGGTTGTAGTAATCGAGCTGCCCTTGCAGGCAGGCCACGTCGGGCGGCACCTCAAGGAACCGCTGTGCAACCTTGCGGATCTGGTCGGGTTCCGGCGCATCCTCGGCGTCATAGACGCCCACGATGGACCCGCGCGCGAAGTTGAGGCCATAGTTCATCGCCCGTGGTTTCGTTCGGGGCTGGCCCGGCGGCACGATCACGGCGCGCATCCAGAAGGGCAGCTCGGCGCGGGTGAGGGCACTGCGGGTGGTCGCGTCTTCCTCTTCGATCAGCAGGATCACGTCGAGCAGTTCGCGCGGATAGTCCAGCCGGCTGACCCGGCGGATCAGGTGCCCGGCGATGTCGGGCTCGTTGAATAGCGGCAGCAGGATCGTCACCACGGGCAGCGCGGAAGACGGGTGGATCGGCGGGGCGTCATCCTTATGCGGGGCCTGAGGCGGCAGGTCGATGCCATGCAGAGCCAGCCATTTCAGCGTCGCGTTGATGGCCGCAATCAACACGCCAAGCGCGCAAAGCCCCGCCACCACCGCGCCGGGGGCCAGCAGCAGCGCGCCACAGACCGCCAGCAGCACCGCCAGCCAGCGGCGGAAGGCGCGCGGCGCGTCCCAGTCACGGCAGCTATAGGGGCCGGGGGTACGCGCCTCGGCGATTCGGGCCAGTTCGTTTCCATAGACACCGGTCAGGGCAGCCTGCATGCGGTCGCGGCTGGCGAGCGCCAGCAGGACGGGGCCGTCATGATCCGACAGCGCGGCGCGAATTTCATCGGCCCGGTCGGGGCGGTTGGTTATCACCACCAGCGCCGATCCCGCGCGGCGCAGGGGCACGGCGTTGAGCCGAATGGCCAGCCCCGCCGGCAGCAGCCCCGCCAGCGCCGGGTCAGGGGGCGGGTGATCCTCTGGCAGCAGCTTTGTGCCGCTCTGTTCGGCAAGCGCGTCCAGAAGCTGCGCTTCGGAAATGGCGCCCTGGGTGACGAGGATTTCCCCGATTGGCAGGTCGCGGTGGCGCTGGCTGACGAGGGCCCTGTGCATCTGTTCGGCGGTGATGGCCCCCCGGTCGAACAGCAGTTGGGCCAGCCGGGGTTTGCGCAGGGGAGGGCGGGCGTCAGGAACAACGCGCAGTTTTGCCGTGCCCTGGGGGCTGTACGCCTGTCGAACCGCTTTATTCATCCGCTCATACCAAAAATCCCCGGCCGTTTCGGGCCGGGGATCATTAGGCGGAGGATTTTCCTAATAAATGGTTAAACCGTCTCGGCTTTGCGCGCCTGCATGGCGGCGGCGAAGCGTTCGAACAGGTAATAGCTGTCCTGCGGGCCGGGGCTGGCTTCGGGGTGGTACTGCACCGAGAAGACCGGCTTGTCGGTCATGCGGATGCCGCAGTTCGACCCGTCAAAGAGCGAGACATGGGTTTCCTTGACGCCCGCAGGCAGGGTCTGGCTGTCGACGGTGAAGCCATGGTTCATCGAGGTGATCTCGACCTTGCCGGTTTCCAGATCCTTCACCGGATGGTTGGCGCCGTGATGGCCGTGGTTCATCTTGACGGTCTTGGCCCCAAGCGCCAGTGCCAGCATCTGGTGGCCAAGACAGATGCCGAAAACGGGCAGGTCGGCCTTCAGCACCTCCTTGATCATCGGCACGGCATAGATGCCGGTCGCCGCAGGGTCGCCGGGTCCATTGGACAGGAACACGCCGTCGGGCTGGTGCGCCAGAACCTCCTCTGCTGTCGCCGTAGCGGGCAGGACGGTGACATCGCATCCGGCAGAGGCGAGGCAGCGCAGGATGTTGCGCTTGGCGCCATAATCAACCGCCACGACCTTGAAGCCGGGTTCCTCGCGCTTGGTGTAGCCCTCGGGCCAGGCCCACCGTTTTTCGTCCCATTTGTAGCTTTGCGCGCAGGTGACGTCCTTGGCGAGGTCCAGCCCCTCAAGGCCCGCGAAACCCCGCGCGGCGGCAACGAGCGCCTCCAAGTCGAACTTGCCTTCCGGGTCATGGGCCAGCGCCACATGTGGCGCGCCCTGCTGCCGGATCGCGCGGGTCAGGCGGCGGGTGTCGATGCCGCCGATGCAGATCCGGCCCTTGGCGGCGAGCCATTCGGTCAGCTCCTGCTGCGAACGCCAGTTCGACGGCTCCGTCGGGTCCCATTTGACGACCATGCCGGCGGCCACGGGCTCGGCGGTTTCGTCGTCTTCGGTGTTCACCCCGGTATTGCCGATATGGGGGAAGGTGAAGGTCACGATCTGACCGGCGTAGGAGGGGTCGGTCATGATCTCCTGATAGCCGGTCATGGCGGTGTTGAAGCACAGCTCGGCCACGGTCTGACCGGTGGCGCCGAAGCCTCGGCCATAGAACACGGTCCCATCAGCGAGAACGAGGCAGGCGGTCGGGCGGGCGGTCATGGGCGACTCCGGTGCTGGCGTGAAATTCGCGGCAACCTAAGGGGAAGGCCCCCCGGGGTCAAGCGGCTGCGAGAGCCTTGTTGCTGCGGGTGCATTCGCGTATTGTCGGGCACTGTTGCACCGGGATTCTGCAATCATCAGGGGATGGAACCTATGTCACTGAGGGAACGTATCACGACCGAAATGAAGGCCGCGATGCGCGAGAAGAACAGCGCACGGGTGTCGACCCTGCGGCTGATCAACGCCGCGATCAAGGACCAGGACATTGCCGCGCGCGGCAAGGGCGAGGCCGAAGGCGTGGGTGAGGCCGATGTGCTGGCGATCCTGGGCAAGATGGTCAAGCAGCGCCAGGAAAGCGCGCGGGCCTATGAGGAAGGCGGGCGGCTGGAACTGGCCGAGAAGGAGCGCGAGGAGATCGTGATCCTGGAGGAGTTCCTGCCGCGTCAGCTGTCGGATGAGGAAGTGGCCAAGGCGATTGCGGATGCGATTGCGTCCACCGGTGCGGAAAGCATCCGCGACATGGGCAAGGTCATGGGCGCGCTGAAAAGCAAATATACCGGCCAGATGGATTTCGGGGCTGTCGGCCCCAAAGTACGGGACATGCTGGGGTAAGGCTCCTTGCGGCGACGGATCGGGCGGCCTTTCCTTCGGGGAGGGCCGTTTTTTCATGCGCGATCCGCTGCGGAACCGGCTTTGGCCGGGCAGGGGTGGCGGGGTCTCTTTGGGACAACACCTGTGTCGGGGTGCGGTTGCCCGAGGTCAGGCAAATGGAATGCGGCGCCGCGTTCCGTCGCGGGGCATTGGGGTGTCTTGGGACGTGTCCGAAACCCGCTGGCTTCCGCCGGTGCCGTTGTCAGGGGCCGTATCTGGCGGCAGCGGGCAGACGAAGCCACGCTTGGATGTGGTTAACCGCTGGCCACTATGGCAGATCGGCATGAAGATCGGGTTAACGGGCGGGCCGGATCAACCGGGCCGCATTTCGCGCAGCAACAGGCGATACAGCTCCACCCGTTCCTCGGCGGCCAGGAACGCGCCGATCTCGACCTCTCGGCCCTCGCCCTTCAGGGTCACGTAATCGGGCACCCGGCCCCCCTGCGGGATCAGGCGGACCTGCACCCAGTAGGGGTTCGCCTCCCAGACCTGATCGGCTTTGCGCGGGGCCACATGGGTCAGGCGGACATGATCGTCCCACAGAAGCAGTTCCTCATGCAGGTCCATGTCGCGCCAGGACCGTTTCAGCCCCCACCAGATCGCCCAGATCGCCCCCCCGACGAAGGGCAGCAAACCCCACAGGACAGGCGACCCGAAAGCCGCCAGCAGCGGCAGCGCCAGCAGCACGGCGGTCGCGCCGATGAACCAGACGAAGCCGCCCGGCGTCAGCGATTTATGCGGGCGCGCGACAAGGCGCAGCCGGGGCTGGCCCTCGCCGCCATTGAAAAGGGCCCCGGAATGATCCGGAGCCCCTTCGTATCGGGTTATGTCAACCGGCATCAGATCAGTGGTGCGGTTGCTTGTCCCACATGTCCTGGGTCGGAAGCTCCTCGAAGGTGTGCTCCGGCGGCGGGCTGGGAAGGGTCCATTCCAGCGTATCCGCGTATTCGCCCCAGTAGTTGTCCTCGGTCACGCGACGGCCTGCCATCAGCGTGTAGAACACGATGCCGATGAACAGCAGGAACGAGGCGAAGGAGATGAAGGCACCGATCGACGAGATGTAGTTCCAGTAGGCATAGGCCTCGGGATAGTCGATGTAGCGGCGCGGCATGCCCTGGACGCCAAGGAAGTGCTGCGGGAAGAAGGTGATGTTGGCGCCGATGAAGAACAGCCAGAAATGCACCTTGCCCCAGAACTCCGAATACTGGCGGCCGGACATCTTGCCGATCCAGTAGTAGACACCGGCGAAGATGCAGAACACGGCACCAAGCGACATCACGTAGTGGAAGTGGGCAACCACGTAATAGGTGTCGTGATACGCGCGGTCGAGGCCCGCCTGGCTCAGCACGATGCCGGTCACGCCGCCCACGGTGAAGATAAAGATGAAGCCGATGGCGAACAGCATGGGCGTCTTGAACTCGATCGAGCCCTGCCACATGGTTGCGATCCAGCTGAAGATCTTCACGCCCGTCGGCACCGCGATGACCATCGTGGCGACCATGAAATAGGCCTGCTGGTTCAGCGTCATGCCGACCGTGTACATGTGGTGCGCCCACACGACGAAGCCAAGCGCGCCGATGGCAACCATCGCATAGACCATCGGCAGGTAGCCGAAGACCGGCTTCTTGGAGAAGGTCGCGATGATGTGGCTGATGATGCCGAAGCCCGGCACGATGATCATGTACACTTCCGGGTGGCCGAAGAACCACAGCAGGTGCTGGTACAGGATCGGGTCGCCGCCCTCTGCCGGGTTGAAGAACCCGGTGCCGAAGTTGCGGTCGGTCAACAGCATGGTGATGGCGCCGGCCAGAACCGGCAGAGACAGCAGGATCAGCCATGCGGTCACGAAGATCGACCAGGGGAACAGGGGCGTCTTGTGCAGGGTCATGCCCGGCGCACGCATGTTCAGGAACGTGGTGATGATGTTGATCGCGCCAAGGATCGACGAGGCACCGGAGACGTGGACCGCGAAGATCGCGAAGTCCATCGAGGTGCCCGCTTCAAGCGTGGAAAGCGGCGCATAAAGCACCCAGCCCACACCCGAGCCCATCTGACCGTTGCCGCCGGGGGCCAGCATCGAGGCGACGCCGAGCGACACACCGGCCACATACATCCAGTAGCTGAGGTTGTTCAGGCGCGGGAACGCCATGTCCGGCGCGCCGATCATCAGCGGCATGAAGTAGTTGCCGAAACCGCCAAACAGCGCGGGGATGACCACGAAGAACATCATCAGGACGCCGTGATAGGTGATCATCACGTTCCAGAGGTGACCGTTCGGGGAGCATTCTTCGGCACCGATCCCGCCAAGGAAGCGGGCGCCTTCGGCACACATGTACTGAACGCCGGGATGCATCAGCTCCATGCGCATGTAGACCGTGAAGATCACCGACAGAAGGCCGACGAAGCCCGCGGTGAACAGATAAAGGATACCGATATCCTTGTGGTTGGTGGACATGAACCAGCGGGTAAAGAACCCCGGCTTTTCGTGGTCATGTCCCGAAATGGCAGCATCAGCCATGGACGTCTCCTGTTCCAAAGAAGCACGCAGACCAAGACTGTCTGGCCCCACGCGCCCTATTCCCTGTCGGATGTTCTAGTTTGCAGGTGGGGGGTTCGCAACGTGTTTGGCGGCGTCAGGGTGGGAAAAAATGCCTCAGGATTCGCCTATAGAGCGCTGGTGGAGGCGGAATTCGGATCAATCGCAACCGGGCGTTGTGCGATCTGCCGGATAGCTCAGTTCAGTTCGCTGCCCTGAACTTCGCTGCCGGTTTCTTCGATTCCGGTGATCTGGCGGGCCGGATCGGGGCCGTCCTGCGGCGCTTCGGCGTGAAGGCCGGACACGTCCGAAATCGAGGTCGAGACGGCAAGGGCGACCAGCAGGCCGAGCGTGGCCAGCGCCGCCATCATGACGGAGGCTTCGATCCGGTCGTTCCGTTCGTGGTCGGTTGCTTGTGGCACGACACTTTCCTTCTGGTTGCCCGAAATGGGCGTACTACTCGATACAGATGCGCGGCTCACGCAATACAGCCGGACCTGGCGTCAATGGCCGCGCTTCTTGTTCCCTCGGGCGCGGTCCATACCGTTCCAGCCCGGTCGCATTGGCAACAGGGTGACCCGGTATTGTTCCAGTTTGCTGTGGAAATCGGGCCAAAACATGGCAGATCGCGCGGCATATCGGAAACGGTTCGTTTCATGGGATCAGCTTTCGACGCTGACATTGTCGATATAGGCGCCGACATTGTCCTCGGGGCCGGTGCCGCTGATCATGAGCAGGTTCGACCCGTCGCCGGACCCGCCGGTGATCTCGAATTCATAGCTGCTCATGGACGATCCCTGCGGATTGGCGGTGCCGACCAGTTCGCCGCCCCAGTAGACCTCCACGCCATTGTTCATGCGCGGATCGGCGGCATCGAAGGACACGGTATAGACCTGGCCGTCCACGGCGTCGGTCATGACCTGTCCGAGGCTCATGTTCCCCGGGCTGGCATCGAGATCGAGCATGTAGCCGCCATCGGTCGCCGTGACGCCGTGATAGCCGCTCCAGACCACTTCGGCGCGCGGATCGTCCAGAAGCGACCAGCCGTTCATCGCGCCTGCCGAATAGAACCCCCAACCGGCGGCGATCATGCCCTCGATATCTTCGAATGAGCCGTTCGCCAGCCGGTTCTGACCCCACCGGTGCAGCCCGGTGATGCTCTGGCCGGATAAGTCGGCGATTTCTTCGGCCTGGTATTCGACCCCCACGGAAATGACCGCCGTTGTCGCAAGGCCGAGCCCGACCAGCCCGCCAGTCAGCACCACCCAGTCAACGGTGACCGCGCCGGAGTCATCGCGGAGAAATCGCTGTATCTCAGTTTTGTCAGCGGACATGACGTCCTCCTCAACCGGAATTCAAAAACACTTCCGGTCAAATTGTTCGAAAACTGTGGCATTAGCCGGGAGGAAACGAGACCGGCCAAAGGTATTCCTGTGATGCCAGATCAGGCCGGGGGGCCTCGCCGCGCGACCGGGGCGGTGCCGAAGATCTGCCCGAAGGTCTTTTCCAACGCCACATCCACATCGTCCAGCGTCACCGGCAAACCCAGATCGACCAGCGATGTCACCCCGTGCCCGGTGATGCCGCAAGGAACGATGCCGTCGAAGTGGTCCAGATCCGGTTCCACGTTGATCGACAGCCCATGATAGCTGACCCATTTGGTCAGCCGCACACCAAGCGCCGCGATCTTGTCTTCACGGGGCGTGCCATTGGGCAGGGCGGGCTTGTCGGGCCGGGCGACCCAGACACCGACACGGCCCTCGCGCTTTTCGCCCGTCAGGTTGAATTCGGCCAGCGTGGCGATGACCCAATCCTCCATCTGCTGCACGAAGGCCCGCACGTCGTGACCGCGCGCCGCCACGTCGAGCAGCACATAGGCCACCCGCTGACCCGGCCCGTGATAGGTGTACTGCCCGCCGCGCTTGGTATCATAGACCGGAAACCGCTCGGGGTCGGTCAGGTCGGCGGGCTTGGCAGAGGTGCCTGCGGTATAGAGCGGCGGGTGCTCCAGCAGCCAGATCGCCTCATCGGCCTCGCCCCGCGCGATGGCGGCGGCGCGGTCCTCCATCCAGGCCACGGCCTGATCATAGGGCACCAGTTCGTCCGAGCGGATCCAGTCTACCATATGCTATCCGGGCAGCAGCCCGGCCTCCTTCACGGCCGCGATGTTGGACCGGCTTACGGGAATGTCGCGTCCGTCCGACATCGTCAAGACCGCGCGCGCGCCGTCGCGCCGGACCGAGCGGACCTGCGCGAGCGACACCCAATGCGACCGGTGGACCTGCAACCCCGGTATGGGATCGGTTTCGCGGATGGCATCCGACAGGCGCATCAACAGCATGTCGCGCCCCTTGGTGGTGACGATCTCGACATAGTGATCCTGCACCGAAAGCGAGATCAGCGCCCCCCGTTTGTCCAGCGGCAAGCGGTCGAGAAGGGAGGGGAGCCGGTTGGTGGGGGCATCGGGCGTGGACGGGCCGAGATAAAGCGCCACCCCCGCGATGACCATGGCGATGAGGATTCCGTTTAGCGCCAGCCCCGCAACATAGCGCGGCGCGGTCGGGGCCAGCCCGAAGACAGCCCAGTTGAGCAGCGCGACCTCCAGCGTCACGGCAAGCCCCGCCAGAGCCCCGGCCACCAGAACCGCCGGAGCGCGCGGCAGAAGCTGCCCCAAACCGCCTGCGGTCAGCATGGTGACGAGGATCGAGCCGGTCACATAGGTGACGAAGCACAGCCCCAGCCAATAGGCCAGCCTGGGCAGAGGCGTAAGATGTTCCAAAGTGCCGAACGGTCCCGCGAGCCCTGCCACGATGCCCACGGCAGCGATGATCACCAGCGTCGGTCGGCTGGACAGGATCGCGTGCCATTCACGCTTCGCGGATTGCAAGGGCCCTTCACTCACGAATGCGGCCTTTCTGTTTACGCATCGTCCCTGTCGGTTCCGCGCCGGGCCGTGGCACAGCCGGTGCATCGCATTGCAAAAGACAATCAAGAGGTCTGACATGACAAGTTTTGCCCCGCTTTTCAATGCACCGATCGCGGTGCAGATCCATGTTGCCGGTGCCGTGCCCGCCCTGCTGCTGACGCCGCTGGTGCTGTGGCGGCCGCGCCGCGACCGGCTGCACAGGCTGGCAGGCTATGGCTGGGTTGTGGCGATGGCGCTGACGGCGATCAGCTCTTTCTGGATCACGGGGTTCGGCGTGGTCGGCCCGTTCAGCCCGATCCACCTGCTGTCCGTGCTGACGATTATTGGGCTGGTGACGGGGGTCTGGGCGGCGATCCGAAAGGATCTGCGCGGCCACCGGGCGGCGATGACCAATATGTCATGGGGGTTGGCGGCGGCGGCGCTGCTGAACTTCCTGCCCGGACGATTGACCAACCGGATCGTGCTGGACGGCGCGGGCTGGGACGGCTTCGCCGCTGTCGTGGCGCTGGCCGTGCTGGCGGCGGGCGCAGTCTGGTGGATGCGCCGCGCGACCGGGGCGAATCATGCCTGAGGGGGGATGGTCAGCAGGCGATCCGGTTCGGATGCACGGTGTGAATACGCTTTATTGGAGGCGGTTTACCCCAAATAGTAAAGGTTTTCGGACTTTGGATTGAACCGAAACGTGCTAAGTTGCGACCAACAGCTGAGACACCGAATTGGAGGATGCCATGATTATCAAATCCCTGACTGCCGCGACATTTGCCGTCGCTCTTGCTGCTGTTCCCGCCCAGGAAGCCCGCGCCGACGCAGGCGATGTCGTGGGTGGCCTGATCATCGGTGGCCTGATCGGCGCTGCCATTGCCAATGGCAATAACGGCGGCGGCAACCGCGGAACCACCAGCGGCGGTGGTGGCGGGGGTATCCCGGCCACGCAGATGGGCCGCGACACCCAGACCGCACTGAACTATTTCGGCTTCCAGGCCGGTGCCGTCGATGGCCAGATCGGCAACGGAACCCGCCAGGCGATCGAGCGGTATCAGCTGGTGATGGGCTACCCCGTCAATGGCCGCGAATATGCCACCTACCAGTATGACCAGCTTATGCAGGCTTATTACTGGGCCATCAACGGCGGGTCCGCGCAGACCGGTCTTGTCGGCCAGCCCCTGCTTATCGCCTATCGCAACGCCCAGGTCGCCCCGCAGCAACCGCAGGTCGTGGTGGTGCCAGCGCAACCGCAACAGCCCGCACCGCAGGTGGTCGCGCAGCCCCCGGCCCAGACCGTCATCGTGCCCGCGCCGCAGCCGGCTTCGTCGAACAAGTAATCGGGGTCCGATCCCGCCGATTTCCCATGGCCGTCCACCCGTTGGACGGCCTTTTTGCATGGCCCCTGCGCGGAAGTGAAAAGAGGTGACGAATCCCCCTTGCGCATCCCCGCGACCCTCGGCTAAACAGCCGCGCACTACCTGATCACGTGCGGTCGTGGCGGAATTGGTAGACGCGCAGCGTTGAGGTCGCTGTGGGGTAACTCCCGTGGAAGTTCGAGTCTTCTCGACCGCACCATGTCACATCCCGATGTGACTCCAGACAAATCCCAATAGATGCGGATCGCTATTGAGCACAGGATGAAGATTCATCCTTTGGCAACGGTCCCGATGCGGGTGGCGCTGCGATACCGCTGACATGGACGGTTCGGTTTGTCCGATCCGTTGCGAACCGAATTGAAACGGGATGTGCCGCTGACCCCTGTCGCGGCCGGGTGTGATTCCGCTGCATGGAGCCACACCGGAACGGGCAACCGCCGGTGATCTAGACCAGTTGCCGATCGCGGGCGATCATGGCCGCCTGGGTGCGATTGCGGGCATCAAGCTTGCGGCACAGGGTTTTGACATGCAGCTTGATCGTGACTTCCTGAAGGTTCAGTTCGCGGGCGATTTCCTTGTTCGACTTGGCGTCGCACAGCGCCCGCAGAACCTCGGTTTCCCGCGTGGTCAGATTGGCCTCATTGGCGCTGCCGGCCTGCTGCTGGAACGAGACAGGCATGAACACCTCACCCAGGACCATCAGGCGGATCGCGCCGATCATGGCCTTGGCGCTCATGGTCTTGGGAACGAATCCGATGGCTCCGGCCTCGATGGCGCTTTGTGCAATGGCGGGGGTCGCCATGCCTGACAGAACCGCGACCGGGCCGCCGTTCATGGCGGCTTTCATCTGGGCGACTCCCTCCAGCCCGTTCATGCCGGGCATCTTGTAATCCAGAAGGGCCAGGTCGAATTCGCCGTTGCGCGCCGCAGCCAGGGCGTCGTCCAGATTCTCCGCGGTCGCCACCTCGTCAACCCCTTCGGATTTCAGGAACAGGCTGATCGTGTCGCGAACAAGGTCGTGATCATCCGCAAGAAGAATGCGCATTTCTTTCCTTTCCATGACTGCCCGGTGACGATGGTAGCGGATTGCCTGAGCGGATGGAATAGCGGTTTCACCCTGCCTGCCTCTCACCGCTGTCCGGGGCGGCGCTCGCCCACCCGCCGGCCCGACGAGGGGAAAAGGCAGGCTTGGGCGGGATGCGAGGCCTGTCACGCCACGATGGCTCACATGCGTTTGGCAACCTCCTCCAGCATCACCTCGGTCGCGCCGCCACCAATGGCCTGCACGCGGGCGTCACGGGTCATCCGTTCGATCACGGTGCCGCGCATGAAGCCGGTGCCGCCGTGGAATTGCAGGCAGTCATGCATGACCCGGTTCACCAGATCACCGCAGAGCGCCTTGATCATGGAGACCTCTTTAACCACCTCTTCACCCGCTGCATCACGCATGGCAGTGGCATAGATCAGGTGGCGGGCGGCGGTCACCTCGGCCTGCAACATCGCCAGCCGCTGCCGGATCGCCTGCTTGTCCCACAGGGGCGCACCGAAGGCCTGGCGGGTCTTCACGTAATCCACGGTCAGATCAATCGCAGCCTGCGCCTCGCCCATGGCCATGGCGCCGATGACGATGCGTTCGTTCTGGAAGTTCTGCATGATCGCGTAAAAACCCCGGCCTTCTTTGCCCAGGATGTTCTCGGCCGGAATCTCGCAGTTGTCGAAGTGCAGCTCGGCGGTGTCGGAACTGCGCCAGCCGTGCTTGTCGAGCTGTCGGGCGACGGTGAAGCCGGGCGTGCCCTTTTCCACCAGGAACATGGTCACCCCGCGCGAGGGAGGTGCGTTCGGGTCGGTCTTGGCAGCGACACAGTAGATATCGGCGTGAACGCCATTGGTGATGAAGGTCTTGGCCCCGTTCAGCACGAAGGCGTCATTGCCCTTGCGGCTGGCGCGCGTGGTGATGCCCTTTACATCCGATCCGGCCCCCGGTTCGGTCACGGCCACGGCGGTGATGGTCTGGCCCGAGACGATGCCCGGCATCCAGCGCTCGCGCTGTGCGTCGGTGCCTGCGTTGAACAGGTGGACCGAGGCCATGTCGGTATGCACAAGCGCGGTGATCGCGACGCCGGAAAAGGTGGACCGACCCAGTTCCTCGGCCCAGACCGCGGTGGCGCGGGTGTCCATCTCGGCCCCGCCATAGGCTTCGGGGTAGCGGATGCCGAAGAAGCCCAGTTCACCCATCCGGGTCAAAACCTCGCGCGGGACCATCCCCGCCTCTTCCCAGGCCTCGGCATGGGGCTGAATCTCCTCGGTCACGAAGCGGCGGATCTGGTCGCGCAGCAGCTCGTGTTCCGGTTCCAGAAACAAGGCGTTGGTCATGGCGTGTCCTCCCTCGGGACGCAGGCTGGCGCAGGCACGGGCCAAATGGCAAGCACGACGTAACGGCGGGATTTCCGAACTTTCCTTCCGCCGGGGAAACATGCACAACTGCGCGTCATGACATTCAGCCTTGCCGATATCCTGACCGCCCGCCGCGTTCTGCGTGGACAGGCAGACGCCACACCCTTCGTGCCCTCGCCTTACATGAGCGCGCGGGCGGGACATGATTTTCTGTTGAAGCTGGAAACATGCCAGCCCATTGGCGCCTTCAAGCTGCGCGGTGCGATGAATGCGGTGATGACCTTGCCCGACGGCGTTTCGGGGGTGACCTGCTGTTCCACCGGCAACCATGGGCGCGGCGTGGCCTATGCCGCCGCGCGCCGGGGCATCCGCGCGGTGATCTGCATGTCGGAACTGGTGCCGCAGGCCAAGGTGGACGGCATTCGCGCGCTTGGGGCCGAGGTGAAGATCGTCGGCCGGTCTCAGGACGACGCGCTGGCCGAAAGCCTGCGGCTGGTGGAAGCCGAGGGGCTGGCCGAAATCTCGCCCTTCGATGACCCCAAGGTGATCGCGGGGCAGGGCACCATCGGGTTCGAAATGATCGAGGCCCGGCCCGATCTGCATACGGTTCTGGTGCCGCTATCGGGGGGCGGGCTGGCGGGTGGCGTCTCGGTGGCTGTGAAATCGGTGAACCCGGATGTGCAGGTCATCGGCATCACCATGGACCGGGGCGCGGCCATGCAGGCCTCTATCGCCGCTGGCCACCCGGTCGAGGTGGAGGAAGTGCCGAGCCTCGCCGACTCGCTTGGTGGCGGGATCGGGTTAAAAAACAAGCTGAGCTTCCCGCTCTGCCGCGACAATCTCGACGCAATCGTGCTGGTGACGGAAGAAGAAATCCGCGACGCCATGCAGGTTCTGTTCTACGAGGATCGCATGATTGCGGAAGGGGCCAGCGTGGTGGGGCTGGCGGCGGTGCTGGCGGGAAAGGTCAGGCCCGAGGGGCCGGTCGGCACCATCGTGACAGGGCGCAATCTGGACATGGGGCAATTCCACCGGATCATGGCGGGTGAGGATATTGCATTGGGGGACAGGATCTTGAAGGGCAAGACCTATGGCGCATGACATTCGCATCGTGACAGAGGCGCAGTTGCGGCAAGTGGTGGAGCTGGACCTGACCGCCATCGACGTGGTCGAGAAGGCCTTCGCGGCGCTGGCCTCGGGCAAGGTGGTGATGCCGCCGATCCTGTCCATGGACCTGCCCGACGCGAACGGAGAGGTCGATGTCAAGACCGCCTATATCCCTGGTTTCGACGGCTTCGCGATCAAGGTCAGCCCCGGATTTTTCGACAATCCGAAGCTGGGACTTCCCAGCCTGAACGGTCTGATGATCCTGTTTTCCGCAAAGACCGGGCTGGTGCAGGCGGTGTTCCTCGACAATGGTTACCTGACCGATATCCGTACCGCCGCCGCAGGGGCCGTCGCCGCCCGCCACCTTGCGCCGCCGCATGTGGAGACGGCAGGCGTGATCGGCACCGGGGTTCAGGCGCGTTTGCAGATGCAGGCGGCGCATCTGGTGCGGCCCTTCAAGCGGCTGCTGGTCTGGGGGCGGGATGCCGCCAAGGCGGCTGTCTGCGCCGATGATCTGCGCCTTGACCTGGGGATCGAGGTCGATGCCGTGTCAAACCCGGAGCGGCTGGTCGCGGAAAGCCAGCTGGTGGTGACGACGACCCCCGCCCGTGCGCCGGTCATCAAGGCCGACTGGCTGCATCCGGGCCTGCACATCACCGCCATGGGCTCGGATCAGGCCGGTAAATGCGAGATCGACCCGCGCGCGCTGGCCATGGCCGACGCCTATATCTGCGACAGCGTCGCGCAATGCGAAGTGTCGGGGGAGCTGGAGGCGGCGCTGGCTGTCAATCTCTGGACCAAGGGCACACCCGGCGAGTTGGGGCTGGTCATCAACGGCAGCGCCCTTGGCCGCCGTACTGCCGATGATATCACCATCTGCGATCTGACCGGCACCGGCGCGCAGGACACCGCCATTGCCAGCCATGTCTTTGCGCGGCTTGGCGATGCGGGGACAAGCGTGACAAGCTAGGGCTGGAAACGGGCCTTCGCTTTGGCTATGGTCACGCCGACCACGGCAATAAAGGCATTGCGCGCTGCTGCCGGGGTGAGCGGAGCCTTTTGCCCAGCTCTATCCGGCCTCAGCCCGGAAGCGTGCATCCCGGCTCCTAATCCTGTGACCTTAGGCGGCGCGCCGCCAGAACCGCGAGAGATGAGCCATGCTGCGCAATGACCAACTGGACCAGTGGGACCGCGACAACTTCTTCCACCCCTCAACCCACCTTGCCGAATTCGCGCGGGGCAACCTGCCCAACCGGGTCGTGACCGGCGGATCGGGCTGCCATATCGAGGATCGTGACGGCAACCGCCTGCTCGATGTCTTTGCCGGGCTTTACTGTGTGAACGTGGGCTATGGCCGTCAGGACATCGCCGAGGCCATCGCCGCGCAAGCGAAGGAGCTGGCCTATTACCATTCCTATGTGGGCCATGGGACCGAAGCCTCCATTACGCTGGCCAAGATGATCCTCGATCGTGCGCCTGCGAATATGTCGAAGGTCTATTTCGGCCTTGGCGGGTCCGACGCGAACGAGACCAACATCAAGCTGGTCTGGTATTACAACAACATCCTCGGGCGGCCCGAGAAGAAGAAGATCATCAGCCGCTGGCGCGGTTATCACGGCTCGGGCCTGATGACCGGGTCGCTGACGGGGTTGGAGCTCTTCCACAAGAAGTTCGACCTGCCGCTGACCCAGGTGATCCACACCGAGGCGCCCTATTACTACCGCCGCCCCGATCTGGACATGTCGGAGGAGGCCTTCACCGCCCATTGCGTGGCCGAACTGGAGGCGCTCATTGACCGCGAAGGGGCCGACACCATCGCTGCCTTCATCGGGGAACCGGTACTTGGCACCGGCGGCATTGTGCCCCCGCCCGCGGGCTACTGGGCGGCCATTCAGGCGGTGTTGAAGAAACATGACATCCTGCTGATCGCCGACGAGGTTGTGACCGGCTTTGGCCGTCTCGGCACCATGTTCGGATCGGACCATTACGGGATCGAGGCCGACATCATCACCATCGCCAAGGGTCTGACCTCCGCCTATGCGCCCCTGTCCGGTTCCATCGTGTCCGACAAGGTCTGGAAAGTGCTGGAGGACGGCACCGACGAAAACGGCCCCATCGGCCACGGCTGGACCTATTCCGCGCATCCCATCGGGGCGGCGGCGGGCGTCGCCAACCTCAAGCTGATTGATGAGCTCAACCTCGTCCAGAACGCGGGCGAGGTGGGCGGTTACCTCAACGCCACGATGACGGCGGCTTTGGCGGACCATGCAAACGTGGGCGAGATCCGGGGCGAGGGGATGCTCTGCGCCGTGGAATTCGTGAAGGACAAGGGAAGCCGCAGCTTCTTTGACGCCTCCGAAAAGGTCGGCCCCCGCATCGCGGCGGCGCTGCTGGAGGAAGGCGTCATCGGGCGGGCGATGCCGCAGGGCGATATCCTGGGCTTCGCACCGCCCTTCTGCCTGACGAAGGAAGAAGCCGACGAGGTTGTCGGCAAGACCGTGAAGGCCGTGAACGCGGTTCTGGGCTGAGGTCGAGGGACAGGAGGCGCGA
>NZ_MNBL01000096.1 GCF_001879695.1 Nioella sediminis
AAACCTTCTGTAAAAGGGAGCGCGCCCCGTCGGGTCGCGTTCCGTCACCCGCCGAGCGGGTGAAAACAAGCCACCGACACGCCGTCGCCCTGATCCTCCAGCACCGGCACTTCGGCGCGACAGCGGTCGCTGGCGAAGGGGCAGCGGGCGGCGAAGGAACAGCCGGGGGGCGGGTTCAGCGGGTCGGGGAGTTCGGTTTCCCGGCCCTCGGGTGCTTTCAGGTCACGGCCCACGACCGGGGCGCTTTCGGCCAGCAGCTTGGTATAGGGATGCCGGGGGGCGGAGAAGATGCGCTCCGCCGGGCCAAGCTCCACCAGGGCACCGAAATAGAGCACCGCGATGCGGTCGCTCACCGCCTCCACCACCGCCAGATCATGGGTGATGAAGAGGTAGGTGAGGCCGAACTCCGCCTTCAGGTCCGCCAGCAGGTTCAGCACCTGCGCCTGAACGGAGACATCCAAAGCCGACACCGGCTCATCAAGGATCAGGATACGCGCCTCGGCGGCCAGCGCCCGCGCGATACCGATCCGCTGCGCCTGCCCGCCGGAAAACTCGTGCGGATAGCGGTCGAGGAATTCCTCGCGCAGGTTCACGGCGGCGAAGATCTCGGCGATCCGTTTGCGCCGCTCCGGCGCGGGCATCCCGTGCAGGTGCTTCAGCGGCGCGTCCATGATCTGGCGGATCGTCTTGCGCGGGTTCAGCGACGAGATCGGGTCCTGAAAGACATACTGGATCTTCTTGCCGAACTCGGACGGGTCGGCAGTGTCGAGCGCCGCGCCCTCGATCTCGATCGTGCCTTTCGTGGCGGGCAGAAGCCCCACCAGCATCCGCGCCAAGGTGGACTTGCCGCAGCCGGATTCGCCCACGATGCCAAGGGTTTCGCCCTTGGCGACCTCCAGCGTCACCGGCTGCACCGCGTGCACCACCGCGCGGGGCGGGCCGAAGAGGCTCTTGCCGACGGGGAAGTCCTTTTTCAGCTTGGTCAGCTTCAGGGCGGCGGTCATGCGGGCACCTCCTCGATTTCCGGGGCAATGCAGCGGACCCGGCGGGTTGCACCGATTTCATCCAGCGTGATGTTGCCCTCACGGCAGGCCGCGCGGACCTTGTCGCAGCGGTCGGCGAAGGCACAGCCCGCGGGCAGTTTGTCGACGACAGGGGGCAGGCCGGGAATGGCCTCCAGCCGCCTGCGTCCGCCGCCCAGTTCAGGCACGCAGGCCATCAGGCGGCGGGTATAGGGATGGGCGGGGGTGGCGAGGATTTCATCCGTGGTGCCCTGTTCCACGATCCGGCCCGCATACATGACCGCCACCCGGTCACAAAGCTGCGCGACGACACCAAAATCATGGGTGATGAACAGGATCGCCACGTCGCGTTCGCGTCGCAGATCATCCAGCAGCGTCAGGATCTGCGCCTGCACGGTCACGTCGAGCGCGGTCGTGGGTTCATCCGCGATAATCACGTCGGGGTCATTGGCCAGCGCCATGGCGATGCCGACGCGCTGGCGCATGCCGCCCGACATCTCGTGCGGGTAGTTGTCCACCCGGTCCTCGGCATTGGGAATGCGGACGGATTTCAGCAGCTCGATGGCATGGGCGCGGGCCTCGGCCTTGGGCACTTTGCGATGCACGCGGACCGCCTCGATCAGCTGATCGCCGACGGTATAGAGCGGATGGAGCGTCGCCAGCGGGTCCTGGAAGATATAGGCCACCTTGCGCCCGCGCAGGCTGCGCAGCAATTCATAGGGCGCGCCGACCAGTTCTTCGCCCCGGTAATAGACTGATCCGCCGGTGATCTTGCCGGGTGGCGAGGCAACGAGCCCCATGATGGAAAGCGCCGTCACCGACTTGCCGGAGCCGCTTTCGCCAATGAGGCCAAGGCATTCGCCGGGTTGGATTTGCAGGTCGACGCCACCGACAGCGCGGTAGATGCGGGGGCCGATATGGAACTGGGTTTCAAGTTGAGACAGCTCCAGCAGGGCGGTGCCATCCGCCGTTTCGCCGGTTTGCCGGTCGCGGGCGACCAGCGTGGCGGGCAGGGGGCGGCTGAGCGCGCCGGATTTCAGGCGCGGGTCCAGCGCATCGCGCACCCCGTCGCCAAGCAGATTGATCGCCATGACGATGATCAGGATCATCACGCCGGGCACCAGCGAGGTATGCGGGTTGGTGATGAGCGCCGAACGCGCTTCACCAAGCATCGACCCCAGATCGGCCTGCGGCGGTTGAGACCCAAGCCCGAGGAAGGAGAGGCCCGCGGTTTCCAGGATCATCCAGCCCACGGTGGTGGACATGGCGATGACGATCACCGGAAGCACATTGGGCAGGATCTCGGTCAGGATGATCTTGGCATCCGAAAGTCCCGCCAGCCGGGCCGCATCGACAAATTCCTTATGCGCGATACCGACGGTGATGCCCCTGATATTTCTTGCAAAAAACGGGATGTTGACGGCAGCGACGGCTATGAGTGCGTTCATCAGGCCGGGGCCAAGCGCGGCGACAATGGCCAGTGCCAGCAGGATATAGGGGAAGGCCATCAGCACATCGACGAAGCGCATGATGATGTTGTCGGTGCGCCCGCCGTAATAGCCCGAGATGATGCCGATCGCGGCGCCGATCGTGGCGGCGATGAAGGCGGCGGCGAAGCCCACGGCGAGGGAAAGCCGCGTGCCCCACATCAGGCGGGACAGCAGGTCGCGGCCCAGATGGTCGGTGCCAAGGATCGCGCCTTCGGAAAAGGGCGGCGTGAAGCGGGCGGGTGTGTTCGTCACGTCCGGGTCGGCCAGCGGCAGGATCGGCGTCAGAACGGCCAGCAGCACGACAAGGCCCATCACGATGAGCCCCGCCAGCGCCAGTTGATTGCGGGCGAGGAGCTTGAGGAAGGCCATCATGTCTTGATCCTCGGGTCGAGCAGGCTTTGGGCGACGTCTACGATGATGTTGAACAGAACGTAGCAGGCGGCAACGAAGACCACGCCGCCCTGCACCAGCAGGATGTCACGGCGCAGGATCGCGTCGACCAGCATCTGGCCGATGCCGGGCCATTGGAACACGCGCTCGATATAGACCGCGCCGGACAGGACGAAGCCTGCCTGAATGCCCAGAACGGGGATGATCGAGACCATCGCGGCGCGCAAGGCGTGGCGCCAGATGATGCCGCGTTCACGCACGCCCTTGGCCCGCGCGGTGCGGATGAAGTCCTGACGCAGCACCTCCAGCATGGCAGAGCGCGACAGGCGGGCGATGACGCCGGTGGCCACCACGGCGAGCGCCAGCGCGGGCATGGTCAGGTGATCAATCAGCGCCCAGATATCGCGCGTACCGTAGATCGGCCACATGCCCGAGACCGGGAACCAGCGCAGGTTCACCGCGAAGATCAGGATCATCATCATGCCAAGAAAGAAGGAAGGGATTGAAATTCCTAGCAAAACCGCGAAGGTGATCGCCTTGTCCGCAAATCCGTATTGACGCGCGGCAGAGATGACGCCAGCGGCAATCCCCAGGAATGAACAGAGTATAAACGCCGTGCCCGCAAGGATCAGCGTTGCGTTGAAGCGTTCCAGAACCTCGTCCAGCACCGGGCGGTTGAGGTTGAAACTGCGTCCCAGATCGCCCTGAACAAGGTTCCCCAGCCAGATGAAATAGCGTTGCACAAGTGGCTGATCGAGCCCCAGATCGCGGTTCAGTTCGGCCACGTTTTCGGGTGTCGCGTAGCTGCCCAGAATGGCGGTGGCGGGGTCGCCGGGGATCATCGCCATGATCGCGAAGACGATCACCGAGATGCCGATCAGCACCGGAATGGCGGACAGAAGTCGGCGGAGGATGTAGCGGCCCATGGCAGGAAATCTCCGGTCGGCGGGGGCTGAAAAGTGGGGGGGTGCCCCCCGTGCACCGGGCGTACACCCCCTGTACACCCCCGTGCAGACAAAAACGCGCCGCGGCGAGGGGAAGGGAGGCCCCCGCCGCGGCGCTCAGCTTAGGCTCAGTTCTTCACCACGTCATGCAGAAGCAGGAAGAAGGAGGGTTCCAGAGCGAAGTTTTCGACCCGGTCCGAGGTCACCGCGTTCTGCACCCAGTTGGCCACGAAGACCCACGGGGCATCCTCTTGCACGATCACCTGCATCTGGCGATAGAGTTCGGCGCGGCGGTCCTGATCGGTCGAGGTGCGGGCCTCTTCCAGCAGGGCGTCAACTTCGGGGTTGGAATAGTAGCCGGAGTTGAAGCCGCCCTGATCGGGCCACGCATCGGTGCGCAGCGCCAGGTAGGGCAGGGTGTCGGGGTCGTTGGTCATCCACGCCATCTCGGCCATGTCGGCTTCGCCTTCGAGGCCCGGGTTCACGCGGCCAAGGAAGGTGTTCCATTCATAGGTTTCGATGGTGACGTCGAAGCCCACGGCCTCCAGGTCCGCCTGAATGGCGGTGCCCATGGCAACGGGGTCCAGCATGCCCGATCCGCCCTCGGTCACGTAGAAGGTGATCTCGGGGTTCTCGACACCGGCCTCGGCCAGCAGTTCGCGGGCGCGGTCGGGGTCGTAGGGGTAGGGTTCGAGATCGTTGTTATAGGCCCATGCGAAGGCGGGCGGGGTGGGGCCTGCCGCAACGGCGGCGGTGCCTTCCAGAACATCGTTCACGATGGCCTCTTT
Source organism: Nioella sediminis (assembly GCF_001879695.1). GTDB lineage: Bacteria > Pseudomonadota > Alphaproteobacteria > Rhodobacterales > Rhodobacteraceae > Nioella > Nioella sediminis. The sequence goes on from NZ_MNBL01000096.1 coordinate 4,635, forward strand.
GTTGATCGCGTAGTTTGCGGCCTGACGGACGCGCACATCGGCAAACGGGCCTTCCAGCGCGTTCAGGATCAGGAACCAGACATGCGGGCCGGCCTGTTCGACGATCTGGAAGCTGTCGCCGCCGAATTCGGACAGGGCCACCGGCGGAACCTCGACCATCATGTCGATGCCGCCTGCCAGCATTTCAGCCACGCGGGTGTTGGCATCGGTGATCGGACGGAAGACCACGGCCTCCAGTGCGGGCGCACCGCCCCAGTAATCGGGGTTGCCGGTCACGACCACGGCTTCGTTTGCGCGCCATTCCTCGAAGACGAAGGCACCGGTGCCGGACGGGTTGCGGCCAAATTCGGCCCCGTGCTCCATCACCGCGGCGGGCGACACGATCAGGCCCGTGGGATAGGCGAGGTTCGACAGGAACGGCGCGTAGGGCGCGTTCAGGGTGAACTGAACCGTCATGTCATCCAGCGCCTCGACCTCTTCCACGGCGGAGAAGAAGAAGGACAGCGGGAACGGGCCGGTGTCGTGGTAGGGGTGGTTTTCGTCGAGCATCCGGTCGAAGTTGAACACCACGGCCTCGGCATTGAAGGCGCTGCCGTCATGGAAGCTGACGCCTTCGCGCAGGGTGAAGGTGTAGACGGTGCCGTCCTCGGAGATCTCCCAGGAGGTGGCGAGTGCCGGTTCGACCTCCAGCGTGCCGGAGGCGTAGCGCACCAGCCCGTCATAGACATTCATCAGGATGCGGAAGTCGTTGACGGCGGTCACGGCATGGGGGTCGAGCGCCTGAGGCTCGGCCACCTGGCCGACGACGAGAACGCCGGGCGGAGTTTGTGCAGCGGCGGGGTTGGCCCCGATGGCCAGCGCCGAAGCCGCCACGGCGGCAAGCAGCGCGCGCCGTGTCATGGTCAGCAGTTTCATGGCAGATCCTTCCCTGTGGAATTTATCATGATGAATTGCATTCACGCAAATGATCATGATAAATTCAAGAGAAATATTAGCAGGAGCCCGGCATGACCTTCTCGATTCTTGCCCATGACCAGAAAACAGGCACTTACGCGGCAGCCGCCGCAACGGGCAGCCTCTGCGTGGGCGGATGGGTCATTCGCGGCGATATCGAACGCGGGCTGTCGGCGTCGCAGGGCACCGCGCCGAGCACCTTCTGGCGCGATGAGGCGATTCGCCTGATGGGTCAGGGGGTGAGCGCCGGAGACGCGGTTTTCGCAGTAACTCAAGGGGATGCGGGGCGCGGGCACCGGCAGCTGATCACGCTGGATGCGGCAGGCCGGGCCGGGGGCTTTACCGGCGGCAAGAGCGTGCCCGCCGCCGCGCATCGCTGCTTTGGCGGGCTGGCCGTGGCGGGCAACATGCTGAGCTCGGAGGCGGTTCTGGACGCGCTTGTCGCGCGGTTCCGGGACGGTGAAGGAGAGGACATGGCCGAGCGGCTGCTGGCGAGCCTGAGGGCGGCAGAGAGGGCCGGGGGTGATTCGCGCGGGCTGCTCTCTGCGGCGCTGCTGGTGCTGCGCCCCGATGCGCCGCCTCTGGATCTGCGGATCGACCGGAGCGATCGGCCGCTGGACGATCTGGGCGCGTTGTTGCAGGCCGCCCGGACGCCCCCCTATGCGGATTGGCTGGACGAGGTGCCGGTTCTGACGGACAAATCGCGCGCACCGGTATGAGCTGGGGGCGAGAACGCGATTTCGAAATCGCGTCAACCGCGCCCTGCAAGGGCGCGCGGCCCATCGGATCGGACTGGTGCGCTTCGGGGTCGGCGGGGGCGTGGCCGGGACCCGGCCACAAGGACGCGATTTCGAAATCGCGTGGTCGCGCTGACCTCAAAGCCTATTCCGCGATGAACCGGCGCATGACGCGGGCTTCCTGTCGCTGCATCAGGGATTCCGCGCCAAGCATATGGGAGCGCATGATCGCTTCGGCCCGGTCGGCATCGCCTGCTTCCAACGCTTCCACAAGGTCGAGCTGATGGCGTTGTCCGCGCACGCGCAGTTCCTCGTTATGGGGTTCATAGAGACGGCGATAAACGGTCAGATCCGTCAGGATTCGCGCCATGAACGAGACCATGAAAGCGAGCAGCGGATTGCGGGAATATTCCGCCAGCTTGGCGTGAAACCTGAGCGATGCGATATGCTGGTCCCGCTCTTCCTCTGGCGATTCCGCGGGCCGGTCATATTGTTGCACAAGCCCGCGCAGCTCGGCGATCTGGTCGGGCTTCAGCGTGCCCGCCAGCGATGCCGCCAGTTCCGGTTCCACCACCTTGCGCATCTGGTAGATGTCGGACACCGAGAGATCCTGGAAATAGAAGTAGTTGGCAAGCAGCGACTTGGCGCGTTCAAGGCTGACCTCGCCCACGAAACTGCCGCCGCCGGGGCCGGTGCGGGTGACGATCAGGCCCTGCGCCTCCAGAATCCGCATCGCCTCGCGCACGGTGCCTTTCGAGACCCCGAAAAGCGCGATCATCTCGGCCTCATTGGGCAGCTTCGCACCCTGTTTGAGGTCGCGTTCCACGACCCAATCCTTGATCTGGTCAGCCACCTTGACGGGGCGGGACCGGCGGGGGGAACTCGGTTTTGCAGGCGTGTCGGTCATGTGGCTCGGCGCTGATTTATCATGATGAACCTAGACCCAAGCGGCTGGCTTGTGTAGGGAATAAATTATCATGATAAATTCGGAGGCGATCATGGATTGGGGGCAAGAGGCGGCGCGTCGTCTGGCAGAGATTGCCGAGTGCAGCGCGCCCGGGCCGGGGGTGACGCGCTTTCCCTTCACGGCGGCGCATTGCGCGGCGATCGCGCAGATCGACCAGTGGATGACCCGCGCCGGGCTGACGGTGCATATGGACGCGGCGGGCACTCTGGTGGGACGGCGCGAGGGGCCGGCGGGGGCCGGGACGCTGCTGATCGGGTCACATCAGGATTCGGTGCGCGGCGGCGGGGCCTATGACGGCATCATGGGCATCGCGCTGGCCTGTCTGGCGCTGGAGCGCCTTTGGGATCGTGACCTGCCCTTTGCGGTCGAGGTGCTGGCCTTCGCCGATGAGGAGGGGGTGCGCTTTCCCACCGCGCTGATGGGGCCAAGGGCGCTGGCGGGCACCTTCGATCCGGGCGTGCTGGAGCGTTGCGACGCGGAAGGGGTGTCGCTTCGGCAGGCTCTTGCGGAATTCGGGGGCGACCCCGAAGCGGTGGCGGGCCTGAGGCGCGACTCCGCAGGCATACGCGGCTATCTGGAGCTGCATATCGAACAGGGGCCGGTGCTGGAACGCGCAGGCCAGCCCGTCGGTGTGGTCAGCAGCATCTGTGGGATCGAACGCAATGCGCTGATCTTTCGGGGCGAGACCGGCCACGCAGGAACGGTGCCGATGGAGGCGCGGCGCGATGCGCTGGTGGCGGCCTCGGCGCTGATCGCGGCGCTTCCGGGTTTGGCCGCTGACTGGCCGGGTTTGCGCGCTACGGTGGGCGAAATGCACCTGCATCCCAATGTTGCCAATGCGATCCCCGAGGAGGTGCGGCTGGTGCTGGAAATTCGCGCCGAGCAGGACGCGGAGCGCGAGGCCTGCGCGGCGCGCTGCCGGGAGGTGGCGGACGCGGGCGCGCGCGCGGCGGGGTGTGAAGTGAGGTTCGAACGCAGTTATGTGCAGCCCGCAATGGCCTGCGATACCGATCTTGTCGCGGTGCTGCGCCGGGCCGCGGGGGAGGGGGTGCCGGTACTGCCCTCCGGTGCCACCCATGATGCCTCGGCCATGGCCGATCTCTGCCCCATGGCGATGCTGTTCCTGCGATGCCGGGGCGGGCTGAGCCACCGGCCCGAGGAATATGCCAGTCCCGAGGATATGGGCGTGGCGGTGGAGGTGCTGGCGCGGGCGCTGATGGAGATGTGAGGCGGGGGAGCGCGCCTTCTCAAGCCCCCCTTTCAGGGGAGCCCTCGTCGGCGCGCGTTGCCACGGGCGTGTGGCGGGGCGCGGTGAGTCATTCGAAGAGAAGGAGTCTTGGCACCGGTGCGCGGCGTCGGATCAGCCGATCTTGTCGCGCCATTGGGCGGCCTTGGCGGTGGCCTCGCGCCGCAGCAGCACCATGTCCACATCGACGGCGATGAACGTGCCGCCCGCCGCGTTCACCGCGTCCAGCATCACCGGATCGAGCGACAAGAACCCGGCGGGCAGACCGGCGGCGGTGATGCGCTTGACCGCATCGACAACGGCGGCCTTGACCTCGGGGTGCGAGCCCTGGCCGGGATAGCCCATGGAGGCGGCCAGATCGGCGGGGCCGATGAAGATGCCGTCGACTCCCTCGACCGCCGCGATGGCCTCGATCTGGTCAAGTGCCTCGGCGGTTTCGACCTGAACCAGCAGGCAGATTTCCTCATGCGCGCGGGTGGCGTAATCCCTGACCGCGCCATAGCGCGTGGCCCGTGTCGTCCCCGCCATGCCCCTTATGCCATGTGGCGGATAGCGGGTGGCGGCGACGGCGGCGGCGGCCTCGTCCGCGTTCTGGACATAAGGGATCAGCAGCGATTGCGCCCCGCAATCCAGCAGCTTCTTGATTTCGACCGCGTCGTTCCAGCCGGGCCGCACCACGGTGCTGACCGGATAGGGCGCGGCGGCCTGCATCAGCGGCAATGTCTCGACCGCGCCCATGGCGGAATGTTCCGTGTCGATCAGCAGCCAGTCATAACCACAACCCGCCAGCAGTTCGACCACGCCACTATCGGGGATCGAGACCCACATGCCGATCTGTTTCTGGCCCGCCTTGAGGGCGGCTTTGAAGGCGTTCTTGGGCAGGTCCATGGGGGCGGCTCCTTCATGGGGGGGCGGTTAGTTGACTTGTTCAGCATTGCACGGGCGCGCGGCGAAGGAAAGATCGCATGCGGGCTTCTCATCCGGCAAGGGCCGGGCTATTGCGGAGGGATGAGCGACCTGCCCGACCACAGCCCCGGATTACACCTGATCGTGGACCTATACGGGGCCTCGCATCTGGATGATCAGGCGGCGCTGGACAGCGCCCTGCGCGGCGCGGCGGCGGCTGCGGGGGCCACGGTTCTGGCCGACCACCTGCACCATTTCGGCGAGGGTCACGGGGTGACGGGCGTGCTGGTGCTGGCGGAATCGCATATCTCGATCCACACATGGCCCGAGACCGGTTATGCAGCGGTCGATATCTTTCTCTGTGGCCGGTCAGATGCCCATAAGGCCGCCGACCATCTGCGCGCGGTTCTGCGGCCCGAGCGGGTGGTGATCACCGAGATCGCGCGCGGGCAGGGGTGATCAGGGGAACCAGCGGTCCCAGCCATCGAGGTAATAGCCCACAAGCGCATGGGATTGCAGGGTGTTGGCCTCTGCCTCGACCCGAGACACATCCCCCCCGAAAAGCCGTGCGGCCTGCCATTCGTCTTCGTTCAGATAGCGTAGACCGTCGGGCAGGGGCAGGTTGTCCGCCCCGTGTTCCAAAGGCGCGGCGATGATGAAGCCCCATTCCCCGAAACTGGGCACATAGGTGTGGTAGGGCAGTGTCCAGAGCCCGGCCGTGCCGGGGGTCAGGGGGTTGGTGGCACTTTCAAAGGTTTCGACCAGAGACCAGAAGGCCTGCCGCGCGAAGAGCGGTGATCCCGCCTGGGTCACGATCAGCCCGTGGGTCGAGAGCCGCTCGGCCAACAGCCCATAGAAGCTGCGCGAATAGAGCCGCGAGAGGGCGAGGTTCTTGGGGTCTGGCAGGTCGAGGATGATGACGTCATAGAGCGTGTCTGCGTGTTCGATGAACTCCCACGCGTCGGAATTGATGATCGTCACGCGCGGGTCGCTGAAGGCGTGATCGTTCAGCGGTGCAAGGTCGGGGTGGTCGCGGAAAAGCGCGGTCACGGCGGGATCGAGATCGACCAGCGTCACGGTTTCCACATCCTCGTGGCGCAGCACTTCGCGCGTGGCCATGCCGTCGCCGCCGCCGAGGATCAGGATGTTGCGGGCGCGGCGCGCGAGGCCCATGGCGGGATGCACCAGAAGCTCGTGATAGCGGTACTCGTCGATGCTGTCGAACTGGATGGAATGGTCGAGGAAAAGCCGCACCCGGTCCTGAAAACGGGTCACGGTGATCTGCTGATAGGGCGTGGCCTGATCGAAGATGATGCTATCCTCATATAGCCCGGCATCCGCGACGGAGACCAGCCGTTCCGATTGCACCAGCCCGCCAAGCGTGGCGGCGAAGGCGAGCGCCCAGAAGGTCACCTGTGTCCGTGTCACCAGATCGCGGAAAATCCACAGCGACAGGCCCGCAACCCCGAGATTCAGCGCCCCGAAGGCGAGGCTGGCCGACATCAGGCCAAGATGCGGGATGATCAGCATCGGAAAGGCCAGCGACGCGGCCAGCGCGCCCACATAGTCCACGGTCAGCACGTTTTCAAAGCGGAACTCGCTGGCGCCCTCGGCCTTCAGGATGCGGACAATCAGCGGAATCTCCATGCCCGACAATACCCCCACGGCGATGAGCATGCCGTAGAGCGGCAGGCCCACCTCGCCCATCCAGCCGTAGATGATGAATAAAACCGGCGCCATGAAGCCGCCGACCAGCCCCAGAAGGATCTGCGCCCAGACAAAGCCCGAAAACGCCTGCCCCACATAGCGCGACAGCCACGATCCAAGCCCCATGGATGACAGGAAGATCCCGATCACCAGCGAGAACTGGCGCACGGAATCCCCGAGCAGGTAGCTGGAGACGGTGGCAGCGACCAGTTCGTAGATCAGCCCGGCAATGGCGACCAGAAAGGTCGCCGCCAGCAGCCAGACCTCGCGCAGCCGCGGCGCGGCGGCTGGTGTCATGAAACGATGACAGCCGCGATGATGATGGCGATGGACAGGAACAGCATGCCGATCATGACGGCCAATGCGATGTTCTGATCTTCCTCGATCTCCTTGATGATCGGGAAGGGCGAGGCCGCGACGATGATCTTCCACACGATCCACATCAGCACCATGCCGATGCCGGTATAGACGATGGTGCCGAGAATTTCGGCCAGTTGAAGCTCTGCAAACAGTTCCATTGGATCCTCTTTCTTATTTGACGCGACCGAAGCCGAAGAAGCCGGAATTGCCGCCGCTGCCGGTTCTCAGCGAAACCTGCCGCCCGGACGTGTCGGGGGCCGCGCCCCGATAGGCGACGTAGGAGACGCCGAGGACGGCGACGATGGTAAAGGCAAGGAAGATGGTGCGAAACAGGTTCATGTCAGTCCTCGCTCGTCCAGTCCGAGCCGCTCCAGCGTTTGCGGTTGAAGTTCCATTTGCCAAGGAGGGCGATGATCGCAAGGATCACGAAGACGATGGCCAGCCGATAGAGCCAGTAGCCGCTGGAAATCCCCGCATAGGTGCGGATCGTGACATTGCCTTCCGCGAAATGGAGCTGGCTGGCACTGGTGATTTCGCCCTCGAAGCCGGCAAGCGTATTGGCGCTGGTCGGTCCTTGCCCGGACCATCTGAGGTTCAGCTGGTAATCGCCCGCCATCGCGGACGGGAACACCAGTTCGGTATGGTTGCGGCTGCCGGCAGCGGCCCCTTGACGCTGCCCGCCAACGGTCACGACCGCCCGCCGGGGCGCCTCGGACACCGACCGGCCATCGGGATGGGCCAGATCAATCGACGCGCGGGCATAGACCGGGATGCTGGGCGGGTTGGCCAGCGTTGGCGTGACATAGGGGGTGCCGTCGAAGGTCAGCCGGACCGGGCCGGTCACATTCGGGATCGTGATCGGTACGGCGGCCGGGATCTGACGGGTCTCGAGCACGATGGGATCGCCGACCACCGTTCCGGTACGATTGTCGAAGAAGAAGCCCAGGACGATGCAGGCCACCAAGGCGATCAGCGACGTGATCAGCATGAACCGGTCGTTGCCGCCGGACTGATACGGCGTCATCGGGTGGACGCCCTGCGGCACCGGCGGGGTGCTGACCCCGAAGGAGGCGGAGACCTCGGCGCTGTCCACCAGTTCCGAACGATAGACCTCGCGTTCCTGATTGGTTTCCGAGAACCCCAGCATCGCCTCGTCCGCGAGAACCGTGACCGTTGTGGTCTTGTCCCCGATCTTTGGCGCCCAGGTGAATTCGCCCTCGGCGAAGGTGATCTCGCCGGTGGAGGTCTCGTAATATCGGTAGCGTTCCCCATCAATGGTGATGGTCGGTGGGTGATCGGCGCGTTCCACCTGCCCCTCGGACAGCCAGACGGGCCTCCGGTAGCGGCGGGTAAACACCAGATGCCCGTCCTCGATGGTCAGCCAGGCATAGCCATGGGTGGGCGAATAGAGCTGGTGGTCGATCCAGGTCCAGGTCTGGCCGCGATAGCGTTCGCGGAACTCCAGCATGCCGATCACGGTGTATTCGGCGCCCCTGATCTTGCCGGACATGCCGATGCGGAACGGGCTGTCGGGGCGTTTGAGCCCGTCGAACTTGGCGATGACGGCGTAATTGTCCTGAACGTCCAGCTCGGCCCCGCAATAGGGGCAGATATGGACCATCACGCGCCCGCCGCCGAGCACGTCGAGCCCGGCCCCGCAGGAGGTGCAGTTGACGGAAGTGGTGGCGGCGGCAAGGCTCATGACTGCCTCCTGACCTTGATCTCGAAGGGATCAAACCAGGTCCCCAGGAACCAGGATTGCCCGCCCTCCCAAAGCTCGCCCGACAGCAGGCGACCGTTCGAGGCCTGCGCGTTCACGAAGCTGTAGGTTTCGCCCACTTTCAGTTCCTCGTCGAAACTGCCGCGCAAGGCCACGCATTCGGCGCTGTCGACTTCGACCACCCTGAAATGCTGGTTCTGGCAGGTGATCTCGCGCCCCGGCCGGAATTCGCCCTGGCTTCGGGGGTAATTGCTGGCGGGGACAGGCTGCTGCACCACCACATCGCCCTCATCGATCGAGACCCAGGCGGACTCGCCCGAGGGGGTCTGGCCCCAGAATTCTTCCCAGAAGCCGCGGCCATAGGAAAACCGCGCGTGGCCATGCAGCGTGACCGTGGTCTTGCCGCAGATCACCGTATCGCCGATGTCGAAGAGCATGGGCACCTCGTGCATCACGCCCTGTTCGCCCGCCAGCCGCACGGCATCGGACTCGATCAGGATCGTCGAATCGCAGGAGGGGCAGGTCACCATCCGCGCCCGCGCAATGGTGGGGCTGACGTCATCGCCGCAATTGGGACAGCTGAATGTGCTCATCTGGCAATCTGTGGTCTGCAAATGGCCCCAGGCGTGGGGCGGAATATCGGTAACTCGGGTCAGCCTAAGCGGGGATGGCTGCGAAATAAAGTCAGAATTTCCCGCCCCCGGTCAGTCACGGTGGCCGTAGTCGGCGAAGGCGGCAAGCGCTTCCTCGATCTGAAGCCGGTCGAGCAGATGCGGCGTGCCGATGGACAGCGAGAGGATATAACCCTGTGCCAGAGCCTCCAATTCACCCATGCGCCAGAGCGCTTTCGGCAGGCTTTCCCCCACCACCGTGGCGCCGTGGTTGGCCATCAGGCAGGCGTGGCGGTCGGCCATGGCGGCGGTGACGTTCCGCGCCAGCTCCGTGCCGCCAAAGAGTGCGTAGCCCGCCAGCGGCACGTCATGGCCGCCGAAGGCCGCAACCATGTAATGCACCGCCGGGATGGCCCTGCGGTTCTGCGCCAGCGCGGTGCAATTGACAGGATGCGCATGGACGACCGCGTGCATGTCGGGTTTGGCGTTGTAAAGCGCCTGATGGAAGCGCCATTCGGAGGAGGGCCGGAGGTTGCCTTGCGGGGTCGGCTCACCCGACAGCGGCACCCTTTGGATCATGTCGGGGGTCATGTCCTCGTAAGGAACGCCCGAGGGGGTGATCAGCATCGCCTCGCCCGCCCGGACCGAGACATTGCCCGAGGTGCCCTGGTTGATGCCCTCGGCGGTAAGTTTCAGGCAGGCGTCGATGATCGCCTGCCTTGCGTCTGTCGTGTCCGCATAGGGGGGCGTCATGGTGCGGCCATCTCGGGGAAGAGGCCTGCAAGCCCCGCTTCGGAGGCCTCGCAGAGGCCGCGTTCGGTGATGAGCCCCGTGACCAGCCGCGCGGGCGTGACGTCGAAGGCGGGGTTGCCTGCGCCGGTGCCTTCGGGCGTGACCTGCACGCTGGAGATGCCAGTCGCGTCCCGGCCCTGGATATGGGTGATCTCGTGCTCGGGACGATCCTCGATGGGGATCTCGGCCACGCCGTCCGAGACCGTCCAGTCGATGGTGGGTGAGGGCAGCGCGACGTAGAAGGGCACGCCATTGTCGCGGGCGGCAAGCGCCTTGAGATAGGTGCCGATCTTGTTGCAGACATCGCCCGTGCGCGTGGTGCGGTCGGTGCCGGTGATGACCAGATCGACCAGCCCGCGCTGCATCAGGTGACCGCCCGCATTGTCGGTGATGTAGCTGTGCGAAATGCCATGGCTGCCCAGTTCCCACGCGGTCAACGCGCCCTGGTTGCGGGGCCGGGTTTCATCGACCCAGACATGGAGGGGAATGCCCGCGTCATGGGCGTGATACATGGGGCTGGTCGCGGTGCCCCAGTCGACGGTAGCGAGCCAGCCCGCGTTGCAATGGGTGAGCAGGCGGACGGGTTCGCCCTTTGGCTTTTTCTCTGCGATGGCCTTGATGAGATTGAGCCCGTGGACCCCGATGCGGCGGTTGATCTCCACATCCTCGTCGGCGATTTCATGGGCGAGGGCCAGCGCGGCGGCGGCGCGGTCCTGTTCGCGCAGGGAATTCATCGCGGCGGTCACCCGGTCGAGCGCCCATCTGAGGTTGATCGCCGTGGGTCGCGTGGCGTGGAGCCGGTCATAGGCCTCGGCCATGGCGCTGTCAGAGCTGTCCTGCGTCAGCGCTAAGGCCATGCCGTAGGCGGCTGTGGCGCCAATGAGCGGTGCGCCGCGCACATGCATGTCGCGGATCGCGGTGCAGTAGTCGGCGAGACTGTCCAGCTGCTGGATGCGGAACGCGTGCGGGAGCCAGCGCTGGTCGATGATCTGCAGCGCCTTGGTTTCGTCGCTCCACCACAGGGAGCGGTAGGGGGTACCGTTGACTTTCATGGGGTTATGCATGGGGCGGGGGGGCGTGCCGGTCAAGCGGGTTTCGCCGCGCCTCTGGCGCGTCGACCGGGGAACGCGCCTCGTCACCCCCCGCTTGCGCGGGGACCTCCTCGGCGCGTGCTGCCGCGGATGCGTGGGGAGGGACGGTCTAGGTGTCAACCGGTCCGCTGGTGGTTGGGTCGGGTGCCTCCGGCGGAGGTATTTTGGCCAAGATGAAAAGGCCGCCTGCGGGGTGCGGGCGGCCTTCTTTGGTGTCTGGTGTTAGCGGGTTTAGCCGATGATCGCGTTCAAGGTGGCCGAGGGCCGCATGACGGCGGCCTTCTTTTCCACCGAGGGCTTGTAGTAGCCGCCGATATCGGCTGCC
>NZ_MNBL01000097.1 GCF_001879695.1 Nioella sediminis
TGCGTGGGGAGGGACGGTCTAGGTGTCAACCGGTCCGCTGGTGGTTGGGTCGGGTGCCTCCGGCGGAGGTATTTTGGCCAAGATGAAAAGGCCGCCTGCGGGGTGCGGGCGGCCTTCTTTGGTGTCTGGTGTTAGCGGGTTTAGCCGATGATCGCGTTCAAGGTGGCCGAGGGCCGCATGACGGCGGCCTTCTTTTCCACCGAGGGCTTGTAGTAGCCGCCGATATCGGCTGCCGGGCCTTGTGCGGCCTTGAGTTCCGCCAGGATCGCCGCTTCACCGTCGGCCAGGGCTTTGGCGATTGGGGCGAAATGCGCCGCGAGATCGGCGTCGTCGGTCTGGGCCGCCAGCGCCTCGGCCCAGTAGCGGGCGAACCAGTAGTGGCTGTCGCGGTTGTCGGGTTCGCCCACCTTGCGCGACGGGCTGCGGTTGTCGTCGAGGATGCCCTGCGTGGCGGCCTCTGCGGCGCGGCCCAGGACGCCCGCCTTGGCATTGCCACGGCTGTCGGCGAGGAAGTTGAGGCTTTCGCCAAGGGCGCAGAATTCCCCCATCGAGTCCCACCGCAGGTGGTTCTCCTCGACCAGCTGCTGAACGTGCTTCGGCGCAGAGCCGCCCGCGCCGGTCTCGAACAGCCCGCCGCCATTCATCAGGCCCACGATCGACAGCATCTTGGCCGAGGTGCCAAGTTCCAGGATCGGGAAGAGGTCGGTCAGGTAGTCGCGCAGCACGTTGCCGGTGATGGCGATGGTGTTGCCGCCTGCGGTGATGGTTTCCAGCGAGGCGCGGGTGGCCTCGCGGGGGGCCATGATCTCGAACTTGTCTGCGACGCCAGCTGCTTCCAGCGCGGGCTGCACGTATTTGATCAGCTCGGCATCATGGGCGCGGTTGGCATCGAGCCAGAAGATCGACCGGTAGCCGGTGAGGCGCTGGCGGTCGATGGAAAGCTGAATCCAGTTCTCGATCGGGGCCTTTTTCACGGTGCAGGCGCGCCAGATGTCGCCCTGTTCCACCTCGTGGGCATGCAGCGTCTCGCCATTTGCCAGCACGATGCGGATGGTGCCGTCGGCAGGCGCCTCGAAGGTGGTGGGGTGGGAGCCGTATTCCTCGGCCTTCTGGGCCATCAGGCCGAGGTTCTGAACGGTGCCTGCGGTGGCCGGATCGAGCGCGCCATTGGCTTTGAAGAAGCTGATCGTCTCGTCATAGACCGGGGCATAGCAGTTGTCGGGGATGACGCAGTTGGTGTCACCCTCGTTGCCATCAGGGCCCCAACCCTTGCCGCCGGCGCGGATGAGCGCGGGCATGGAGGCGTCGATGATGACGTCGGAGGGGACGTGCAGGTTGGTGATGCCCTTGTCGGAATTCACCATGTACATCGGCGGGCGGTCTGCCGTGGCGGCCTCGATCGCGGCCATGATTTCCGCGTTGTCCGCGACACGGGCCAGCACGTCGCCGAGGCCCGAGTTGGGGTTCACGCCGAGCGCGGCCAGTTCTTCGCCGAACTGCTCGAACACGGGCGCGAGCCAGGCTTTCACCGCATGTCCGAAGATGATGGGATCGGAGACCTTCATCATCGTCGCTTTCATGTGCAGCGAGAAGAGCGTGCCGTCTTTCTTGGTGTCTTCGATGGCCTCGGCCAGGAAGGCGGACAGCGCCTTGACCGACATGAAGGTGGCATCGACGACTTCGCCTTCGATCAGCGGCCAGTTGTCCTTCAGCGTGGTGGCTGCGCCATCCTTGCCCACGAACTCGATCTTGGCGGCTCCGGCCTGTTCGGCGGTCAGCGTGGCCGAGACCTCATTGGCGTAGAAATCGTTGCCGGGCATGGACGAGACCTTGGTCTTGCTGTCGGCAGACCATGTGCCCATGCGGTGCGGGTTCTTCTTGGCGAAGTTCTTGACGGCTGCGGCGGCGCGGCGGTCGGAGTTGCCTTCGCGCAGGACCGGGTTCACGGCCGAGCCCTTGATGGTGTCATACTTGGCGCGGACAGCTTTTTCCTCGTCGGTCGCGGGGGCCTCGGGGTAGTCGGGCAGGGCGTAGCCTTGTGCCTGAAGCTCCTTCACGGCGGCGACCAGCTGCGGCACGGAAGCCGAGATGTTGGGCAGCTTGATGACGTTGGCCTCGGGCGTTTTCACCAGCTGGCCCAGTTCGGCCAGATCGTCGGACTGGCGCTGGTCTTCGGACAGGTAGTCCGGGAAGGTCGACAGGATGCGGCCCGCCAGCGAAATGTCCTTGGTGCCGACGCTGACGCCAGCGGCATCCGCGAATTTGCGGATGATCGGCAGGAACGAGGCCGAGGCCAGTTCGGGCGCTTCGTCTACAATGGTATACACAATGTCAGGTTGTTTTTGATCTGCCATGTTCCGTTCCCTTTTTCAAAGTTCCGAGGGGGGCTGGGGGCCTTGCGGCGCAGACCGTTTCGGTGCGCGTCGGCAGGTCCCCGGGAGTCGCCGTGGTTGCTTTCGCCGCTGGCCTAAATCAGGCGCGGGGAATGATCAACAGGACAAAGGCGCGCGTCTCCGGCTCAGGTGACGCGCGACCGGGTCTGGTATTCGGGCGCTTCATAGGCGCGGGTCTTGATCACCTCTTCGAGGATCTCGGCGGCGCGGATCACGTCGCCCTCATCCAGATAGAGCGGCGTGAAGCCGAAACGCATGATGTCGGGGGCGCGGAAATCGCCGATGACGCCGCGCGCGATCAGGGCTTGCATGGCAGCGTAGCTGTGCGCGAAGGCAAAGGAGACCTGGCTGCCGCGAGTCGTGGGATCGGTGGGGGAGGCGAGGCGCAACTCGGGGCAGCGGGCGGTAACCTCGCGAATGAAGCATTCCGACAGGGTCAGCGAGGCCCTGCGCAGATCATCCATATCGACCCCGTCCCAGGCTTTCAGCGCCTCTTGCAGCACCGCCAGTTGCAGGATCGGCGGCGTGCCCACGCGCAGCCGTTCGGTGGACATGGCGGGGCGGTAGCCAAGCTCCATCGCAAAGGGCGCGTCATGGCCGAGCCAGCCGGAGAGCGCCGGTTCCACCCCTTCGATGATGTCGGGACGGGCGTAGATAAAGGCGGGCGCGCCGGGGCCGCCGTTGAGGTATTTGTAGCTGCATCCCACGGCGAATTCGGCGTTCGACCCGGCCATATCGACCGGCACCGCCCCCGCCGAATGGGCCAGATCCCAGATCATCACCGCGCCCATGGCATGGGCCTTTTCGGTGATGGCTTTCATGTCGTGCATCCGGCCGGATCGGTAATCCACATGGGTCAGCATGACGACAGCGACCTCTTCGGTGATCGCACCGGCCACGTCCTCGGGCGCGGGGGTGCGCAGCTCATACCCTTTGTCGATGGTGCCGATCAGCCCCTGCGCCATGTAGAGATCGGAGGGGAAGTTGCCGTTATCCGACAGGATCACGCGGCGGTCGGGGCGCATCTTCAGGGCGGCGGCCAAAGCCTGATAGACCTTGATCGACAGCGTGTCGCCAGTGGCAACGGACCCCTCCGGTGCGCCGATCAGTTGCCCGATCCGGTCGCCCACCACGCGGGGCAGGTCCATCCAGCCCGCCACGTTCCAGGCGCGGATCAGCTGCTGGCCCCATTCCTGCTCGATCACCTCGGTGGCCCGCGCGGCGGCGCCCTTGGGCAGCACGCCAAGCGAATTGCCGTCGAGGTAGATCACACCTTCGGGGATATAGAACAGGTCCTTGCGGGGCAGGGGTACACCCATCTTACAGCTCTCCTCTGACGTGCCAGAGCTCGGGGAACAGCTCCACCTCCAGCATCCGGCGCAGGTATTGCACGCCCGAGGTGCCGCCGGTACCCCGTTTGAAGCCGATGACACGTTCCACCGTGGTGACATGGTTGAACCGCCAGCGGCGGAAGTAATCTTCAAGGTCCACCAGCTTCTCGCCAAGCTCGTAGAGCGTCCAGTAGCGATCGGTATCCTCATAGACCGCCTTCCAGCGCGCCTGAATGTCCGGGCGCGCATGGTGGGGCGTGTCAAGCTGCGGGGCTGGCTCGGGGTCCGGTCCGTCCACCTGCGCGAAAAGCAGCGTGACGACCTCATCGTAGAAACTCGGGCGGGCCAACTCGGCCTCCAGCATCTCGGCTACGCCGGGCACATGGGCATGGGGTTTGACCATGTTCGGGTTGCGGTTGCCCAGGACGAACTCGATCAGCCGGTACTGGTAAGACTGGAAGCCGGAGGACGGCCCGAGCGTTTCGCGAAAGCGCGTGTAGTCGGCGGGCGTCATCGTGCGCAGCACGTCCCAGGCGCTGTTGAGTTGCTCGAATATGCGGGAAACACGGGCGAGCATCTTGAACATCTGCGACATTTGTCCCGCATGCAAAGCATTGCGCGCCGCAGAGAGTTCATGGATTGCCAGTTTCATCCACAGCTCGCTGGTCTGGTGCTGGATGATGAACAGCATCTCGTCATGGGCATCGGACAGCGGGTGCTGCTGCTGCAGGATCCCGTCGAGATGCAGGTAATCGCCATAGGACATGGCGGCGCGAAAATCCATCTGCGCGCCGTCGCTGCCGGGGTTGAAAGGTTGGTCGCCCATGGCGCGCCTCCTGAGATCGGATGTGGTGCGAGTCTCCCTGTGCGCGACCCTATGGGTTGCCTGATTTTGTTTCAAGCTTAAAATAGTTGAGGGTCAGGACTGGCGGTACACGGTCGGGGGCTGGCCGAACTCGCGGCGAAAGGCGCGGGTCATGGCGCTGGCATCGCCATAGCCGCAACGGGTGGCGATCTCGGCCACAGAAAGCGTCGTGCGCTCGGCCAGCAGCCGGGCCTGTCTCAACCGAAGCGCCGTGTAGACAGCGCGGGGCGACATGCCGGTTTCGCGGGCGAAATGCGCCTCCAGCCCGCGTTGGCTGAGCGATAGGCGCGTGGCGATCTCGCCCACGGGCAGGGGCGTTTCGATATTGCGGCGCATGATCGACACGGCCGCCTGAACCAGCCGGTCGCGGGGCAGGCGGGTCAGTGGATCGGCGCGCGGGTCGGCCTCGCCATGCATGAACAGCGCGGCCACCTCCAGCCGCAGCATCGCTCCGTGATGGGCGTCGATGAGGTGCAGCATCAGTTCAAACGTGGTGGTGGTGCCGCCGCAGGTGATCCGGGTGCCGTCGATGACGAAGCGATCCTCGGTCACCGTAACATCGGGGAAGCGTTCGGCCAGCGTGTCCAGCTCGTCCCAGTGGATCGTCGCCCGCCGCCCGTCGAGCAGCCCCGCCGCCGCCATCAGGTAACTGCCGGTATCGAGGCCCACAATGGTCCGGAACCGCCCCGCCGCCGCCCGCAAGGCGCGGGTGAGGGTAGGGGTGGCGTGGCGTTCGAACTCATAGCTCGGCATCACCAGCAGGTAGTCGCCGCCCGGATGATCCGAGAGCCGCGCCTGCGGCTGCACCGTCAGGCCGGAGGAAGACGCCACGCCCGCCCCGTCGAGGCTGAGGAACTGCCAGTCATAGAGCCCCCGCCGTGACAGCATGTTGGCCCCGCGCAGGGGTTCCACCGCATTGGCGAGACAGTGGTTGGAGAAGGAAGGGAAAAGCAGCACGCCGATGCTGCGGGGCGGCGTAATCTGTTGCGGTTTCTGCATGACCTGCGACCAATTATGCATGATTGCCTCAAGCGCATCTTCCATAGTCGAGCCAGCAGGACAAGGGAGAAGGCCCATGAATTTCGGTCTGACCGATGAACAGGAGATGATCGTCTCCACCGTGCGCAGCTTCGTGGAAAAGGAAATCTACCCGCACGAGGACGAAGTGGAGCGCACCGGCGAAGTGCCGAAAGAGGTGGCAGACGAGATCAAGCGCAAGACGATCGAGCTGGGATTCTATGCCTGCAACTTCCCCGAGGAAGTGGGCGGCGCGGGGCTGAACCATCTGGAATTTGCCCTGGTGGAGCGGGAACTGGGGCGCGGGTCCATGGCACTCAACCATTTCTTCGGGCGACCGCAGAACATCCTGATGGCCTGCGAGGGCGATCAGAAGGAACGCTACCTGTTGCCCGCCGTGCGTGGCGAGCGGATGGACGCGCTGGCGATGACCGAACCGGGCGCGGGCTCGGACGTGCGGGGCATGAAATGCTCGGCCGTGCGCGATGGCGGCGACTGGGTGGTCAATGGCACCAAGCATTTCATCAGCGGCGCCGATCACGCGGATTTCGTCATCGTCTTCATCGCAACCGGTGAGGACATGACGCCGAAGGGCCCGAAGAAGCGGATCACGGCCTTTCTGGTGGACCGGGGCACGCCCGGCTTCACCATCCGCGACGGTTACAAATCGGTCAGCCACAGGGGCTACAAGAACATGGTGCTGGAATTCGACGATTGCCGCCTGCCCGACGCGCAGGTTCTGGGCGAGGTCGATGGCGGGTTCGAGGTGATGAACACCTGGCTCTATGCCACGCGGATCACGGTCGCCACTATGAGCGTCGGTCGCGCGCGGCGGGTCTTCGACTATGCGCTGAACTATGCCGCCGAGCGGGAACAGTTCGGACAGCAGATCGCGAAATTCCAGGGCGTCAGCTTTCAGATCGCCGACATGATCACCGAAATCGACGCGGCGGATCTGCTGACGCTGAACTCCGCCTGGCGGTTGGATCAGGGGTTGCCCGCGAACCGCGAGATTGCCTCGGCCAAGGTGTACGCTACCGAGATGCTGGCACGGGTCACGGATGCGGCCCTGCAGATCTATGGCGGCATGGGGCTGATGAGCGACTATCCGATCGAGCGGTTCTGGCGCGATGCGCGGGTGGAACGGATCTGGGACGGCACCAGCGAGATTCAGCGCCATATCATCAGCCGCGAGCTGTTCCGGCCATTGGGCGCATGAGGAGGGGGATTTCGCCGCCTTCGGCGTCGATCCGCCGGGGGGCGCTGCCCCCCGGACCCCCCGAGGTATTTTTGCCAAGATGAAAGCAGGTGCGAGGGAGCCTATGGGGCGTGAACTGAATCGGTTGCTGCGGCCCGCGAGCATCGCGGTGATCGGGGGTGGCGCGTGGTGTGCGAATGTGCTGCGCGAATGCCTCAAGATCGGGTTTTCGGGTGATCTGTGGCCGGTGCATCCGCGCCGCAGCGAGATGGCGGGCCTGCCGGTGTTCGCACGGGTTGAAGACCTGCCGGGGGTGCCGGATGCGGTTTTCATCGGCGTGAACCGGCATGTGACGGTGGAGACCGTGGCGCTGCTGTCGAAGATGGGGGCGGGCGGCGCGGTGTGTTTTGCCAGCGGCTTTGCGGAAGCGGAGGCGGAGCTGGCGGACGGGCCGGAGTTGCAACGTGCCTTGGTTGCTGCGGCCGGGGATATGCCGGTTCTGGGGCCCAATTGTTACGGGTTTCTCAATGCTTTGGACGGGGCGCTTCTGTGGCCCGACCAGCATGGGCTGGTGCCGGTGGACAGCGGTGTGGCGATTGTCACGCAGAGCTCCAACATCGCGTGCAACCTGTCGATGCAGGCCCGCGGGCTGCCGATTGCCTATATCATGACCGCCGGAAATCAGGCGCAGACCGATCTGGCGATGATGGGGCGGGGGTTGCTGGCCGATCCCCGCGTCACCGCGCTTGGGCTGCATATCGAGGGGATATCCGACCTGCGCGGGTTCGAGGCGCTGGCGGCCACGGCGCGCGAGTTGGGCAAACCCATCGTGGCGGTGCGGATCGGCGCGTCGGAACAGGCGCGGGCGGCGACGGTGTCGCACACCGCTTCGGTCGCGGGCAGCGATGCGGGGGGGCGGGCGCTGCTGGCGCGGCTCGGGATCGCACAGGCGCGGACGCTGGCCGAGATGCTGGAGACGCTGAAGCTTGTGCATGTGGGCGGGTCGCTGGCGTCGAACCGGATCGGGTCTTTGTCCTGTTCCGGCGGTGAGGCGAGCCTGATGGCTGATCTGGCGATGGACACGGGGCTTGTTTTTCCGCCGCTGGAACCCGGACAGAGGGCGGCTCTGGCCGAGGCTCTTGGCCCCAAGGTGGCGCTGGCCAACCCGTTGGATTATCACACCTATATCTGGGGTGATCAGCCCGCTACCACCCGCTGTTTCAGCGCCATGATGCAGGGCGATCTGGCCATGGGCTGCGCGGTGCTGGACTTCCCCCGCGAGGACCGTTGCGATGCCAGTGACTGGCACAAGGTGGTGGAGGCCATCGCAGACACGCAGGCCGCGACGGGGAAGCGGATGTGCATTCTGGCGAGCCTGCCGGAAACCTTGCCGGAAGAGGTGGCAGACCGGGCCGTGGCGCGCGGGATCGTGCCGTTTTCGGGGATGGGTGAGGCGCTGGCGGCGCTCGATCTGGGGGCGTGGCTGGGGCAGGTGCGAGAGGTGCCGGAGCCGGTGCTGTTGCCGGGCGATCCGGTCGGCGCAAGGACGCTGACGGAGGCACAGGCCAAGGCGGCGCTGGCAGGGCATGGTGTGCGGGTGCCGGGATCGGGCCGGGCATTGGGGGCAGCCGAGGCGGTAGAGATCGCGGCGGGCCTCGGCTTTCCCGTGGTGCTGAAGGGAGAGGGCGTGGCCCATAAGACCGAGGCGGGCGCGGTGGTGTTGAACCTCGCGGATGCGGCGGCGGTCGAGGCGGCGGCTGCGGGGATGCAGGCATCGTCTTTCCTGGTGGAAGAGATGGTGACTGGCACGGTGGCGGAGCTGCTGGTCGGCGTCGTCCGCGACCCGGCGCATGGCTTTGTCCTGACACTCGGGGCAGGGGGGACGCTGACGGAAATCCTGCGCGATACGGTCTCGCTGCTGGTACCCTCGACCCGCGATGATATCCGCGCGGCCCTGAAAACGCTGAAAGTCGCGCCGCTTCTTGCTGGCTATCGCGGAGCGGACCCGGCTAACGTGGAGCGTGTGGTGGAGGCCGTCATGGCCGTTCAGAGCTTCGTCACCGCCAAAGCCGACCGGCTGGAGGAAATCGAGATCAACCCGCTCATATGCACCCCGTCGGAGGCCGTTGCCGCCGATGCGCTGATCACAATCGGAGAGGACAGATGACAGACACCCCCGTCCGCACGGACCGCCGTGGCCATGTGCTGGAGGTCACGCTGGACCGGCCCAAGGCCAACGCGATCGACATGAGAACCAGCCAGATCATGGGCGAGGTCTTTACCGAGTTCCGGGACGATCCCGACCTGCGCGTGGCGATTGTCACGGGCGGCGGCGAGAAGTTCTTCTGCGCCGGGTGGGATCTGAAGGCGGCCGCCGAGGGCGACCCGGTCGACGCCTATTACGGCAAGGGCGGATTTGGCGGGTTGCAGGAATTGCGGGGACTGAATAAGCCTGTGGTTTCAGCGGTTAACGGGATCTGCTGCGGGGGCGGGCTGGAGCTGGCGCTGTCCGCTGACATCATCCTGGCCGCCGATCACGCCAGTTTTGCGCTGCCCGAGATCCGGTCGGGCACCGTGGCCGATGCGGCCAGCGTCAAGCTGCCCAAGCGTATCCCCTATCACATCGCTATGGAGATGCTGTTCACGGGCCGCTGGCTGGATGCGGAGGAAGCCGCACGGTGGGGCTTCGTGAACCATATTTACCCGGCAGATCAATTGCTTGCCAAGGCGCGCGAGATGGCGGACCTGCTGGCGTCGGGACCGCCGCTGGTCTATGCGGCGATCAAGGAGATCGTGCGTGAGGCGGAGGACATGAAGTTCCAGGACGCCATGAACAAGATCACCAAAAGCCAGTTCGAGACGGTGGAAACGCTCTACCGGTCGGAGGATCAGCTGGAGGGGTCGAAGGCCTTTGCCGAGGGGCGCGACCCGGTCTGGAAGGGGCGCTAGGCGCCGCGAAAAGAGGGGGGCGCCATGCGTACACCCCCTGTACACCCCCGTGCACCGGGCGTGCAGACGAAACTCTGATTTCCGAGTTGACCTGATCGGGCGCGAAACCTTGCCGCTTGCGGGGGGAAGAGGTTTCGAAACCTCTTCGCAAGGGCCTTCGAAGGCCCTTCCCCGCGCGGGAGGAGAGCGGTGCGCGCCGGGTCGGACGGGAGCGCGTGTGTCAGGGGCGTCGCGCGGGGTCTGTGTGCCATCACGGGCGGCTGGATCGGTGGTGAGGGCGGGATGCCTCCGGCGGAGGTATTTGGGCCAAGATGAAAGCTACGGGGTGGCGATGCCGGTTGAGCGCGAGGTGGGCGGCGTTTTCGCCAGTGCCATCGTCGGAGGCCGGGGGGACCCTCTTCAGTTTCTTCAGGACCGGTTTCGCTGCGCCTTCGGCGCATCGACACGCGCGGCCCTTGCGGGCCGCGCTCTGGTGCCGCCTAGGGGGTCAGCCAACCACCCTGTGACCACGCCCGCGCAGGCATTCCACGACGATGGATTCGCGCCGGTCACTGGCGTCGCCTGCCCCTGCGGCGGCCCCGACCAATGCGCCGACGACCAGACCGGCGGCGATGCCTTCGGACTCGCTGACATTCTCATCAGCCGCACCGGCCAGCGCACCCACGCCCGCGCCAAGCGCGGCACTGCCCGCGGTCTGGCGGTCGAACTGGCGCTGATTGGCGGCCAGTGCCTGGCAGGCGCGCAGGTCGTGCGCATAGGCGGCGGTCGGTTCGCCATCGAGAACCGGTGCGTAGTTGGCACCGCTTTCGGCGCAGGCCGAGACGAGCGCGGCGATCATCAGGGGGGAGAGGAACATAACGGGTTTCATGGAAGGGTCTTTCAGAGTTTCATGAGGGGCGTGAGGAAGAGAAAGGGCCGCGCGGGCAGTTTCGCGGGGCGGTCGGGCAGGCCCATATCGGCGCGCAACCGGTCGGGCAGGGCGGATAGCGGGCTGGACCAGAGGCCAAGGCGCCGCTGGGACAGGCGGGTGATCAGGCAGGATTTCATGGGGGTCGTCCTTGGGGTGTTTCGATGAACGCGATCTAGGCCGTGCTTCGTTTCATCGCCATGACCCCGCGTTTCAACCTGTTGGCAATTCGTGCCAGCGCGGCTAGGTCTGGGACATAGCGATTGGAATGACGGTATGATTGCAGCGACAGGCGCCACGGCAGCGGCGGGGATCGTGAAAGGATTTCTGGACTACGCGGTGGCAGAGGGCGCGGACCGGACGGGGTTGCTTGCGGCCTCAGGGCTGGCAGGCATGGACCTGTCCGATCAGGATGCGCGGGTGCCTTTGGAAGCCTACAAGGCGCTGATCGAGGCGGCCTGTGCGGCCAGCGGGGACGGGGCCTTGCCCATCCGCTACAGCCTTGGCACCAAGCTGGAGGAGGTCTCGATCGTCGGGTTGATCGTGCATTCCTCTGCCTCGATGGCGGAGTCCATGG
Source organism: Nioella sediminis (assembly GCF_001879695.1). Classification (GTDB taxonomy): domain Bacteria; phylum Pseudomonadota; class Alphaproteobacteria; order Rhodobacterales; family Rhodobacteraceae; genus Nioella; species Nioella sediminis. Next base: position 11,238 of record NZ_MNBL01000097.1, read on the forward strand.
TGCAGCTCAACCGCTATGCCAAGCTGATGGTGGAACTTGACATCATGAACGGGGCGGAACGCTATAGCGTCAACCCGGAAAACGGGCAGATCTGGATCGTTGACAATCGGCCCGATCCCAACAGCTTTCCGGCGCTGACCGAAACCGCCTTTGCCCGATTCATCGGAGAGTTCCGGCGCAGCTTCCCCAAGGCGGATTTCGCGCTGGAGATGGAGGTGAGTTACCCCGCCCCGCCGCATGCCGCCGCCTATGAGGAGCTCTACCGCGTGCCGGTGCGCTTTGGCGCGTCGCGCAATGCGATCCGAATCGAACCCAGATGGCTGGAGGTCGAGTGGGAGGAGACCAGCCGTTATGTCTTCGGCATCTTCGCCAGCCGCGCCGATCAGCTGCTGGAGGCGTTGTCACGAGACGGGTCGGTCAGGGCGCAGGTGGAAGCGCGGCTGATGGCCATTCTGCACGAGGGCGATATTTCGATGGACAGGATGGCGGCGGATCTGGGGATGAGCCGCCAGACGCTGTATCGGCGGCTGAAAGAGGAAGGCGCGACCTTTGGCGGGGTGCATGACGCGCTGCGTCAGCGGATGGCCTGCGATTACCTGTCGGCGCGCAAGGTGTCGGTCAACCAGACCGCCTATCTGGTGGGATTTTCCGAACCCTCGTCCTTCGTGCGGGCCTTTCGCCGCTGGACCGGCCAGACCCCGAGCGATTTCCGCGCCGCCTGAGGGAAAATGAAAAACGGCACCCCGGAAGATGCCGTTTTCATGTCTCTGCTCGCGCCTCGCGGTGGCGCGTGGCTGTCATCAGACTTATGCCACGGCGTCCGCGATGTCGCCCTTGTCTTCACGACGGGAAACGATGAATTTGTAAAGCGCGTTGGCGCCCATGGTGCAGCATACGACAGTGGCAATACAGGCCAGGTAGAGGGTCATTCTAAGTCTCCTTGCAATATCGGGTTCGCAGAATGTGGCCCGGCTTTGTGGCAGGTTCGCGGCGCGGGCGGGGAAATTGGGGAACATTTTTTCAGTCAGGAAGGGGCGGGTCCGCAGGCGGGCAAATTTGGCGACCTCTTTCGTCTGGGAAGTCTGATAGGCTTGCCCGGACAATCCGGGGACAGACAAGGATCGGAGATTTCGCATGCTGACGGCGTATGAGTGTGCAGGCCGTGCCTTGCAGGAGGCAGAGCCGGGACAGGCGCTTTGGGTCGACCTGTTTCAGCCCACGCCTGAAGAGGTCGCACTGATGGCCAAGCTGGGGATTGACGTGCCGAGCCTTGCCGAGATGGAAGAGATCGAGCTGTCCAACCGGCTGTATCGCGACGAGGGGGCCGAGGTGCTGACGGTGGTGCTGACCGGAGAGAATGCCGAGGGAAACCAGGTGGCCGCGCCGGTGGCGTTCATCCTGACGGCTGACCGTCTGGTCAGCGTGCGCCATCACCAGCCCCGGCCGTTCCTCACCTATCCGGGTCGTGCCGGGCAGTCCTCGGCCGGGATCGACGCGCCGGAACGGGTGTTTCTGGGGCTGGCGCAAGAAATCGTGGCGCGGCTGGCCGATCTGCTGGAAGGTGTGGGCCGGGTGCTGGACGACACCACGCGGCAGGTCTTCGCGGGCGATGCCGGGCGCGACCCCGATGCGTTGCAGGCGACGCTAAGACAAGTGGGCTTGCAGGGCGAGGCGATTGGCCGGATCCGTCTGGCGCTGTTGACGCTGGAACGCGCCCTTAGCTTCTTCGAGTCCGGCGACCGGGGCGCGGCGGTGGCCGGGCTGGTCGCGGGGCTGCAGCGCGATATCGAGGCGCTGTCGGAACATAGCGACTACCTGTCGTCGCGCATCGGCCTGAGCGTGGATGCAACGCTCGGGATGATCACCCTGTTGCAGAATTCCACGGTCCGCATCTTCTCGGTTCTGGCGGTGCTGTTCCTGCCGCCCACTTTGGTCGCGTCGATCTACGGGATGAATTTCGCCGTCATGCCGGAGCTGGCGCAGCCCTGGGGCTACCCGGCGGCGCTGGCGCTGATGCTGGTGTCGGCGGTCGGCTGCTATCTTGTGTTCAAGTGGAAGAAGTGGCTCTGATCAGCTCAGCATCCGGCGGAAGAGGCGGATGGGCAGGACGGAGCCAAGCCGGAAGAAGGCAGCCATCGGCCACGGAAAGGACGTGGCGAAGCGGCGGGATTTCATGGCCTTGAGGGTCTTTGCGGCGGCCTCCTCGGGAGACAGGATGAAGGGCATGTCGAAGCTGTTTTTCTCGGTCAGCCGGGTCTTGATGAAGCCGGGGTTGATCTGCTGGACCGTCACCCCGGTCCCCCGCAGGTCCATGAACAGGTTCTCGGCCAGTTGCATCAGCGCGCCCTTGCTGGCGCTGTAGCCGATGGCACCGGGCAGACCCCGGAACCCGGCAAGCGATCCGATAAGGACGATATGGCCGTTGCCGCGGTCTGCCATTCGGGGCACCACATGGCCGAGGCTGCGCAGGGCGCCGGTGAAATTGACCTCCGAGACCTTCAGCGCCTCTTCCACGTTCCACGCCTGTGCGGTCATCGGCTCATAGGCCCCGGCGCAGTAGATCACCCCGTCGATCTCGCCCAGATCCGCGACCGCCGCCTGTACTGATCCGCTGTCGGTCACATCCATCGGCAGGGCGCGGGCGTGGGGCAGGGTGTCGGCAAGCGCCTCCAGCCGCTCGGCATTCCGCGCCGACAGGATCATATGCGCGCCTTCAGCGGCCAATAGCCCGGCCAGGGCGCGGCCAAGCCCCTCGGACGCGCCGATCAGCCAATAGGTCTTGCCAGTGAACATGTCAGGCGGCGGGGCGCATGGTGGCGACCAGTTCGGCCACACGCAGCCCGTATTTGCGCATCTCGGACCGGTTCATGATCACGCCATTGTCCATCAGGTACATCCAGTCGGTCACGTCCAGCACATGGCCACCCGCGTCATCGGATAGTTTCAGGCGATAGTTCATGCACACGGTGGCACCTGACATTACCCCGCGCCCGGTGCCGATGATGTCATCTGCGGTGGCGGTGAAGGTTCCGTCATTGGCGACGTTGAGGAACCATTTGCGGTCCTGGGTTCCGCCACCCGCATAACGGAAATGCTCGGCCAGCGTGCCGGTCGCGCCCGCCCATTCGCCCTGCATATCGGCGGTAAAGCGAGAGGTGACGGTGCCAAGTGGGCCATAGATCACGCCCTCGCAATGGATGGGGCCGTTCAGATGGCGGCGGATGTCGAAGGCGGGGCCTGTGTCCGCGTAGGTTTCGGGGCTTTGGCGGCGAAAGCTGAACCGGGCGCGAAAGGCGAGCCAGAGGATCAGTGTCAGGGCCAGAACGGCGAAGGCGTAGGTCATCGGCTTGCCTCCCCGGCATGGGCCAGCGCGACCTGATGCACCCCGGTCTGTCCGGTCAGGAAGGCCGCCGTGCAGGAGCCAAGATAGAACCGCCAGCCACGCAGGAACTCTTCCGGCAGGCCAAGGCGCGCGATGCGGCGGCTCTCGGCATCCATCCGGGTCTGCCACGCCTTGGTGGTGGCCGCGTAGTGGTGCCCGAAGGCGAAATCATCAACTACCTGAAGCCCGGCCCGCGAGGCCTGATCCCGGATCACGGCCGGAGACAGCAGCATACCGCCGGGAAAAATATGCGAGCGGATGAAGTCGGACCCGCGCCGGTAGATGCCGAAGTAGTCGTCGGGCACTGTGATGACCTGAAGCACCGCGCGGCCCCCGTCTGCCAGCCGGTCTTTCAAGGCGCCGAAATAGGTGGGCCAATAGCGCTCGCCGACGGCCTCCACCATCTCGATCGACACGATATTGTTAAAGCGCCCGCGCGTGTCGCGGTAGTCCTGAAGGCGGATCTCGGCCCGGCCATCAAGACGGGCATCGGCGTAGCCCTTCTGACTTGGCGAAAGGGTCAGGCCGGTCACACGATGCCCCCGGTCGGCGGCCGCTTCGGCAAACCCGCCCCAGCCACAGCCGATTTCCAGCACGCTGTCGCCGCTCAACTGGTCGAGAATGCGGGCGTTCTTGCGGTGCTGCGCGCGGGTCAGGTCACTGTCGCCTTCGGCAAAGAGGGCGGAGGAATAGGTCATCCCCCGGTCGAGCCAGAGGGAATAGAACTCGTTTCCCACATCGTAATGCTTGCGAATGTTGCGCGCCGCCCCGGCACGGGAATTTGCCCGCATGACAGTGTTCAGCAGCCGGTAGCCGATGCGCGCCCAGAAGCCGCCATAGACGAAGCTTTCCAGCCGCTCCATGTTCTGCAGGGCCACCTGACAGAGATCAGCGACCGAGGGCGTGTCCCAGAGGCCCGCCAGATAGGTCTCGCCCAAGCCGATATCGCCCTTGGCGGCGCAGGCGGTGACGACCGACCAGTCGTGGATCGTCATTTCAGCCTCGGGCAGTCCGTGGCCGAAATCGTAGACCTCGCCCTCGGGCGTGCGCAGGCGCAGGCTGCCTTCTGTGATCTGGCCACAGCTTTCCAGAAAATCGCGTTTCACGCGGGTGGTCAGAAACAGCATCAGCTTACCTCTTCTGTGGGGGCGTCGGGGCGGGGGCGGTAGAGCGCCCCTTTCAGTTTCAGGCGGAGCGCGTGCCAGTGGATCAAAACCCAAGTGCGCGCGGTGCCCGCCGGGCGGCGGATGGCGGCGGCCAGAAGCGTGGCATTGGTCATCGGACGGCGGGTGCCGGTGAGGGTGGCAACCACGCCCTCGGGGCCGTTTTCATGACCGATGCGGATGGCGATCCGGTCGGGCGTGATGCGGAACTGGAACCGGTAGCCGCCCTTGATCTCCTGAAAGGGGGACACATGCATGAGTTTCACCGCCTCCAGCACGTCTTGCGGCTGGATCGGGGTGAAGCCGGGATGCGCCGATAGATAGCTGTGACGATCCCCGAATGTATTGGTTACCTCTGATATCACCGCGACCAGATCATCGCCGCGAAAGGCGAGCCAGAAGCTGACCGGGTTGAAGACGCGGCCCAGAAAGGCGGGTTGGGTCAGCAGCAGGATGCGTGCGTCGGTCAGGCCATGGGCTGCGAAGACCTCCCGCGCCCAGACAACGCCACGGCCCTTACCCGGTGCCCCGCCATGGTGGCGATCCTGAACGGAATAGAGCCCCGCACGGTTTCGGGCAAACAGCGCGGGACCCCCGCGGGCGTCAGGGTCGATCAGCACGAAATCCACCCCATGGGTGAACGCGTGCCGGATGCCGCCGCGCCGTGCGTGGGTGGTCTGGCTTTGCAGATGTTCGGGCCAGTGGCTCATGCGGCGATGACCTGCTGTTGATCCTGCAATGCGCGGGCAATGCGCACGGCACTTGCGAACCCATCCTCGTGGAAGCCGTGGCGGGTATAGGCCCCGGCAAACCAGGTGTTGTTGCGCCCCTGCATCTCGCGCAGCTGCCCCTGCGCGCGCAGGGCGGCAAGGTCGAAGACCGGATGGGCAAATGTGGTCTGGTCATAGACCAGATCCTCGCGGATCGGGCGGGCAGGATTCAGGGTGATGAAATGGGGGTCATCCTCGGGGATGTTCTGCAGCCGGTTCATCCAGTAGCTGACGCCGATGCGGGTGCTGTCTGCGTTCTGCTCGGCCTGATACACCCAGGAGGACCAGACCTTGCGCCGCTTGGGCATCTGGGCGGGGTCGCGATGCAGCCAGACCTCGTTATCCTGAAAGCGGATCGCGGACAGGGCCTGTTGTTCTTCCTTGGTGGGCCGGTCCAGAAGCCGCAATGCCTGATCGGAATGGCAGGCGAAGATGACATGATCGAACACCTCTGCCCCCTGTTCGGACACGACCGTCGCCGCGCCGCCCGACCGGCGCACGGATTTGACCGGCTGGCCCACGCGCAGGTCGGCCCCGGCTGCGCGCAGATAGGTTTCCAGACGGTTGACATATTCCCGGCTGCCGCCATCCACCGTCCACCATTGGTGCTGGCCATATGTCGACATGAGCGCATGGTTGCGGAAAAACTGCACCAGCGCCTTGGCCGGAAACGACAGGATCTGTTCCGGCGGGGTCGACCAGATCGCACCGGACAGAGGCACAAGGTAATAGTCGCGGAACCAGCGGCCCAGTTTCAGATCGCGCATCAGGTCGGCGATGGTGGCGCTATCGTCCTTTGCCAGTTCCTCGGCCCGCGCATTGAAGCGCAGGATATCGCGCAGCATCCGTAGGAAACCGGGGCGAGCGAGGTTCGACCTCTGCGCCAGAAGCGCGTCGAGATCCTTGAGCCCGTATTCGATGCGGCCATTATCCACCGTGGCCCCGAAGCTCATGTCGCTTTTCACGACGGGCACGTCCAGATCCTGAAACATGCGGGTCATGTGCGGATAGTTGGCGTAGTTGAAGACGATGAAGCCGGTATCGACCGGCTGATCCCCGGTTTTGCCCGCCATCACGGTGCGGGCATGTCCCCCCAAGCGCGGCTCGGCCTCGTAAAGCGTGACGGAATCCGTGCGCGACAGCAGCCATGCGGCAGCGAGCCCCGAGATGCCGCCACCGATGATGGCGATGCGGCGGGCAGGGCGAAAGGGGGCGTCAAAGGACATGGGCGTCTCCGTGTGGATGGTGAAAGGAGTACGGAGAGAGAAAAAGATCGGATCAAAAATGATCCGGAATTTGCACCCCTGCGTAGAGATCGTATGTTGATGACGGCTGACATGGCATACGACACGGGCAAAGCGCAGACAAAGCGCTTGGCGCGCCGCGTGCAAAGGGACAGGAAAGCCGTGACTGACGGGCAGGACATGACAGACCAGACCGCGTGGATGCTGGCCGTGCGCGATGCGCGCGACAAGGCGGCCTTTGCGCGGCTCTTTGATTTCTACGCGCCACGTCTGAAGGGCTTTGTCATGCGGGGTGGCATGGATGCGGCGCTGGCCGAAGAGATCGTGCAGGATGTCATGCTGACCGTCTGGCACAAGGCGGCGCAGTTCGATCCCGAACGGGCGCAGGTGTCGGGCTGGATCTACCAGATCACCCGCAACCGCCAGATCGACACGATCCGCCGCACGGGCCGCGCGATGCCCGAAGAGTTGAAACACGAAGACGACCATGAGCCGGATGCCGGACAGGTGCTGGCCATGGAACAGGAAGCAGGGAAGTTGAAACAGGCGCTCAGCCGCCTAAAACCCGAACAGAGGGCAATGATCGAGAAAGCCTATCTGGGCGATCTGACGCATCAGGAAATCCGCGACCAGACCGGGCTGCCGCTCGGCACCATCAAATCCCGCATCCGGCTAGGGCTGGACCGGCTGCGGCACGAGTTGAAAGAGCTACGAGAGCCATGAGTGAGATTACCCATCACATCCCCGAGCCGATGCTCGCGGCTTATGCCGCTGGCACCCTGCCGCCGGTCTTCGAGACCGTGGTGGCAACGCATGTGTCCATGTGCGCGACCTGTCGGGCCGGGATGCAGGCGCATGAGATGGCCGGTGGTGCCGTGCTGGAAGAGGGCGGAGCGGTTGACCTGTCCGACGCGTTGAAGGCCGATGTGCTGGCGCTGCTGGACGGGCCCGCGCCCGAAGACCGCCCCGCGCCGAAGCGTAAGGGCATCTATCCCGGCCCGGTGATGGCAGCTTTGAAAAATCGCGAACCGCGCTGGAAAAGCCTCGGCATGGGTGTGCGCCAGTCGATCCTGATGGATGGGCCGGACGGCAGCCTGCGGCTGCTCTACATCCCGCCGGGCCGCGCGGTGCCCGATCACGGACATAACGGAATCGAGATGACATTGGTCCTGCAAGGCAGTTTCAGCGATGAAACCGGCGCCTTCGGCGTGGGCGATCTGGAAGTGGCCGACGAAGAACTGGATCATACCCCCGTCGCCGGAGAGGGCCTGCCCTGCATCTGCCTCGCCGCAACCGACGCGCCGCTGCGCTTCCACAGCGTGCTGCCGCGCCTGTTGCAGCCCCTGTTCCGGATCTGAGGTCGTAGGGTGGGCAGTGTGCCCACCTTCCCCGCTACCCCCTTAGCCGGATATCCGCCGTGCGCGCATGGCCTTCCATGCCCTCCAGCCGCGAAATCCGCGCCGCTGCCTCGGCCACGGGGCGCGCGCCCTCGGCAGTTGCCCTCTGCCAGGTCACGGTTTTCAGGAACTTGTGCACCGACAGCCCGCCCGTATAGCGCGCCGCGCCCGATGTGGGCAGCACGTGATTTGGCCCGGCGCATTTGTCGCCGAACGCTACGGTGGTTTCCGCCCCCAGAAACAGCGAGCCATAGACCCGCAGCCGGTTGAGCCACCAATCCAGCCCCTCGGCCTGCACATGCAGATGTTCGGGCGCATAGTCATCGGCCACGCGCGCCATCTCCTCGAAACTGTCGCACAGGATGATCTCGCCATGCCGCGCCCAGGCCTGCCGGGCGTTTTCCGCATTGGGCTCGGGCAGCGTCTCGATCAGGCCGGGCACCATACCCAGAACACTTTGCGCCAGAACCGCGTCATTCGTGACCAGCCAGACCGGCGAATTATAGCCATGTTCCGCCTGCCCAACCAGATCCCAGGCCACGGTTTCGGGATTGGCGGTGCCATCCGCGATGACCATGCTGTCGGTCGGCCCCGCCACCATGTCGATGCCGATGGGGCCGAAAAGCTGCCGCTTGGCCTCGGCCACATATTGATTGCCCGGTCCCACTAGAATATCCGCCCCCGGCAGGCCGAAATGCCCATGCGCCATGGCGGCCACGGCCTGCACCCCGCCAAGCGCCAGGATCGCGTCGGCGCCCGCAAGGTCCATGGTGAAGACGATGGCATCGGGGATGCCCTGCCCGGGCTTTGCAGGCGAGGTCGCGGTGATATGCGGCACGCCCGCCACCTTGGCCGTGGTGATCGTCATCAGGGCCGAGGCCACATGCGCATAGCGCCCGCCTGGCACGTAGCACCCCGCCGCCGAGACCGGGATCAGCCGTTGCCCCGCCACCAGCCCCGGCGCCAGCTCGATCTCGCAATCCGTGACCGAGGCGCGCTGTGCCTCTGCAAAGCGGCGGATATTGTCATGGGCATAGCGGATGTCCTCTTTGACCGCGTCGGGCACGCGGGCAATGGCGCGGGTGCGATCCTCGTCCGACAGCAGGATATCGCCCTCCCATCTGTCGAATTGCGCGGCCATGCGACGGACAGCCGTTTCGCCCTCTGTCTCGATCACCTGCAGCATCAGGGCAACCTGATCGGTCAGCTCCCGGTTGTCCTGATCGTCGGGGGCGGCCCCCTGCTTGATATAGGAAATCCCCATGCGCTGCGCTCCTGCACAAAGCTGTAATGCCTTCCCTGAATGCGGATGAATCCGGTTTTCGTCAATGAAATTAGTATTTTAGGGCATTCATTTCGATTTCTTGAAATCGCGGTTTTCGGGCCTCGAAAGGCAGCGCTGAAAAAGCGCGCGCCTGCCCCAAAGAAAATTTCACTTTCCTCCCAAGGAACGCGGTCTAGGCTGCGTCCAAGGAAAGACATGCGCATGAGTGTAACGGATCAGGACCTGGCCCTTGAGGCTGCCGGTGGCGACGCGGACGCCTTCGAGGCGCTTTTGTCGCGTCACTATGACCGGCTCTTTGCGCTGGCCTTCCGGCTGACCGGATCGCGGGCCGAGGCCGAGGATCTGACTCAGGACATCTGCGCCGCGCTGCCCGCCAAGCTTGCCAGCTACCGGGGGCAGGCGCAGGTGACGACATGGCTCTACCGTGTGGCGGTGAACGCCGCGACCGACCACCGCCGCCGCGCCGCCGCCCATGCCCGCGCCGCTGAAGGCTGGGGCGATTGGGAGGTCAACCGCCGCAAGGCCGCCGCCGAGGAGAGTGAACAGGTCGCGTGGCTCTACCGTGCCATGGCGCAGCTTTCGGACAGCTTGCGCGACACGCTGGCGCTGGTGCTCGACGACCTGACCCATGCCGAGGTGGCCGAGATCCTCGGTGTCTCCGAAGGCACGGTCAGCTGGCGCATATCCGAGGCCAAGAAGGCGCTCGCCCGTATTCGCAACGAGGAGGAGTCGACATGACCCCCCGCAAGGATGACTTCGATCTGGACGACCTGAGGTCGGCCATGACAGCGGCCACCCCGGCCGCCGATCCCGCGCGCAGGGCCGAAAATCTGGCCCTGGCGAAAAAAAATTTCCAAACGGCCCAAGGATCGCGGGCCGAGGCCCGTCAAAGCTCTGATCGTCCCCAAACGGGGGGCTTTTTCAAAGGAGCTTTTGACATGCTGATTTCCCGTACTGCCCTTGGCGGATTGACCGCCACCACCGCCCTCGTCGCCGTTGGCTTCCTGTTTCTCAGCCCGCAGGGGCAGAACCTGCTGCGCCCGCCTGTTGACAGCGGCCCGTCTATTTCCGAACCCGAGATCGTGACCGGCGTGGACCGCGAACAGGCGCAGGACACCGGGGTTTCCGAGGATGGGGATCTTGCCGTAGCGGACACGTCGGAAGAGGTCGGACGGGTCACTCTGCGGGATACGGAACAGGTCGAGACCGCTCCGTTGATCCTGGCCGAACCCATGGCCCCGCCGTCGCCTGCCCCGACCGACGGGCTCTTTAGTCTCTATTCCAGCGATGATGTGGGGGGTGGGGCCATCCAGCAGCAGGGCTATGGCAACAGCGCCGTTCTGAACTCGCGCGGCGTGGTCGCCCCCGGCAGCCCGATCGCCTCGCCTGATATCGTTGCCCCGCCTCCGGCCGATACCGAGGAATACGCCAACGCGGATGACAATCCCCTGCGCGTCGTGGCCGATGACCCGGTCTCGACCTTCTCGATCGACGTCGACACGGCCTCTTGGTCGCTCCTGCGGTCCTCGCTCAACCGTGGCCAGATGCCCAACCCCGACGCCGTGCGCATCGAGGAGATGATCAACTATTTCCCCTATGATTACGCCGCGCCGGATGCCGACGATATCAGCCCGTTCCGCCCCACAGTGAACGTGTTCGAGACCCCGTGGAACCCCGACACCCGCCTGGTGCGTATTGGCTTGCAGGGCGACCTGCCCGCCATCGAGGACCGCCCGGCCCTGAACCTCGTCTTCCTGATCGACACGTCGGGCTCCATGAACGACCCGTCGAAGCTGCCGCTTCTGATCCAGTCCTTCCGCCTGATGCTGGACCGGCTGGACCCCGAGGACGAGGTCGCCATCGTCACCTATGCGGGGAGCGCGGGCGTCGCGCTCGACCCGACCCCTGCCAGCGACCGCGAGGCGATTGAGGCGGCACTCACCCGGCTTCAGGCCGGTGGCTCCACCAACGGCGCGGGCGGGCTGCGCGAAGCCTACCGACTGGCCTCCGAAATGTCCGAAGAGGGCGAGGTCAGCCGCGTCCTGCTGGCCACTGATGGCGATTTCAACGTCGGCATCTCCAACCCCGATGAGCTGACCGATTTCATCGAAGACCAGCGCGACAGCGGCACCTATCTGTCCGTCCTCGGCTTCGGGCGCGGCAACCTGCAGGACGACACGATGCAGGCGCTGGCCCAGAACGGCAATGGCACCGCCGCCTATATCGACACGCTCAGCGAGGCCCGCCGGGTGCTGGTCGATCAACTGGCCGGGGCTCTCTTCCCCATTGCCGATGACGTCAAGATCCAGGTGGAGTTCAACCCCGCCGTGATCGCGGAATACCGGCTGATCGGCTATGAAACCCGGGCGCTCGCGCGCGAGGATTTCAACAATGATGACGTGGACGCGGGCGAGCTTGGCGCAGGCCATTCCGTCACAGCGCTCTACGAGGTCACCCCCGTTGGCAGCCCCGCCCGCCTGACCGACCCGCTGCGCTATGCCAGCGATACGCCAGAGGCCGAGGCCGCGGATCATTCCGACGAACTGGGCTTCCTGCGCCTGCGCTGGAAGGAACCGGGCGCGGAGGAGAGCGAGCTGATCGAGTTCCCAATCGAGATGACCGACAGCCCCGACCCGGAAGCCGCCTTCGCCGCCGCCATCGCGGGCTTCGGCCAGCTGCTGCGCGGCTCGGATTTCCTCGGTGACTGGACCTATGCGGATGCCATTGCGCTCGCCAATGCCAATCGCGGCGAGGATGAGTTTGGCTACCGGTTCGAAGCGGTGCAGCTGATGCGCCTTGCCGAAAGCCTCGACGCCGACTGAAGCCCCGCGCATATGGCGCGGAGCGATCGAGCAGCCTGTCCCCCCGCTTCTCCGCGCCGGAACCCCGGAGGATGTCCCGCCTCCGGGGTTCCCTTATGATTGCTGGATCGTGGCCAGATAGGCAGCGAGACTGCGGATATCCTCGGTCGAATAACGCGCCCCCCAGACCGGCATGGGCGACCCATGGGCCCGCACATCCTGCCGCCCGTCGATGATTGCAATCACCTCCTCCATCGGAAAACTGCCACCATTGACGGCCGATAGCGTGGTCAGATCGGGCGCAGAGGCCCCGGGCCCGGCGTGACATATCAGACAGGCGTCGCGATACACCTGTTCGGGGCCGGATGGAGCCTCCGCAGGGCTCTGGCACCCGGCGGTCGCAATGACACTCATCAGCATGGGTAGGATTGTTTTCCCTCTGGCAATCATTCTCCTGCTTCCTTCCTATCGGGTCCGATGAAAGTGACGGTGGCAATTCCCTTGTTGCACGACAACGATCTTTCACCGTCACCCAAACCGCACCGTCAGCTCGACCACGCCGCCTATTGTTGAATAGCGGCCAGATAGGCCGCCAGATCCCGAACCTCCGGGCCGGTCAGGATCGCGCCCCAAACTGGCATGGGCGACCCATGGGCCCGCAACTCCGAGCGTCCGTCGATGATCCGGGTGACCCGGTCCATGGGAAAGCGCCCGCCGTTCATTGCTGCCAGCCCCGTCAGATCGGGCGCTTGCGGGCGGCTGCCCGGCTCATGACAGGTTGCGCAGGTCGCCCGGTAGAACATCGCGCCCGCCCCCGCATTCGGCGCCTGTTGCTGGCAGGCGCTCAGCCCCAGCAAGGCCACAAGGGCCATGGCGGCGGGTATCGAATGGCTGACCATCGGACCGGGGCCTCCCTCGGCTGCACGGCTTTCAATTGACAATGCCAAGCAGCCCATGTTCAGGCAACCTTTTTTCTGTTTCATCTTGGTGACAAATACCTCGGGGGAGTCGCCGTCAGGCGACGGGGGCAGCGCCCCCTGCGAACGCACTTGCAAGAGCGTTCCCGCGCGACCCGGAGGGTCGCGCCACGGGTCGACGTGCCAAAGGCACGGCGAAACCGTTTACAGCCTGTCGCGGAGCGAAAACCACAGCATTGCCAGCACCAGCAGCGGCCAGCGCATCGCCACGCCACCGGGAAAGCGCGGGGTCGGGACGCTGGCCATCACGTCGAAGCGCTCGGCCTGTCCCGCAATCGTCTCCGCCGCGATCTGTCCCGCCAGCGTCGCCATCGCCACGCCATGGCCGGAATAGCCCGACAGGCTCAGGATATTGCCCGCCACCCGCTCGAAATGCGGCATCCGGGTCATGGTGATGCCAAGCGTGCCGCCCCAGCCATGGGTGATCGCGACGCCCTTCAGTTGCGGGAAGATCTCCTCCAGCGGCTTGCGCACCGCGCCCGCGATATCGCGGGGGAAGCGGTAGCGATAGCTTTCGGTGCCCCCGAAGAGCAGCCGGTGATCGTCGGAGAAGCGGAAGTAGTTCACAACGAACTTGCTGTCCGCGACCGCGTGATTGCCGCGAATGATCTCTTCCTGCCGCTCGGGGCCCAGAGGCTCCGTCGCCACCACGTAGTTGTTGATCGGCATGACCCGCGCCGCCACCTGTGGCACCAGATGGCCCAGATAGCCGTTGCACCCCAAAACCACGTGCCGCGCGGTGACCTGTGCCGTGGCCGTCACCAGCCGGGCAGGCTCGCCCTGCTCAAGCCGGTCCACCTTCGACATCTCGAAGATGCGCGCGCCCGCGCCCGTGGCCAGCCGGGCGAGGCCAAGCGCCAGTTCCAGCGGGTCGATATGGCCCGCGCCCATGTCGATGGTGCCGCCGTGATAGGCTGGGGAATTGACCAGCGCGCGCAGGCCTTCCCGGTCCAGCGCGCGGATCTGGTCATAACCGTACTCGGTTTGCAGCTTCTCGGCATAGGCTACGTAATCGGGCACATAGCGCGCCCGGTGCGCGGCATGGATGACACCGGGGTGAAAGTCGGCGTGAACTTCGTCGCGGCTGGCGATCTCGCGCACGAGGTCCACCGACTGGTTGGCGATATCCCACAGCGCGCGGGCGCTCTCGCGCCCCACCATTGCCTCAAGCTCATCCTGCTCCAGCCGCTGGCCTTGTCCGACCTGCCCGCCATTGCGCCCCGAGGCACCGGACCCCACGCGGGACGCTTCCAGCAGCACAACGTCATAGCCGCGCATCGCCAGATGCCAGGCGGCGGAGAGCCCGGTGAAGCCGCCGCCCACCACGGCCACGTCGCAGGTAATCTCGCCCGTCGCCGTGGGAAACCGGGGCAGGGGGGTGGCCGCATGGGCGTAGAAGGACGGGGGGTATTCTCCCGGCCTGTCATTGACGGTCAGAAGGTCCATGGGGATCAGGCGCTTTCCAGCAGCCCCCGCTCCTTCACGATGGCATAGGTCTCGTCCAGCGCCTTGGTGGCCCGCGCGATCAGCGTGTCGATATGGTCGGGCGTCATCACCAGCGGCGGTGAGATGATCATCCGATCCCCCACATGGCGCATCACCAGGTTGTTGGCGAAACAGCGGTCGCGCGCGATCAGCCCGACGGTGCCCGCAGGCGCCTTGAAGGCCGCGCGCTTTTCCTTGTCGGGCGTCATCGCGACCGAACCCATCATGCCGACGATCTTCGCCTCGCCGATCAGCGGATGCTCGACCATCTTCTCCCATTTCGCCTTCAGGTAGGGCCCCACCACGTCGCGCACATGGCCGACGATGTTTTCCTCTTCCATGATCCGCAGGTTTTCCAGCGCCACGGCGGCGGCCACGGGGTGGCCGGAATAGGTGTAGCCATGGTTGAAATCGGCAGACCCGATCACTTCGGCCACCTCGTCGCACAGGATCGAGCCGCCAATCGGCGCGTAGCCGGAACTCAGCCCCTTGGCGATGGTCATGATATGGGGGCGGATATTCACGGTCTGCGATCCGAACCAGTTGCCGGTGCGCCCGAAGCCGCAAATCACCTCATCGGCAATCAGCAGGATGTCATACTTGTCGCAGATGCGCTGCACCTCGGGCCAGTAGCTGTCCGGCGCCACGATCACGCCGCCTGCGCCCTGCACGGGTTCGGCGATGAAGGCCGCGACGCGGTCTTCGCCCAGTTCCAGAATCGCCTCTTCCAGTTCGCGCGCGCGCTTCAGGCCGAACTCTTCCGGGGTCATGTCGCCGCCCTCGGCCCACCAGTTGGGCTGGCCGATATGATGGATATTCGGAATCGGGATGCCGCCCTGCGCATGCATCGCCGCCATGCCGCCAAGCGAGGCCGCCCCCACGGTTGACCCGTGATAGGCGTTCTTGCGGCTGATGATGACGTTCTTTTCCGGCTTGCCCTTGAACTGCCAATAGGTCCGCACCAGGCGGATATTGGTGTCATTGGCCTCGGACCCGCCGGCGGCAAAGAAGGTGTGGTTCAGATCGCCCGGCGCCAGCTCCGCCAGCTTCTTCGACAGTGCGATCACCGGCACATGGGTGGTCTTGAAGAAGGTGTTGTAGAAGGGCAGTTCGCGCATCTGGCGCGCCGCCACCTCGGCCAGCTCGTCGCGGCCATAGCCGATATTGACGCACCACAGACCCGCCATCCCGTCGAGGATTTCATGGCCGTCGCTGTCGGTCAGCGTGACACCGGTGGCGCGGGTGATGACCCGGCTGCCTTCCTGCCCGAGCGCGGTGTTGGCCGAGAACGGGTGCACGTGGTGGGCCGCGTCGAGCGCCTGCAATTCCGCCGTCGGCATATGGTTGCTGATCATGTTCATTGTCTTCTCTCTCCCATCAGGCCGTCAGACGTTCAGCAGCAGGTGCTGGCGTTCCCACGGTGAAATCTCTCGTTGGTATTCTTCGTTCTCGGCGCGCTTGATATCGCCATAGAGCTGGCAGAACTCTTCGCCCAACACGGCGCGGATTTCCTCGGCCTCCTCGAAGATGTCCAACGCCTCGCCGAGGCTGGCAGGCAAGGCATCGTCGGTCTCCCAGACCTCGACCTCGACGGCGGGGCGGGGGTCCAGCTTGTTCATCATCCCCAGATAGCCCGCCGCCAGCGAGGCGGCGATGGCCAGATAGGGGTTGCAGTCCATACCGATCACCCGGTTTTCCACCCGCCGGGCCTGGGGCCCGCCATGGGGGATTCGAAGGCCCGTGGTGCGGTTGTCGCTGGCCCATTCCAGATTGGACGGCGCGCTTTGGCCTTCCACCGTGATCCGGCGATAGGAATTCACGTAGGGGGCCAGCAATGGCACCAGTTCCATCAGGTATTTCTGCGACCCGCCGATAAAGTGGCGGGA
>NZ_MNBL01000098.1 GCF_001879695.1 Nioella sediminis
CCGATAAAGTGGCGGAAGATGTCGGACGGGCTGCCATCCTTGTTCGAAAAGATGTTCTTGCCGGTTTTGATATCGACCACGCTTTGATGCAGATGCATGGCGCTGCCCGGCTCGTCGCGGATCGGCTTGGCCATGAAGGTGGCGAAGATGCCGTTCTTCAGTGCCGCCTCGCGGATCGAGCGCTTGAAATAGAACACCTGATCGGCCAGCCACAGCGGATCGCCATGCAGAAGGTTGATCTCGATCTGCCCGGCGCCGCCTTCCTGGATCACCGTGTCGATGCGGAACCCCTGATCCTCGGCGTAGTCGTAGATCGTGTCGATGACCGGCCCATATTCGTCGACGGCGGCCATGGAATAAACCTGACGGCTGGCGCCCTTGCGGCCCGTGCGGCCCAGAGGCGGCTGGATTTCCTCGTTCGGATCGGTGTTCGGCTTGGTCAGGTAGAATTCGAGTTCTGGCGCGACCACGGGCTTCCAGCCCTGCGCCTTGTAGAGCCCCAGAACCCGGCGCAGCACGTTGCGCGGGGCGATGGCCAGCGGGTCGCCTTCGCGGGTGCCCAGATCGCAGATGATCTGAAGCGTCGGGTCATCGGCCCAGGGCACGGCGGTGGCGGTGGACATGTCGGGCGTCAGCACCACGTCGCGTTCCAGCCACTGGTTCTCGATCTCCATATCCACATATTCGCCGGAAATGGTCTGGTAGAAGAGCGAGATGGGCAGGAAGAAGGTCTCGTCGGGGCGGAACTTGTAGGACGGCATCGCCTTGCCCCGCGAGGTGCCGGCAAGGTCGGGGATGATGCATTCGACCTCTTCCAGTCGGCGCCCGTCGAGGTAGTCGAGGAAGGCTTCGGGCAGATTGGTCAGCCAATCCGCCTCGGATTTCGCTTTGCGGGGCGTTCTCATGTTGTCCTGCCGCGGTGGTGGTTCGGTAAAGGCCCGTCCGGGTGTCCGCGCGTTCGCGGGGGCCGTTCGGTCGCCTGCTGAGAGAATATGATCAAATCTTTGAGTCTGTCAATCGGGCTGTCACGAGGGTTTCGCCGTGCCTGCGGCACGACGACCCGCGGGGGGCGCTGCCCCCCGGACCCCCCGAGGTATTTGGGCCAAGATGAAAAGGGTTCGTTAAGGATTGGGGATGCAGCTGATGCTTCCGTCTGTACGGGGGGTGTACGGGGGGTGTACGCCCGGTGCACGGGGGGTGCCGGGGGATTTCGGGTTCAGCCGCGCAGGGCCTGGGTCATCAGGTCGAGCCCCTGCTGGATGTCATCCTCGATGGCGCGGGCGGCGGCGGCCGGGTCGCCACGGCGCAGGGCCTCGATGGTTTCGGAATGCATGTCGGGCAGGTTCGAGGTGCCGAACCGGCCGCTGACCACGCGCAGCGAGGGGCCGAATTGCAGCCAGAGCGAGGTGACGATCTTGCGCAGGATGGGGGTGCCCGCCATATCGTAAAGCGCGAAGTGAAAGCGAAAATTGCTTTCCAGATAAGCCTCGATATTGCCGGTCTCGATGGCCTGATCCACCTTTGCATCAAGGGTTTCGAGCAGGGTGATACCCTCTTGCGTGATCTTTTCGGCGGCCAGTTGCGCCATCTTGGGCTCCAGCGCGAAGCGGGCGTAATAGATTTCGTCGATGCGCTGAGGCGACAGCTCTGGGACGCAGACCCGCCGGTTGCCAAGCGCCTCCAGCGCGCCCTCCGCCGTGAGCCTGCGGATCGCCTCGCGCACCGGCGTGACACCCGCCCCGACCGCATCCTTGAGCCCCAGAATCGTGACGCCCTGACCCGGCAGAACCTCGCCGAACAGAATCATGTTGCGGATCTTTTTGTAGATCGCCTCATGTTCAGGCAGTTTCGGATCACTTGCAGTCACGGCGCGGGCCTTTCATGATGAAATCCTGGTCATGGTTACCCGATCTGGCGGGTTTGGGGAGTGATTCTCATAAAATTCTTGCGCCGAATCGGGTTTTTGATCAAATAAAAAAGAAATCACTCAATCCAACGGGAGAATTTCGGATGTCTAACAGGGTACTCATGCTGGCGGCTGCGGGGTCGATGATCGCGCTCTCGGCGGCGGCAGAAGAGGTGCGGGTCTACAACTGGTCCGACTATATCGACGAGGCACTTCTGGCGCAGTTCGAGGAAGAGACCGGCTATGAGCTCGTCTATGACGTGTTCGACTCGAACGAGCTTCTGGAAACCCGGATGCTGGCGGGCGGCTCGGGCTATGATGTTGTGGTGCCGACCGGCACGTTCCTGCAGCGACAGATCCAGGCGGGGGCGTTCCAGCCGCTCGATTACGACCTGCTGCCCAATGCCGGCAACATGTGGGACGTGATCATGGACCGGACCGCGCAGTACGATCCGGGGAATGAGCACGCGATCAACTATATGTGGGGGACCACCGGGCTCGGCGTGAATGTGGGCCGGGTGCGCGAGATCCTCGGCGAAGATGCTCCGGTCAACTCTCTGGAACTGGTCTTCAACCCCGAGAACATGGAACGTCTGGCGGAGTGCGGCGTGTATTTCCTTGATGCACCGACCGAGATGATCCCCGCTGCCCTGACCTATATCGGAGAAGATCCCGACAGCCACGACCCCGATGTCATCGCGCTGGCAGAGCCGGTACTGACCGCCGTGCGCCCCTATGTGCAGAACTTCCACAGTTCCGAATACATCAACGCGCTGGCCAATGGTGACATCTGCGTCGCGATCGGCTGGTCCGGCGATGTGCTGCAGGCGCGGGCGCGCGCAGAGGAGGCGGGCAATGGGGTCGTGATCGAATATCATGCCCCGGTCGAAGGTGCGCAGATGTGGTTCGACATGATGGCGATCCCGGTCGACGCGCCGAACCCGGCGGGCGCCCATGCCTTCCTCAACTTCATCATGGATGCCGAAAACATGGCCGCCGCCTCGAACTACGTGTTCTTCGCGAACGGCAACCTCGCAAGCCAGGAATTTCTGGTATCCGAGGTGATCGACGATACGGCCGTGTACCCGGATGAAGTGACCATGGCCGCAACCTATACGACCCGGCCCTATGACGCGCGTGTGCAGCGTCTGGTGACCCGCATGTGGACCCGGATCAAATCGGGCACCTGAGACCCGCGTTGAGCCAGACAATCGTCGCGCCCGGTGACTGCACCGGGCGCGATGCCCCGCACGGGCCAAGGAGCCATCATGAAACCCGCCGCCAAACCTGCCGAGTTCGCCCCGTGGCTGGACCCGAATGAAACGCCCCTGATCCGCTTTGACGGGGTCACCAAGCGCTTCGGCGATTTCACCGCGATCGACAACATCGACCTCAAGATCTACCGCAAGGAATTCTATGCGCTGCTCGGGCCGTCGGGCTGCGGCAAGACCACCCTGATGCGGATGCTGGCCGGGTTCGAGACGCCCACAGAGGGCACGATCACCATCGGCGGGCAGGATATGAAGGGCATTCCGCCCAACCGGCGCGAAGTGAACATGATGTTCCAGTCCTATGCGCTGTTCCCGCATCTGACGGTCTGGGACAATATCGCCTTTGGACTGAAACGCTCGAAGATGGCGAAGGAAGAGATCCCCGAACGGGTGAAGGAAATGCTGCGCCTGACGCGGCTGGAGAAATTCGCCAAGCGCAAGCCGCACCAGATTTCCGGCGGTCAGAGGCAGCGCGTGGCGCTGGCCCGGTCGCTGGCCAAGGCCCCGAAACTCTTGCTGCTCGATGAACCGCTCGGCGCGCTCGACGCGAAGCTGCGCCAGCAGACCCAGTTCGAGCTGATGGATATTCAGGAAAAGACCGGCACCACCTTCGTGATCGTGACCCATGATCAGGAAGAGGCGATGACCGTGGCCAGCCGCGTGGCGGTGATGGACAATGGCAAGGTCATCCAGGTCGACACGCCCGCCCGCATCTACGAGACGCCCAATTCCGTCTATGTGGCCGATTTCATCGGCGATGTGAACCTGATTACCGGCAATGCCACGCTGAAGGACGAGGGCCTTGCCGCCCTGTCCTGGGCGGAAGGCCAGACCGAGATTATCGGCACGGCGGGCGAGGGGCTGTCGGCGGGCAATGCCACCTTCGTGATCCGGCCCGAGAAAGTGGCGATCAGCGCCGAGCGTCCCGAGGGCATGAACAATGTCGTGCAGGGCCGCATCCATGACATCGCCTATCTGGGGAATATCTCCACCTACCATGTCGCGCTGCCCGACGGCACAATGATGAAGGCGCAGGCGGCCAACAACCGCCGTCTGTCCCGGCGCAGTTTCACCTGGGAAGACGAGGTCTGGCTGTCCTGGACGGATACCGCCGGTCTTGTGCTGGCCGGGTAGGGGGGCATCATGAACCTCGCCCGCCGCACCCTGATCGGAATCCCCTATCTCTGGCTTCTGCTGCTGTTCCTTGTGCCCTTCGGGATCATCTTCAAGATCTCGCTGTCGGATTATGCGGTCTCGATTCCACCCTATACGCCGACGCTGGACCTGTCCGAAGGCTGGCAGGGCATCCGCGGCTTTTTTGCCGCGCTGGACTGGGAAAACTATGTCTTCCTGACCGAAGACGATCTCTATTGGCGGGCCTATCTGTCGTCGCTGAAGATCGCCGTGATCTCGACCTTCCTGACACTTCTGGTGGGCTACCCCATTGCCTATGGCATGGCGAAAGCCGCCCCGGAATGGCGGCCGATGCTGATGATGCTGGTGATCCTGCCGTTCTGGACCAGCTTTCTCATTCGCGTCTACGCCTGGATCGGCATTCTGTCGAACGAGGGATATCTGAACCAGCTGCTGCTGTGGACCGGCATCATTTCCGACCCGCTTCAGATCATGAACACGCCCACGGCGGTCTATATCGGCATCGTCTACACCTACCTGCCGTTCATGATCCTGCCCATCTACGCGACGCTGGAACGCATGGATGACAGCCTGCTGGAAGCGGCAGAGGATCTGGGCTGTTCGCGCCTGTCGGCCTTCTGGATCATCACCTTGCCGCTGTCGCGGTCCGGCATCATCGCGGGCAGTTTCCTTGTCTTCATTCCGGCTTTGGGCGAGTTCGTGATCCCCTCGCTTCTGGGCGGGTCGTCTACACTGATGATCGGCAAGGTGCTGTGGGAGGAATTCTTCTCGAACCGCGACTGGCCGGTGGCCTCTGCGGTTGCCATCATCCTGCTGCTGATCCTCGTGATCCCGATCATCCTGTTCCAGAAGAACCAGGAAAAGAACCAGGAGGCCGACGCATGAGACGGTTTTCCTGGTTCAACGCAACCGCGCTGACGGCGGGCTTCGCCTTCCTCTATATCCCGATGATCATTCTGGTGATCTACAGCTTCAACGAAAGCAGGCTGGTGACGGTCTGGGCCGGGTTCTCGACCCATTGGTATGGCGAGCTGTTCCGCGATCAGGCGTTCCTTGACGCGGCCTGGGTGACGCTGCGGGTGGCCTTCGTGTCCTCGACCATCGCCACGATCCTGGGCACCATGGCGGCCTATGTGCTGGTGCGCGGCGGCAAGTTCATGGGGCGGACGCTGTTTTCGGGCATGATCTACGCGCCTCTGGTGATGCCCGAGGTGATCACCGGCCTGTCGCTGCTGCTGCTGTTCATCTCGATCGGTCTGGATCGTGGCATCTTCACCATCATCCTCGCGCATACGACCTTTTCGATGTGCTACGTATCGGTCGTGGTGTCCTCGCGTCTGGTCAGCTTTGACCGGTCGGTGGAGGAAGCGGCGCTCGATCTGGGCTGCACGCCCTTCGATGCGTTCAAATCGGTGACCCTTCCGCTGATTGCCCCTGCCGTCATCGCCGGTTGGCTCTTGGCCTTCACCCTGTCGCTGGACGATCTGGTGATCGCGTCCTTCACCGCCGGACCGTCAGCCACCACGCTGCCGATCAAGATCTTCTCGTCGGTGCGCCTTGGCGTCAGCCCGGAAATCAACGCACTGTCGACGATCCTAATCCTCATCGTGACCATCGGGGTGATCTCTGCCTCGCTGGTCAGCAAACGCCGGATCGTGCAGCAGCAACGCGACGAACAGATGGCGGAACAGGCACAGCAATGAACCAGGAATACGAGGCCTATTGCGCAGCGCACGGGCGGCCCGAGCGCATTGAGCTGATGCTGTGCGATATCAACGCGGTGTTGCGCGGCAAATGGCTGCCGGGCGACGCCATCGGCAAGCTGGAGGCGGGCACCGTTCGCCTGCCCTATTCCACCTATGCGCCCGCGATCATGGGCAACGAGGTGGAGGCAACCGGGCTTGGCATCGTTGTGGGTGATCCTGACGGGGTCCTG
Organism: Nioella sediminis; assembly: GCF_001879695.1. Classification (GTDB taxonomy): domain Bacteria; phylum Pseudomonadota; class Alphaproteobacteria; order Rhodobacterales; family Rhodobacteraceae; genus Nioella; species Nioella sediminis. The sequence continues at coordinate 6,269 of NZ_MNBL01000098.1, forward strand.
GTGCCCGTGCCCGGCACATTGTGCCCGGTGCCGTGGATGCCCGGCAATGTGGCGCAGCTTCAGGTGGAAATGCTGACGCCAGAGGGCGGGGCCAGCCCGATTTCTCCGCGCGAATTGCTCAAGAACATGCTGGCGCGCTTCAAGGAGCGCGGCTGGCATCCGGTTGTCGCCACCGAGCTGGAGTTCTACATCCTGCGCCCGCGCGAACGTGGCGACGACGCGCCCATACCACCTGCGCGCACCCCCATGGCCCAGAACTACGATCTGGAGGTTGTCTCGCGGCAAGAGGCGATCCTGACCGAGATTCTCAATGCCTGCGAAACGCAAGGTCTGGAGACCGACACGCTGATCGCCGAATACGGGCCGGGTCAGTTCGAGGTGAATTTCCATCATACCGACGACGTCCTGCGCGCCGCCGAGACCGCGATTTTCTTTCGCCGTCTGGTGCGCGGGATCGTGGCGCGGCACGGGATGGAAGCCACCTTCATGGCCAAACCCTATGCGGATGCGCCGGGCAACGGGATGCATGTGCATTGCTCGGTTCTCGATGATGAGGGCAACAATATCTTCACCCCCGAACCCGGACAGAGCGGCCCGTCGCCGGTTCTCAAACAGGCGGTGGCGGGCGTGCTGGACACCATGGCCGATCTTCAGGTGATCTTCGCACCGCATATGAATTCCTACCGCCGGTTCCAGAGGATGAGCTTCGCGCCCTCCGGCCCCGATTGGGGGCTCGACAACAGGTCCGCCGGGGTGCGCCTGCCGGAGATTGGCGGCAAGGGCGCGCGGCTGGAACATCGGATCGCCGGGGCCGATGTGAACCCCTACCTGGTGCTGACCGCGATCCTGGGGGGCATTCTGCACGGCATCGACACCGACCCCGAACTGCCACCGTCTCTGGATGAACCGGGGGCAGAGCCCGCCGATCCCCTGGGCCATGACTGGTTCGACGCGGTGGAACGGTTCGCGGAGTCCGACCACGCGGCGGAGATCTTCGGGGAGGAATACCGCTTCATCTACACCGCCGTGAAAAATGACGAGGTGCAGACCCTGACCAGCCTGATCACGCCCGTGGAATACCGCTACTATCTCAGCCGCCTCTGACCCCATGCGCCGCCTCTATGAACCGATGGCCTACGGGCCAGAGCCAATCGCCCACAGCTTCTGGCCCACCACGGTCGAGGCCGTGCCGGCGCATTCCCCCGTTGAGGGTGCGCATGAGGTGGACATTGCCATCATCGGCGCGGGCTTCACCGGGCTCAACGCTGCGCTGGCGCTGGCCGAGGCGGGGCGCGACGTGGTGGTTCTGGAGGCCGAACAGCCGGGATGGGGCGCTTCGGGGCGCAATGGCGGCTTCTGCTGTCTGGGTGGGGCGAAGGCGGGGCCGACCCAGTTGCTGAAGCGGTTCGGCGAGGCAGACACGCAGGCCTATTACCACGCCGAACGGGCGGCGGTGGATCATGTCGCGGCGCTGCTTGACCGGTACGGGATCGAGGCCGACACTCATTCCGACGGCGAAACCCTGCTGGCCTTCCGGCCCAAGGACATCGCTGTGTTGCGCGATCTGTCGGCAGAAATGCGCCGCTTCCAGCAAGTGGACTGCGAGCTGATCCCGCAAGAGGCCTTGGCCGACCGGGGCCTGTCCAGCCCCGAGTTCCACGGCGCGCTGACCACCCCCATCGGCTTCGCGCTCAACCCGATGAAATACGTGCTTGGGCTGGCCCGTGCGGTTGTTGCGGCCGGGGGGCGGATCTTCGGCGGCTCACCTGTGATGCGCATCGGGGCGGAGAACGGGCGGCATGTCCTGACCACGCCAAAGGGCAGCGTGATCGCCAAGCGACTCGTCGTTGCCACCAACGGCTACAGCGCCGACGATCTGCCCGGCTGGCTGGCCGGGCGCTACCTGCCGGTGCAGTCGAACGTGTTGGTCACGCGGCCGCTGACGGATGAGGAGCTGTCGACGCAGGGCTGGACCTGCCATCAGATGTGCTATGACACCCGCCACCTGCTGCATTATTTCCGACTGATGCCGGACAGGCGCATGCTGTTTGGCCTTCGTGGCGCAATGAAGACGACGCCCCGCGCCCATGCCCAGACCCGCGCCATCGCGCGTGCGGATTTCGAGCGGATCTTCCCCGAATGGCGGCATGTGGAGACCCCGCATTTCTGGTCGGGCCTTCTGGCACTGGCGCGTGATCTGGTGCCTTATGCGGGACCAATCGAGGGCATGGACAACGCCTGGACGGCCATGTGCTACCACGGAAATGGCGTCGCCATGGGCAGCTATGCTGGGCGGCTACTGGCCGCGCAGATCATGGGCGAGGGGCCGGCCACCCCCGCCCCCTTGCGTTCCGTTCCAAGACGGTTTGAACTGGGCCGCTGGCGGCGCGCCGTGCTGCCCTTCGCCTATACGTATTACGGCCTTCAGGACCGGGGATAAGAGATGAACAAACAACCCGTGATCGGCATTCTGGAAACCGGCCGTCCGCCCGAGCAGCTGGCCCCGGAGCATGGCAATTACCCGATGATGGTGCGGGATTGGCTGGATGTGCCGGAGGCTGAGTTCATCAGCTTTGCCGCGCTCGATGGCGAGTTGCCTGATGACCCGCGCGCGGCCGACCTCTGGGTCATCACCGGCTCTCGTTTCGGGGTCTACGAAGGGCATCCCTGGATCGCCCCGCTGGAGGGCTTTGTGCGGGCCTGCCGCGATGCGGGCGTGCCGATGGTGGGCATCTGCTTCGGCCATCAGGTGATCGCGCAGGCGCTTGGCGGGGATGTGGGGAAATCCGACAAGGGTTGGGGTTTGGGTGTACATGACTATACCCCCCATGACTGGCCCGAGGCGCTTGGCCAAGCTCCTGAAAAGATTGCGATTCAGGCCTATCATCAGGATCAGGTCTTCACCCCGCCCGAAGGGGCCGAAACGATTGCCAGCAGTGATTTCTGCGAACACGCTGCGCTGTGGTATCCCGGTTTCGCGCTGACCGTTCAGGGCCATCCGGAATTCGGCAAACCCTATACGCAGGCGCTGCTGGAAAGTCGCCGTGGCACGGTGCTCAAACCCGAGGAGGTGGATGTTGCACAGGGCAGCATGGGCAAGGACGTGACGCGATCCGACCTGGCGCGGATCGTGCGCGAGCATCTGCTGCCGGTGCAGGAGTGAGCGACGCGGAGGCCATTGCCGCGAACCGCGCGGCCTGGGATCACTCGGCGCAGCATCACCGGGGCAATGCGGAATGGCAGCGGCTGGTGGCGGGCTTTGCCGATCCCGGCTTTTCCTGCTTTGACGCGACCGTGACGGAGGCCCTGCAAGCCGTTGGTGTGGAAGGGAAATCCTGCGTTCAGATCGGCTGCAACAATGGCCGGGAATGCCTGTCTCTGAAGGCGCTCGGCGCGGGCCGGGTGCTGGGGATCGACCAGTCGGCGGCCTTTCTCGATCAGGCGTGGGATCTGGCGGCGATCTCGGGGCGTGAGGTGGCTTTCCTCTGCGCGGATATCCATGATCTGCCCGATGGGGTAGGGCAGTTTGACCGCGCGCTCATCACCATTGGCGTTCTCAACTGGATGCCGGATTTGTCACGGTTTTTCAAGGCGGTGGCGGGGCTGATCGCACCGGGTGGGGCGCTGATGATCTACGAGACCCACCCGTTTCTGGAGATGTTCGACCCCGATGCGCCGGACCCGTTCACGCCCGCGATCAGTTATTTCCCGGACGGCCCCGATGTGGCGGCGGAAAGCATCACCTATGACGGCAGCACGCCTGCGGGAGAGGCGCCCGTCAGCTACTGGTTCGCGCATCGGTTGGGCGAGGTCATCAGCGCCATTGCCGGGGCCGGGCTGAGGATCGAACGGCTGGAGGAGCACCCCCATTGCAACCGGGAGTTGGCTTATGAGCAGTATGAAAACCGCCCCGCGCAACTACCGCTCTGCTATGTTCTGACGGCGCGGAACATGGGCTGAAAACAGGGGGCTGCCCCCCGTGCACCGGGCGTGCACCCCCTGTACACCCCCCGTACAGACCAAACGCGGGTTCCGGGCGGGGGACGGCTGTTCGAACAGCCGTAAAAGATCCTTCGAAGGATCTTCCCCGCGCCCTGTTCAACGGGTTGCGATCTCCTCGGCCAGCCAGTTGCGCAGCGCAACGAGTGGCGGGTAGTCCGAGCCGGCCTCGGGCCAGGTCAGGTAGTAGGCGCCAAATCGACCGGCTTCGGACTGGGGCAGCGCCCGAAGGACACCGCTGGCCAGGTCCGCCTCGACCAGAAAGCGGGGCACAAGCGCCGCGCCCAATCCCTGTTTGGCGGCCTCGATCATCGTTGCGAACTGGTCGAACTGCACCGCGACCCTGTCTTCTGCCCCCAGCCCGTGCGCCATGAACCAGCGCCGCCATGCGCCCTTGCGGCTTTCGATCTGAAGACGGGGCAGGTCGGCGACATCGGCGGGCAGGGCGACCCTGCGGGTCGCGAGCAGCGAGGGAGAGGCCACCGCGACATTCTCCTCCTCCATCAGCTTGAGAAAACCCGCGCCGGGCCAGTCTCGCTGGCCGAAATGAATCGCGGCGTGGAAGTCCTCTCGCGCGAAGTCGAACGGGTGGGTGCGGGTGGCGAGGTTCACCGTCACGCCGGGATGGGCGGCCATGAAACCCGGCAGGCGGGGGGCGAGCCAATAGGTGCCGAAGGCGGGCAGGATCGCGAGGTTGAGCAAACCGCCATGCGGATTCGAGCTGAGCGAGAGGGTCGCGCTGGCGATGGTGGCGAGCGCCCCGCGCAGTTCCTTGGCATAGGCCGCACCTGCCGGGGTCAGGATCAGGCGCTGGCGGTCGCGGGTGAAGAGGCGTTGCCCGAGTCGCTCTTCCAGCTTTTGCACCTGTCGGCTGACGGCCCCTTGGGTCAGGTCAAGCTCGGCCGCCGCTTCGGTGACGGATCCAAGCCGGGCCACGGCCTCAAAGGCTGAAAGCCAGGGTAGCGGGGGCAGGAAGCGGCGCGGGTAAGTCATTCCGTTTTGTAATGAGTATCTGCCGGATTGTCGATGGAATGTGTAATCTGCCTGCGCTATCCCATGCGCAATCGTCAAAAAGGTTCCCTGTGATGACTGATTTCCGCCGTTCCCGCCGCGCCAGCAATCTCGCCCTGTCCGAGATCGTGCGCATTTCCGAGGCCGCCCGTGCATTGCGCTCCGAGGGGCGCGATGTGCTGACCTTTGGTACCGGGGAGCCGGATTTCCCGACGCCGGGGCCTGTGATCGAGGCCGCGCATGAGGCCGCGCTGCAAGGCGAAACGACCTATCCGCCGACGCAGGGCACGCCCGCGCTGCGCAAGGCGATTGCGGACAGCGCCGGGTTCGCCGCCGATCCGGGGCAGGTGATCGTCTCCACGGGGGCAAAGCAGGTGATCGCAAACGCGTTCCTTGCCACGCTTGATCCGGGCGAGGAGGTGATCCTGCCCGCGCCCTACTGGACGAGCTACGCCGATATCCTGACGATCTGCGAGGCGGAACTGGTCGCGCCGCCATGCGGGGCGGAAACGGGTTTCAAACTGACGGCGGACGCTTTGGCTGCCGCGATCACGCCCAAGACTCGGTGGCTTCTGCTGAACAATCCCGGCAACCCGTCCGGGGCGCTCTATTCCAAAGCCGACCTGGAAGCGCTGGCCGGGGTGCTGCGCGTGAACCCGCATGTCTGGGTGATGGCCGACGAGATCTATGAACATATCGCGTTTGAACCCTTTACCTCGTTCCGCAATGCCGCGCCCGATCTGGCGGATCGCACGCTGGTCGTGAACGGCGCGTCCAAGGCCTACGCGATGACCGGCTGGCGCTTGGGCTGGGGTATCGGCCCGGTGCCGCTGATCAAGGCGATGGTGGCGGTGCAGGGCACCTCGACCTCGGGCGCGTCCTCGATTTCGCAGGCCGCCGCGCTGGCCGCATTGACCGGCCCGCAGAACCTGCTGGCAGAGCGCTGCGATGCTTTCCGCGCGCGGCGGGACATGGTGGTATCGGCGCTGAACGCGATCCCCGGCATCGATTGCCCGGAACCCGGCGGCGCCTTCTACGTCTTCCCCTCCTGCGCGGGGCTGATCGGCAAGCGCCGACCCACGGGTGAGGTTCTGGAGACCGATGCGGATGTCTGCGACTACATTCTGAGCGCCGAAGCCGTGGCGC
>NZ_MNBL01000099.1 GCF_001879695.1 Nioella sediminis
AAGCGCCGACCCACGGGTGAGGTTCTGGAGACCGATGCGGATGTCTGCGACTACATTCTGAGCGCCGAAGCCGTGGCGCTTGTGCCGGGCCGCGCCTTCGGGCTGCCGGGGCATTTCCGCCTGTCCTACGCCTATTCCACCGATGACCTGACCGAAGGCCTGAGCCGGATCGCCCGCGCCGTGGCCGCCCTGACCTGAGGAGACGAAGATGAGCCTGAAAGCCAAAGACCGCCCCGACCTGTCGAGCTTCCAGTGGGACGACGCGCTGATGCTGGAAGGCCAGCTGACCGAAGACGAGCGCATGCTGCGCGACGCGGCGCGGGAGTTTGCGCAGAGCGAATTGCAGCCGCGTGTGATCAAGGCTTATGCCGAGGAGACCGTCGCGCCGGAGCTGTTTCCGCTGATGGGGCAGGCGGGGCTGTTGGGCGCGACCTTGCCCGAGGAATATGGCGGGCTTGGCGCGAACTATGTCACCTACGGCCTGATCGCGCGGGAGATCGAGCGGGTGGATTCTGGCTATCGCTCGATGATGTCGGTGCAGTCGAGCCTCGTGATCTACCCGATCTATGCCTACGGGTCGGAAGAGCAGCGGCAGAAATACCTGCCCGGCCTGTGCTCGGGTGAGCTGATCGGCTGCTTTGGCTTGACGGAACCCGATGCCGGGTCTGATCCGGCGGGCATGAAGACGCGGGCGGAGAAGACTGACAATGGCTATCGCCTGTCAGGGTCGAAGATGTGGATTTCGAACAGCCCGATTGCCGATGTCTTCGTGGTCTGGGCGAAATCCGAGGCGCATGGCGGCAAGATCCGGGGTTTCGTGCTGGAAAAGGGCATGAAGGGGCTGTCTGCGCCCAAGATCGCGGGCAAGCAGTCGCTGCGCGCGTCTGTGACAGGTGAGATCGTGATGGATGGCGTGGAAGTGGGCGAAGACGCGCTGCTGCCGAATGTGCAGGGTCTGAAAGGGCCGTTCGGCTGTCTCAACCGCGCGCGCTATGGCATTGCCTGGGGCGTGATGGGCGCGGCGGAGTTCAGCTGGCATGCGGCGCGGCAATACGGACTGGACCGCAAGCAATTCAACAAGCCCCTGGCGCAGACGCAGCTTTTCCAGAAGAAACTGGCCGATATGCAGACCGAAATCACCCTTGGCCTGCAGGCGGCGCTGCGCGTCGGGCGGCTGATGGACGAGGCCGCTGCCGCGCCCGAGATGATCAGCCTGATCAAGCGCAACAATTGCGGCAAGGCGCTGGATATCGCCCGCATGGCGCGCGACATGCATGGTGGCAACGGGATTTCCGAGGAATTCCAGGTCATTCGCCACATGATGAACCTGGAAACGGTGAACACCTATGAGGGCACCCATGACGTGCACGCGCTTATTCTGGGCCGTGCGCAGACGGGGTTGCAGGCCTTCTTCTGAGTTCCCGGCGACACCGTTGGACACGAAACCCGGGGCGCGGCAAGACTGCGCTCCGGGTTTTCTGTTTGAAAGAGGTGTCGCATGCCGCACCGGTCGAAATGGCCCGACAGCTTGCTGCGGATTGGCGAGGGCCGGGCAGGGCAAGCGCCGGCCATCCGCATGTCGGGGACCAGAGATCGGACCAGGACCGGGGCAGACAAGAGCGGCCGCAGGCTCCCCCTGGGCCGATGGGGTTCGATCCGCAGCGGTTCGGCTGAAGGTCCCTTGCTGCGCTAGGCCGCCGAGTCGCTGGATCCTGATGTGATTCACAGGCGCAAATCCCATGATCTGTGGATAAGCATGTGGATACCGCAAGATATAGAGAGGCGAGTCGCCAGAGCGTCGCCGCAGAGCCGCGATCACAGCGATCAAATCTGGTCCATGCGCCCTACATTGATCTGGTAATTCATTGATTTATTGATATAATACAATCTTCTTCAAAAAACTTTCACGAAAGATGCAAAAAGCGCTTGCGGGTTTTG